>CAIXIJ010000150.1 GCA_903919455.1 uncultured Acidimicrobiaceae bacterium | reverse complement strand
CAGTAGGTCTGCGCCACACCGAGCGAATCGGTGCAGGCAACGCCCACCTTGTAGATGCCGTTGTTCGTGAACGTGCCCGAGGGGAACACGCTCAGCTGGAAGTTGGTACCAGCGACGGTGACGGCACCCGTGGTGAGTGCGGGGTTCTGGTCGACGATCGGGTTACCGGACGAGAACAGGGGGTTGATGCCCGTGCTCGAACCACCGATGCTGGGGCTGCCACCCACGAACACGAGCTGCGAAGCATCGGATGCGTTGGGGATGATGTAGGTCTGCCAGCGGTAGCCGGCCGTACCGTCACCCGGGCAGGCAGCGCCGCCGGGGAGGGTGAAGCCGAAGCTGGTGGCAGCGGTACCCGAGGTCGGCGCCATGGTGGCGGCACCGGCCGGGGCGGTGTTAGCGGGCAGCGCCGCAGCGGATGCTACGTCGGTGCCAGCGGCGACGAGTCCGGCGGCGATGGCAGCGAATGCTGCGATCGTGCCGACGACCCGCTTGGACTTACGGTTTGCGTACAAGTTGGTTTCCCTTTCGAGGAGTGAGGTTGGAATTCAGTCGGAGTGGTTGAGGATCAGCCGGCGCGGAGCAACGTGGTGCTGTCGCCGCAGTTGGTGAGCGTGAGGAAGCCGAACTTCTGGATGGTGGTCGAGGCCGAGCAAACCGACGAGGTGCTGGTCTTGAAGAGCTGCTTGATGGCGTCGTTACCGAAGGCGCTGTTGATCACCGAAGCGGGGATCACGTTGTACAGGTCACGGCCATAGCTCGAGGCGTAGAACGTGCTGTCGCCAACCAGGTTCGGGCGGGTGCCGGTGACCGGGTTGAGGCCGGTGGCGATGTCGGAGATGGTGCCGATACCCACGGTGGTGGGCATGCCGCCACGAGCAACGAGGTTGGCCTTGCCGATGTAGCCGCCGACCGAGAAGCCGATGATGACCTGGGCGCCCGTGTCGATGGCGTCCACTGCGTCGCCGCGAGCCACGAGGGCATCGCCGTCGTTCTCCTGCGAGGTGCCGAAAGCAGCGCCGGTGACCGAGTTGATGGCGCCATCGCACACCGTGGTGGTGGTGAACGGAGCTGCAACACCCATCTTGGAGCGCCAGGTGGTACCGGTGCCCGACGACGCCTGGATGTCGCAGCCGTAGATCTTCACGCCGCCGATGGTGGCACCGGTGGCCGAGGTGAAGATGCTCTGGAGCTGAGCGACGCTCAGGCTGGTGACCGGCGAGCCGGCCTTGCGGTAGTAGCCGAAGCTAATGGCGTCACGGGCGAACGGAACGTAGGCCAGCGAGGTACCCGCAGTGCTCGAGAGGCTCGAGGAACGGGCGATGCTGATCTGACCGCTGGCCGACGTGGTGCCGGTACCGCAGTTGGTGTTGGAGGTGGTGCCACCGGCCGTGATGGTCGAGAGCAGCGCCGTGCGGCCTGCACCCGAACCATTGGGACGGTTGAACGACGGGCCGCCGGTACGGGCGGTGATGCAGGTGGTGGTGAGGCCGCCAGCGGTGGCGTCCCACGACGTGAGCTGCTTCTGACCCGTTGCCGAGTCGGTCTGCAGCGGCGTGTAGTTCACACCGTTCTCGAAGCCGGCGAAGGCGTTGAAGATGTCCTGCGTGGTGTCGGAGCCGACGGCCACGAACGGTGCGTCGTACTGCTTCGGGTCGGCGGAAGCCGAGTCTCCGGCGGAGACTGCGGCCCCCACGAGAGCGATGGCGGCCAGAGCGAGCGAGAGCCCCTTGGCCTTCTTCGTGCTGAGCATGATGTTGATGTGTCCCTTCAAGTGGCGAGTTGCTCACAGTCCAGTTGCGAGCACCCGTATCAAACACGACCCACGTTGCCTCTGGTTGGCCTCGAAGTGAACGCTTCAAGACCTCGTCAAGCATTCATCTGCACGCCATGATTCGGCTACGACCAGGTCGTTTATGGGGGTATCCCGGACGCTGCCGGCGGCGGCTTCACCGCTGCCAGTGTTGATCGGCACGCTGAATGCTCCCCACGGCCCATCGCTGCGCGAGCGCGACGAACTGATCAGGCGTTCTGCCTGATCAGAGGCAGGTTTTGCGTCGTCTGCTGTTCACCTTCGAGGTGAACAGCAACGGGGTCAGCCGAAGCGACCCATCACGTAGTCGAGGGTGCGCTCGTCCTGGGGCGAGCTGAACATGGCGTCGGTGGGCCCGTGTTCCACGATCACTCCGGGCGTTCCCTGGCTCGCCAGGAAGAACGCACAGTGATCCGACACGCGGGCAGCCTGCTGCATGTTGTGCGTCACGATGACGATGGTGACCTCGGAAACCAGTTCGATGATGGTCTCTTCGATGCGGCGGGTCGACGTCGGGTCGAGTGCCGAACACGGTTCGTCCATCAACAGCACCCGAGGCTTGATCGCCAAGGCGCGTGCGATGCACAGACGCTGCTGCTGGCCACCAGAAAGACCGCCACCGGGCTGACGCAGACGGTCCTTCACTTCATTCCACAGACCGGCCTTGGACAGGCAGGTCTGCACCACTTCGTCCTTCGCCTCCGTCGATGCCTTCGTGCCGGTGAGCCGGTAGCTCGCCAGCACGTTGTCGTAGATCGACATCGCGGGGAACGGGTTCGGCTTCTGGAACACCATGCCCACTTCGCGCCGTGCGTCGGTGAGCTTGCGATTGGGGTCATAGATGTCGTGACCATCGAGCAGCACCTCCCCCGCCATCGCCGCGATCGGAATCATCTCGTGCATGCGGTTGAGGATGCGCAGGAACGTGCTCTTGCCGCAGCCTGACGGCCCGATGAGGGCCGTCACCTTGCCGGCCTCCATGTG
>CAIXIJ010000149.1 GCA_903919455.1 uncultured Acidimicrobiaceae bacterium | reverse complement strand
CGGCCGTGAACCCGTGACGCTCATAGAAGCGCCGGGCCGGTTCGTTGCACTGGAACGTCCACAGTTGCAGCCCGTCGGCACCACGCCGCTTGGCCACCTCGACGAACTGGTCGCCGAGGCCACGACCACACCACGACGGGTCGAGGTAGAGGTGCTCCACCCACGAACCGTCGCGTTCGTGACCGAGCACCATCAGTCCGGCGATCACACCGTCCACCTCGGCCACCCACATGTCGGTGCGGCCCACGACCTCGTCGGCCATCCAACGCTTCACGTCGCGCTCGGCATGCACCACCGGCACGTCTGGCAACCCGAACGCTCGCGACCGCAGGTACACGTGGGCGCACTCCCCCGCATCGGCGGCACGCACGGTGCGGATCTTGGGCGTGCCGGGCTGCAGTGCCCGCAGCGCTCCCTCCAGCCCCGGTTCGGTCATCGCGATGGCCTGGTGCCACTGGAACCACTGCACCTGCTGGCTCTCGCCCTCGGGCGGGGCGGGCGGCACGAGCGGCGACTCGACCAGATACCGCAGATCGAGGTGCGTGTGCTTACGCGGGCCCGGATGTACGTCGAGGTGCACCAACTGCGGCTCGCCACCGGCGAACATCACCGGCAGACCGGTCTCTTCGCGGGCTTCACGGAGCGAGCCGTCCCACGGCAGTTCACCCGGGTCGATGTGGCCACCGGGCTGCAACCACAGGCCGAGTCGCTTGTGCTGGTGCAGCAACACCCGGGTGCGGTCCTCGCTGACCAGAATGGCCGAACCGGTCACGTGCACCGGGCTGGCAGTTTCCGAGAACGGGTCGTCGAGCGTGTCGAACAGACGAAGGAAGTCGTCGACCGACTGGCGCTCGCGGGCATCCACCGGGCGACGGGCCGCGACGGCGGCGCGAAGGTCGTGACGGGTCTCGGGCATTCGTCCACCGTAGGCCGCGAACGTCACCGCGCCTCAGCGATGTCGCACGGGATCGTCAAAATCCGCGCTACAGGTCGCCTCGGAACGCGCCGATAGTGACGTTGAACGGTGTGATGGCGGCATCCCTGCCGCAATCAGGAGCACCTCTAGGCGGAAGTACTTCACCATGGAACCCGATGCACAACTTGCACCCCGAGTGCTGCTGGCAGTGGGCGACCCGATCCTTCGTCGAGTCGCTTCATCCGCACTGCGGTCTCGCGGATACTCCGTGAGCGCGACGACAGAGGAGGAGGCTGCACTCACCTTGGCTCGCTCGTTCTCTCCCGATGTGGTGATGGTGGACCTCGATCTGCCCAGCCCCGAAGGCGGCATGCTGTTCGACACCATGCGTTCGCTCACCGATGCCTACATCGTGGGTATTGCTGCTCCCGACGCCGACAACGCCCGCATCCGCGCACTGCGCGCCGGCGCCGACGATGTGGTGGCAGCCGATCTGAACCCCGATGAGCTTGCGGCTCGATGCCAAGCGCTGCTGCGTCGCCCTCGCCAACTGCATGCCCGCTGGGACCCGATGCAGGCCTCGGTGATCAGCTTGGGTTGCCTCACCGTGGACGTGGGCCGCAAGGAGATCCGCGTGCACGATGGCGACGTGCCGGTGACCCGCATCGAGTTCGCACTGTTCGAGCAGCTGTGCCGTCGTCCGGCAGAGGTGTGCTCGCGCACCGAACTGCTGGAAGAGGTGTGGGGCCCGAACTGGGTGGGCGACACTCATGTGGTGGATGTGCACCTCAGTAACTTGCGCCGCAAGCTGCAGCAGCGGGCACCCGAACTGCGCTTCATTCACACCGTGCGCGGTGTGGGCTTCCGGCTCAGCAACGACCTGCTGCGTGCCGCCGAGCACGAGCACGATCTGGTCACGGTCTAGGCCTCAGCAATACTCGGCGCTCAGCCACCACTGGCCGCGCTCCACAGCAACCAACAGCAACCGGCCCGACCGGGTGAGCACCTGGAACCGGGCCGTTCGCCGCGCCCGGGCAGGGTCCCACCAGCGTTCGTCGACGGGCCATGGGCCGGCCCAGCCCGCCACATCGTGCGCGCTGCCGTCGAGGTGCACGGTGGCCGGTGCAGCACTGACCGCACCACGCCCACTCACCCCAACCGGCTGCCCCGCAGCATCGAACACCGCAATGGGCTGCCCCGGCGCGTGCACGACCGACGGGGATGGTGCCGGCAAGCTGCCCGGCCATGGCGCGGCCTGCACCGCCAACCGTTCACTGGGGTCGGCCAGATCGGCCGTCGCTGCCGGCACCCATGCGTAGGTGTCGTGCGGCTGACGACCGCCCTCCACGGCGGGCACCAGCACCTGCTGCTCGCCCACCAACGCCACCAGGCGCGCCACAGCCCGCACCGCCCAGTCGTCGGCCTGTGTACGACCGCCCCACAGACCGAGTTGCACACCATCGTCGCTGCGCACCTCCACCGGGTCGAGGCGCAGTAGCGCCACGCCCGCGGTGAGATCGCCGCCCTGCGCCCACGCATCGAGTTGCCAGCGCACGCGTTCCACCATCGCTGCGGCTCCGAGCCCGGTGCTGCGATACCACAGCCGTTCACTGCGTTCACCGTGCTCGGTTTCAGCCACCACCTCCAGCCGGGTACACACGCGGCCATCGGCGGCCAGGGTGGCCACGAGTTCGTCGGCCAGTTGCCGTCCCACGAACACCAGCGCATCGCTGTGCAGCACCGGCGGTTCGAACACGCGCTGCACCTGCATCCCCGACGGCGGATCGTGAGTGCCGGGAAGACGATCGTCGCCGCCGCCGGCCACACGATGAGCGAACGCCCCGAGCGGCCCGAACCGTGCGCTGACATCGGTGGCCGGTAGGGCCGCAAGCGCACCGAGATGGTGCAGACCGAGACGATGCAGCAGATGCACGAACTCGGAAGACACCCCGGCCACCTCGGCCAGCAACTGCACCGGCAGATCACGCAGGAAGGTGGCGCCACTTCCTGCTTCCACCACGAGCGGCATGCCCTGGGCCGCAGCACGGCGGGCGGCGATGCCCGCAGCGAACCGGCCGTCGGCCACCCCGAGCCCGAGCGAGCCCACGGCTTCGAGCGAATGCCCCACTGCGACGGCAGCGGCATGGATGACCTTCGCTGCCATAGCCGTCTCGCCACCGAAGTAGCGGGCCGGGCCGCGAGCCATGAAGGTGAGCGTGCCCGGCTCGGTGATCTCCACCCGCGGCACCATGGCACCCACCGCCTGCACCACCTGATCGAAGGCCCGCGCATCGCGAGCAGGATCGTGGTGCTCGATGCGCACGTGCGGGCAACGGGCCTGCGCCTCACGACGACGCTGACCCAGCGCCACCCCATCGGCGGCAGCCGCCACCGAGTGGGCCACCACACGGTTGGCGTGCACCACGACCACCGGTTCATCAGCTCGCGCTCCGGCCACCGCCACCGACCAGTGTGGGCACCAGAGCACGCCGAGACGAGGAACTTCGGCCATGGTCAGCCCGTGCGCCGCAGCGGCACCACCGGCGCCGTGGCGGGCGCTCCGACCGCACGGACCTGCCCATCGGCGGACGGCAACCAGAACTCGGCTCGACGAGTCTGCGGCACTCGCCGACCCGTGAGCGCGACCTCCGCCACCCTGCCCTGCGCTACACCGTGACCATCACCGAGCCCCAGCCAAGTGGCTGAGGTGCACTCGAACCGCAGGTCGCCACCGAACACCGGTGCTCCCACGGTGATGGCCACCGCACCGCGGGCCCGCAACCTGGCCATCAGACGACGGGCCGTGCCGGTTCGCACTTGCTGCGTGCCCGGCCCGAGCAGCAACACATCGAACCCATCGATGCATGCCGCCAAGGCTTCCGCCCACAGGTGATCGGAGCCCGGTTCGATGACCGACACCAGACGCTCGAGCACGACCCCCGCTTCCGCGGCAGCCGCCAACCCCAGCGACGCCATGCCGATGGCACCCACCCAGGCCCCCTGCTGCGACGGGCCAGCAGCCAGTGCCAGCGCCAGCGACATCGCGGCACCACCGGTGCAGGCCATCACGCTGCCGCGCTGCACGGCCCCCTGGGACACCAGTGACGAGAACACCGGTAGCAGGGGCAACGTGCGGTCTTGGGCTGCAGTGCTGCTGCCCGCACGAGTGACCAATCCCCTGCCCGCCAGGTCGGAGAGATGCGTGGGATTCACGACACGGGCAGGCATGCTGCCACTGTATCGAACGTCTGTTCGGTCGTCCAGTGGCCGATCAGACGCCGGCGTTCGGCGTCGCCACCACCCTGGACAACTGAGCGGCGAACGCATCCGCCGATGCGGCGAACCCTGTGGCACCGAGCGCCATGGCGTGTTCCGCGTCGCGCACTGCGACACCGCCGATGACCACCGGCACTCCTGGCATCGCTGCTCGGAGCGCCGCACAGAGCGCTGCCGCATTGGCTTCGCTCTCGATCGAGCTCAACGACACTCCGATAGCGGCGAGATCGTCGATGTCTTCGGCGGCGAGAATGAACGACTCGGGTGGCAGGTCCACACCGACGTCGGAGACTTCCCAACCGTCGCCGCGCAGCAGGTCCGCCAACATCGCAAGCGGCAACGAGTGGCGCTCGCCCACCGGCCCACCGAGCAGCACGGTGCCGCGACTGCGGCCTCGCCGGGCGAACCGCGGGCCGAGCCGACCGATCAAGCGCTGGGCGATGCCCGACGCGCGATGCTCGACCGCGATCTCCAACTCGCCGGCGGCCCAGCGAGCCCCGATACTGCGCATGGCGGGCGTGATGACCTCGAGGTAGATGTCGTTGAGTTCAGCACCTGCTGCCAGCGCAGCCTCCACAATGCCCCAGGCACCGGTGGCGTCGCCCGCCACCAGGCGGGCCTCCATACGGGCAGCCCACGGGGCGCGCCGCTTTGGTGTGCCGGGCTCGACCGGCACTGCACCCGATCGGAACACTTCGAGGTCTTTGGGTGCAACCTGCCAGGTGCCACCGGACTTCGTGGCATGCAGCAGCCCCAACCGCACATAGCGGTATGCCGTCATGTAGTGCACGCCGAGCACCTCGGCCGCCTCATGCAGGGTGAGATCGGGAGTGCTCACGCGACGTACCGTACGGTGCCCTGATCGGGCCTGCGTAACCCAGCAAGCGGTTTCAGAAATGCTTGACGATCCGCTGAGGATGGTCGACGAGCGTCAGTGCGTGGCGTTCCACTTGGTGCGCGCCGCGCGGCTGCGCTCCACCAGCACCGCAGGCACTCGCCGAAGGAACTCGGCCTCGGCAGGACTGGCGCCCTCTGCCACGGCGGCGCCGCTGTCGGTAGCGGCTTCCGGCACCATGTCGTCGAAGGTGGGTAGTTCCATGCCCGGGAACCAGTACTGGTAGAGACCACGCACCACATCGCCGAGTCCTTCGGCCGTGTGGCCCTTCGCGATGTCGACCGTGATGATGTTGCCGAACACGTGCACGCTCCGCACCTGGCCGGTTTCGAGCAGGCGACGAGCCAACACCGCAGCAGGGCGCGGACCCACAGCTTCGGCGGCCGAATGGAACACCTCGTGACCCATGCCGGTGAGATTCCGGTTGGCTTCGTAGCGCACGACCCCGGGGGTGCGACTCGGCTTTTCGACAACGGCGATCTGCTGACCCATGCGCCCAGCGTAGTAGGGGCACGGCCCGCGACGAAGCCCGACCGGCCACGTTGCCCCTACGATTCGCTCGTGATCACCCGCCACCCGGTCGACGGCACCACCTGGATCGACGTCGTCGACCCCACCAACGAGGAACTCGACGAACTCGCCGCAGAGCACGGCATGGCCGAACGCACCTTCGACGAAGCCCATCGCCGCGCTGCCCGGCCCACTATGCAGCGCTTCCCCGACCACCTGTACATGGTGGCGTTCAGCGGCGAACTCGCCGAGATCGACATGTGGGCGGGCGACGGGTGGTTCGTCACCGTGCGCCGCCACGATGACGACGGCAAGGAGTGGGTGCCGACATCCGCGGTGGAGCGCGCCCGCCGCCTGGACTCCATCTCGTCGGGGATGATGATGGCGCTCGTGCTCGAGAACCTCGTGGATGGCTACTTCGATTCCACCGATGCGCTTGAGGATCAGTTGGAAGCCATTGAAGACCGAATCTTCGCCGACCCCGACGCCGACACCCACGACCACGACAGCGCCCCGGTCGCCGACTTCGACGAGGCCGACGTGCAGGAGGCCCTGTTCCAGTTGCGACGCGAACTCCTCCGCCTCCGTCGGGCAGTGATGCCGCTGAGGGAGGTGCTGCAATCCGCCTTGCGAGGCGAAGTGCAGCAACTGCAGGGCGATGCTTTGGTGGTGTGTCGCGACACGTTCGACAAACTGCTGCGCGCGATCGACATGGTCGACGAACTCCGCGAACTGGTCGGCAACGCCGTGGAGGCACACCTCGCGGTGATGAGCAATCAGATGAACCTGGTGATGAAGCAACTCACCGCATGGGGTTCCATCGTGTTCGGTGCCACGCTCATCGCAGGCATCTACGGCATGAACTTCACGAACATGCCGGAACTGGATTGGCGGTTCGGTTACCCGTCCGCGCTGGGCCTGATGGCCGTGATGAGCTTCGTGCTCTACCGCTGGTTCAAGCGCAACGACTGGATCTGAGCCAGCGCGTCAGGCGAAGGCGTCGATCATCGCCTTCACGTCGCCCAGCGGATACAGGATGGGGCACGTGCAGCCGTGGTCGATGTACTCCTGCACCTTGGCCTTGGCCTCGGCAGGGGTGCCGCTGGCGGTGAGCATCTGCACGATCTCGTCGGGCACCAGCTTGCTGGCGGCCTCCACCTGTTCGTGCGTGGCCGGCCAGGTGAGCACTTCACCCACCTTGTCGAGCAGGCTCTGGGGCACCCCCGACGCCTTCATGATGTGGGGCTGCTGGCCGAGGTACTGAGTGACCATCATGCGGGCCATGTCGAGCGCTGTCTGGCGATCTTCATGCACGCTGCACACCACCAACTGCGGCCGATCGATGTCGTCGATGGAGCGGCCCGCCTTCGCCGCACCAGCCTCGAGCGCTTCCATCGCGCGCTGGTTGTAGTCGGGCGACACGAGGTAATTCAGCACTGCGCCATCGGCGATCTCGCCGGTGAGTTCCATCATCTGCATGCCGGTGGCACCGATGTAGATGGGCACGTCCTTGGGGCGACGCTCCTGGTACACGTAGTCGAGTTCCACACCGTCGAGGTGCACATAGGAGCCATCGAACGTGACCGTCTCGTTGTGCAGCAGTGCCCGCACCGTGGTGACGATCTCGCGCATCACGGTGAGCGGGCGGGCCCGATCGATGCCCACCTTCTGCGCCAGAGGGTCCCACCAGGCGCCGATACCGAGGATGACGCGGCCGGGAGCTAGGTCGTCGAGCGTGCTGAACGTGGCGGCCAAGCGGGCTGGGTTGCGGCTCCAGCAATCCACCACACCCGACCCCACCTTGATGGTGTCGGTGACGCTCGCGAACGCCGCCATCGGCACCGTGGCCTCGCGAACCAGACGACTCTCGGCCTGCCACACCGCATGGAAGCCCTTGGCTTCTGCGTACTTGGCGATCTCCATACCTTCCCTGATGGGGTGGGCGTCTTGCAGATAAACGGCGACCGGCGTGTCCATGCCGCCACGTTAGCCCTTTGACAATTTGTACAGCCGCAACGCCCTAGGGTGCTTTCCATGCCCAGCGACTTCGCCCTCAAAGGAATGAACCTCGTGCACCGCGGCCTGCTGGCTGTGAGCTTCGGAAAGGTCGGCTGGAGCGCCGCCGGTATGGGCGTGCTGGAACTCACCACCGTCGGTCGCAAGAGTGGCGAGTCGCGATCAGTCATGCTCACCTCACCACTGGTGGAAGGCGACGACATCGTGATCGTGGCCTCGCGCGGTGGCGACGACCATCACCCCGCCTGGTTCCTGAACCTGCAGGCGAACCCCGAGGTGCAGGTGGTGTGGAAGGGCAAGCCGAAGGCCGCCATGACGGCTCGGGTGGCAACGGCCGACGAGCGCGCCCGCATGTGGCCGATCATCACGGAGAAGTTCACCAACTACGCCGGGTACCAGACCAAGACCGAGCGCGAGATCCCGCTGGTCATCCTCACCCCAGCCTGACCCGTGGTCGCCCTGCAAGCCGCGTACGACGCCTAGAGCAGGGCTCCCCAGCGTTGTACCCTCCGTAGATGGCGTCGGTTGAGGCGTATCGAGATCTGGGCGAAGCCGCGTGGTCATGGGTGATGAGCCACGTGGCTGACGAAGATGGCCCGTGGCTGCCGGCGACGGTGCCCGAGTATCAGCAGGAATTGGCACCTGCCGAAGATCGAGATTCGTTGTATGCAGGGATCGCAGGCCTGGCGCCGGTGCTGGCCGAGATTGCCCTGTACCGAGAGCACCACACCGTCGAACAGGCCTTGGCGGACCGAATCGTGGCGCGGCTTCGCACCCAGGCGAGCATCCGGCTGGAGCCTTCCCTCTACGACGGCTTGGCCGGTGAGGCGACCGCGCTGCGGTTGCTCGCCCCGGGCAGCGAGTTGCCAGCAATGCGCCGACTGGTCGACCTGATGACCCCAATGGGTTGGAACACCGTGTTCCAGGCCGAGCCGGAGTTCGACGCACCGCTGAGCGACGTCATCGGTGGCACTGCTGGCATCATGCTGGCGGCGATCTGGATCGGTGGCGAGCACGCCACCACCATCGCCCAGACAGGCGGTGAGTGTCTGCTGCGAGCCGCCGAGCAGACCGAGGCAGGACTCGACTGGGGAATGTGGCCCGGCGACCCCTCCAAGATGCCGAACTACTCCCACGGCACTGCCGGTGTCGCGACCGCCCTGGCCATCGCCGGGCAGGCGCTGGATCGCCCCGACTTCATCCGCGCAGCACAACTTGGTGCGCAACACCTCCTCACCGTTGGCCTGCTGGACGACGGGGGGTTCATCATTCCGCACACCATCCCCCCGTCGAGCCGGGAAGTGGAGCCCGTCACCTACGGGTGGTGCCACGGCCCCACCGGCACGTCGCACCTGTTCTCGGCGCTGGCGCACGCCGGAGTGACCGAGGTCGGCGGGTTGGCGGTCGCCGAACTGCGCCGACGCTGTCTGCATTCGATACTGACATCCGGGGTTCCGCAACGGCTCCGCCCTGGATTCTGGGACAACGACGGGCGCTGCTGCGGCACTGCCGGCGTCGGCGACGCGCTGCTGGACGGCGCCCAGGACACTGATGATTCCGCATGGGCCGACGAACTCCTCAGCGCCGCTCGCACCATGGGCGATGCTCTCGTCGAGCGGGCTATCCGCGACCAGACTGGGGCGCGCTGGCGGTTCGTGGAGTACCGCGACGACCCGCCGCTGCTGCCGCCGGGAACCTCATGGATGCAGGGGGCCGCCGGGATCGCCGCCTACCTGCTGCGCCTGGCTCGCGTCATCGAGGAGGGCCAGAGTGCCCTCGTCGTCGATCGCGCCGACCAGTGGTGGGCGGTTCCACCGATGCTGCGCACCGTTCATTCGGCCTAGAGGAGGGCGAAGAGGCGCTGGGCTTGTTCGGCGGCCTTGGCTCGCACCTCGGCCAGATCCACCCTGGTGGGAAGACCGTCGTGCAGCACTTGCTCGCCCGAGTCGAGCGTCACATCGAGGGCTCGCACGCCGGGGGTGAAGGCCACATGCCATGCGCTGTCGGCGTGCGGGTAGTTCCACGTGACCACGTCGTGGCGAGCCTCGGGGAACAGCGAGTAGCCGTTGTCCATCCACTCCCACACCGTGTCGGGTGAGGCCAGCACGTCGTGTTCGCGCAGTCGCACATACGCGAGACGCGCCTCTTCCAGCATGTCGGCGCCGATGCCATCGGTGCCGAGCACGATGCGGTTGGGCCGCGTGGTGGGCTTGGCGTAGCCCACCGAGTTGTTCATGTTGCTGCGTGGGTTGTGGGCGATGGTGCCGGGCAGGTCGCGGTCGAGATACACGCAGTGCACCAGCCACCAGTCGTCGCGGGCCAGCGCCTCCAGGCGTGCACCGGCAGCGAGGTCGTCGGGACCTTCGGCCACATGGATGTGCACGCCCACGCCGAGGTCGGCCGCCAGCGAGGCTGCCGATTCGAGCGTGTCGTCGGCGCAGGTGAATGCGGCGTGCACGCCCACCATGCCGCGACCACCTTCACGCAGGAACCTCTCGTTCTCCGACAGCCCCCGACGGGCGCCGTCGGCGCCATGCCGATCGGTGACGCCGTACGCGAGGTTCGTGCGCACACCTACCTCGGCGCAGGCGTCGGCAATGAGGCTGAGGCTGCCCTCGATGCGCGACGGCGATTCATGATGATCGACGATGGCCGTGGTGCCGCACTGCAACGCCTCCACGGCGCCGAGCATCGCCGACCAGCGGATCATCTCTTCGTCGAGCGCCACATCGAGCCGCCACCACACCTGCTCGAGAATCTCGAGGAAGTTCGTGGGCTGCTTCGGCGGTGCCGGCATGCCGCGCGCCAACGCCGAGTAGAGGTGGTGGTGACTGCACACCATGCCGGGCGTCGTGGCGCTCATCAGCCCACGTCGCGGGCCGGGCGCATCGGAAGCGTGGTTCGCCATTGGCCGTCCACCATCTGCAGGGCTGCGGCCACAGCGCCACTGGTGGGCACGAGGCCGATCTCGCCGACGCCCTTGATGCCGTAGGCACTGCGTGGTTGGGGCACCTCCACGAGTTCCACCTCGATTGCCGGCACGTCCTTCGGACGAAGGATGCCCAACTGACGCAGGGTGGTGAACGTGGGGAAGCCTCTCTCGTCGCTGGGGAAGTCTTCGGTGAGCGCATAACCCAGGCCCATGTGCACCGATCCTTCGATCTGCCCCTCGCACAGGCGCGGGTTCACGGCCTTACCCACGTCGTGGATGGCCACCACCTTTTCGATGGTGCCGGTATCGCGATCTGCCACCACCACCTGAGCGGCGAAGCCGAACGCTGCGTGGATGGTGGGGTTCGGCACGGCGGGGTCGCCGAGTTTCTGTGTCCAATCCACGACGTGCTCGGCGTAGTGATCGATGTCGGGTGCGCAGTCGTGCTGGAGGGCAACTCGACATGCGTTCTGCACGCTGGCGGCCACCATCAGGGTGCCGCGGCTGCCGGTGGTCTGGCCGAAACCGAGTTGGCGAGTGGTGTCGACGATCACTTCGATGCGCGCCGGGTCGATGCCCAGTTCGGTGACGGCGGTCTGCATAGCCACGGTGTGCACGCCCTGGCCCATTTCGGTGAAGCCGTGGCGCACCTCCACCTTGCCGACCGTCTCACCAGAGGCTGGGCTGCGGAAGTGCACGACCGCTGCGCACACTTCGCGCAGTCCGTTGCCGAGGCCGGAGTTCTTCAACCCCAGCCCGATGCCGACAGCCTTGCCGGCGGCGAGCGCTGCGTCGATGTGTGGCTTGGCGCGGTCGAGGCATTCCTCTGCCCCACCGGCGCCGTCGTCCATGATCTGGCCGGGCCCCCACACCTCACCCGGGTGGATGACGTTGCGCTTGCGCATATCCCAACCGCTGATGCCCACCTGCTGGGCGAGGCGATCCATCACGCCCTCCATGGCGAACTGCGCCTGGTTGGCGCCGAACCCGCGGAAGGCACCACACACCGGGTTGTTGGTGCGCACAGCGATGCACTCCACGTCGATGTTCGGCACGCGGTACGGGCCACTGGCGTGGCCGGCCGCACGCTCGAGCACCTTCATGCCCACGCTGGCGTACGAGCCCGAGTCGCCGATGCCACGCACCTTCAGTGCCGTGAGCTTGCCGTCGGCATCGCAGCCAGCCCAGTACTCCAGCCGAATCGGGTGGCGCTTGGCATGAATGAGGAAGCTCTCTTCGCGCGACAGGGTGCACTTCACCGGACGCTGCAGCAACCAGGCTGCCATTGCAGTCTGCCCCTGGTTGCTCATGTCTTCCTTGCCACCGAACGCGCCGCCGTTCGACACGAGCTCCACCGTGACGTCGTCGTTGGTGAGGCCCAGCAGCGACGCGATCTGGTCGCGGTCGTCCCACACACCCTGACCACCGGAGTACACGTGCAGATGACCGTCGGTGGGCACTGCCAGTGTGCTCTCGGGCTCGAGGAACGCATGCTCGATGCGTTGGGTCTGGAACGTCTCGTGCACCACGTGCGCACTAGCGGCGAGTGCTGCGTCCACATCGCCGCGGGCGTAGGCGCTGACCGACAGCACGTTGTTCTTCGTGCCGAACACCGCCACCTCGGTGTCGTCGATGGCGGCCACCGGATCGGTGATGGGTCGGTGCACCACGTACTCGACATCGACCAACTTGGCGGCATCGCGGGCCTGCTGCTTGGTGTCGGCCACCACGATGGCCAGCACATCGCCGGCATAGCTGGTGCGCTGTCCCTCGGCGATGAACACCGGCCAGTCCTTGTAGATGATGCCCACGTACTGCTGGCCGGGAATGTCGGCCGCGGTGTTCACGGCGACCACACCGGGCGCAGCCTCGGCCCGCGCGGTGTCGATGCGCACGATGTCGGCGCGGGTGTGCGCCGTCAGGTGCAGCGCGGCGTGCAACATGCCCGGCACGCGGATGTCGTCGACGTACCCGCGGTCGCCGAGCGTGAGTTCGGCTGCCTCGTACTTGGCACCACTGGTGCCCACGCCGCCAGGCAGACGCGGGTCGACCGGCGTGCCCTTGGCAACGGCTTCGATGGCGTCGAGCACCTTCACGTAGCCGGTACAGCGGCACAGATGGGCACCGAGGTGACGAGCCATGTCGTCGCGTTCCAGCGACGCACCCTTCTTGTCGACCTGTGCCTTGGCGCGCATCACGATGCCGGGAATGCAGAAGCCGCACTGCAGACCTCCGCAACTGGCAAAGGCGTCGGCGAAGCGCTGCCGCTCTTCGGGGTCCACACCTTCCAGCGTGGTGACGCTCTTGCCGGCCACCTTCTCTACGGAGTACGTGCACGAGATCTGCACCTTGCCGTCGATCATCACCGTGCAGCAGCCGCACTGCCCCGACGGCGAGCAGCCGTCCTTGGGCGATGTGACGTCGAGCTCCTCGCGGATGGCAGCAAGCAGATGCGGATGATCCGAGCGCACCGAGACCGGCGTGCCGTTGAGTTCGAAGTCGATGGTGGTTTCAGCAACAGGGTTCATTGCGGCAACTCCACGCCGCGCTGCGACGTGATGCGGCCGTACACCTCGGGACGGCGATACCGGTCGAAGTCGAACAGCGTGCCCTTGTAACGCTGACACCAGTCGAGGTCGCAACGAGCCACGATCACTTCGTCGTCGGTGGTGAGCGCCTGCGCCACGATCTGACCGCTGGGCGCCACGATGACGCTCTGGCCCAGCGAATCCACGCCTTCCTCCACGCCGCCCTTGGCCACCCCGACCACCCAGGTGCCGTTTTGGTAGGCGCCGCTCTGCATGACCAGCGAGTTGTGGAAGCCCTGCAAGATGTCTTGGCTGGGGTCGGGCACGTAGTGGATTGGCGTGTTGTAGCCGATGAGCACCATCTCCACGCCCTGTAGCCCCATCACCCGATACGTCTCGGGCCAGCGGCGGTCGTTGCAGATGGCCATGCCGACAATGCCACCGAACGCTCGCCACACGCCGAAGCCGTCGGGGCTGGGCTCGAAGTAATAGCGCTCGGCGTGCTGGAACGGCCGGCCCGGTTCGTGATGCTCGTGACCGGGGATGTGGGTCTTCTTGTAGGTGGCCACGATGCTGCCATCGCGCTCCACCAGTGTCTGCACGTTCCAGCGATGACCCGCTTCGTCGATGAGCGCATAGCCGAGGCAAAAACCCACGCTCAGCCGTTTGGCTTCGTCGAACAGCGGCTGCGTGGCGGCATTCGGCATGCTGCGCTCGTACCAGTGGTCGGCTTCGGTGATGTCGTCGACGAACCAACGCGGGAAGAACGTCGTGAGCGCCAGTTCGGGGAACACCACCAACTCCGCGCCCATCGCGTGTGCCTGCTGCAGCATCGCGACGAGGCGCTGAACCACCTGCTCGCGGGTGTGGTCCTTCTGCACGGGGCCCATCTGGGCGGCAGCGACGGTGAGGTATCGGGCCATTTACAAAATGTTAATGGCTGAGCGGGCTTGCACGCTCGGATCGACCATTGGAAGCACTCCCCACTACGGTTCGCCACCATGGCTGACATCACCTTGGAAGAGTTCGAGAACTCGGCACGCACATTCCTCGAGGCGAACGCCTCCCGCAAGGAGACCGACAAGAAGTTCGTGTGGGGCGAGGGCACCGACAAGGTCGCCATGTTCGAGGAGAAGGACAAGGACCAGGAGACCCGCGACGTCGCCCAGGCCTGCGCATGGCGCCAGGCCAAGTTCGACGCAGGCTTCGGCTGGATCACCGGCCCCACCGAATACGGCGGCGCCGGCCTCACCACCGCCCACGAGCGCACCTACCAGCGCCTCGAGGCCCAGTACGAGGTGGCCAACCAGGGTGCCTTCACCATCGGCCTCGGCATGGTGGCCCCCACCATCCTCGCCCACGGTTCGGCGCTGGCGAAGGAGCTGTACCTCCAGAAGATGTACCGCGCCGACATCATCGGCTGCCAGCTCTTCAGCGAGCCCGGCGCCGGTAGCGACCTGGCCAGCCTGCAGACCAAGGCCGTGCGCGACGGCGAAGAGTGGATCATCACCGGCCAGAAGGTGTGGACCACCGGCGCCCAGTTCAGCGACCTCGGCGAGATCATCGCCCGCACCGACGCCGACATGCCCAAGCACAAGGGCCTCACCGGCTTCATCGTCGACATGCACGCTCCCGGCGTGGAGGTGCGTCCGCTGCGTCAGATGACCGGCGGCGCCAGCTTCAACGAGGTGTTCTTCAACGAGGTGCGCGTCCCCGACGACCACCGCCTCGGCGACGTGAACAACGGCTGGAACGTGGCCCTCACCACCCTCATGAACGAGCGCGCCGCCATCGGTGCGGGCGGCGGCGGCGGTGGTGGCGTGAACATGTACCAGCGGGTCATCGAGATGGTGCGCCACTACGGCCTCGACACCGACCCGCTGGTGCGCAACGAACTCGCCAACCTGCTCATCCACAGCAAGGTCGCCGGCTACAACAACCAGCGGGCGATGGACAAGATCAAGGCCGGCCAGCTGCCCGGGCCCGAGATGAGCATCGCCAAGCTCGCCGGCACCCTGAACTCGCTGCGCCTGTGCGACTTCGTATCGAAGGTCCTCGGCGTGAAGCTCGTCGCCGATTCCGGCGAGTGGGGCACCTATGCCTGGAACCAGCTCATCCTCGGAACCCCCGGCGGCCGCATCGCCGGCGGCTCCGACGAAGTGATGCGCAACATCGTGGGCGAGCGCGTGCTCGGCCTCCCGAAGGATCTGGGCATCGACAGCACGTCGCCGTTCAAGGACCTCAAGGTCGGCACCCAGAAGAACTGAACTGTTCGCACCCCATCCGAGTCTGGACTCGCATCCCGTATGCGAGTCCAGACTCGGATGGTTACGTGCGACTCGGATGGCGGCGTGCGACTCGGATGGCGACGTGCGACTCGGATGGTTAGCGGCGCCAGATGGCGTCGTCGGCGCCGGGTTCCAACAGCACCACCTGAGTGAGCGGCGCAGCCGCTCGCTCGGGCAGCTCCACAGGCGACTCAGGTAGCGACGGCACTGGCGGCGGCGGAGGCAGCACCACTGCGGCCGGCCGAGTGGCGATGGCCCGCACGGCCAGACCTGCGGCCACCACGAGCAGCGACCACGCCAAGTTGGCCGTCACGTTCTGCAGGAACACCTGCGCTCGGTCGGAGAACGTGATGTCGGGCGAGGGGCCGTCGCTGACGACCTGCACGAAGCCGTAGTAACCCGTGTTCGACGTGGTGAGCCACGCGCTGAACACCGACCCGACCGCCAACAGCCCGCCCAGCACGGTGACCGCCGTTGCCAGACCGACCGTGGGGAATGCTCGCCGCGTTGGACGATCGGGTGCAGCGGGTGGGCCGTACAGCGGGTCCATGGCTCGGGACTGTAGCCCGCGTCAGGTGGGCGCCGCAGCGGTGTGCAGGCCGTGCTCGTTCGCCCAACGAGCGAGGTCGTGGCCCTCCAACGCTGCGGCAAGCAGATCGGGAAACACATCGGGTGTGCACGCCATGGAGGGCACCCCGAGCGCAGCGAGTGCCGCCGCCTCATGGCGGTCGTAGGCGGGCGCACCCTCGTCGCTGAGCGCCAGCAGCACCAGCACCGTGACGCCCGACTGACGCAACATGGCCACCCGGTCGTGCAGCAGCGCGCTGTTGCCACCCTCGAACAGGTCGGTGACCAACACGAGCAGCGTCTCGGCGGGTCGGGTGACCAGCGACTGGCAGTAGCCCACCGCCTGCGCGATGTCGGTGCCGCCACCCAACTGCACGCCGAACAACACATCCACCGGGTCGTGCAGCACCGGCGTGAGATCGACGACCGCCGTGTCGAACGCCACCACGTGCGTGCTGAGCGCCGGCATGGATGCCAGCACGGCACCGAACACGGCCGCATACACCACGCTGTCAGCCATGCTGCCCGACTGGTCGATGGCCACGATGACATCGCGGGCCAGGCTGCGCTGACGACGGCCGTAGCCCACGAGACGTTCGGGCACCACGGTGCCGTACTGCGGCAGGTAGTGCTGCAGGTTGGCCTGGATGGTTCGACCCCAGTCGATGTCGGCATGCCGGGGCCGACGGGTGCGTTGCGACCGAGCCAGCGCGCCGTGCACCGCCTGCTTGGTTCGCGACGAGAACTGCCGCTCGAGCTGCTCGACCACCGTGGCCACCACATGGCGGGCACTGGCCCGGGTGGCATCGGGTAACAGTTTGTTGAGCTCCACGAGCAGCGTCACTAGGTGTAGATCGGCCTCCACCGCCTGCAACATCTCGGGCTCGAGCAGTAACTGACGCAACTGCAGCCGGTCGATGGCGTCGCGTTGCAGAACCTGCACCACCGGTGCCGGGAAGTAGCGGCGAATGTCGCCCAACCACCGGGCCACGGCGGGTGCCGACTTGCCGAGACCACCGGCTCGCCCGCCGGCGCGGCGGGTGCCCTCCTTGGTGTCGTACACGGCGGCCAGTGCGGCGTCGATGCGCACGTCGTTGCCCTCCAGTGCAGCGGCCATCACTCCCCCGCCACCCTCACCATCGTCGCCCGTGCCACCCAGCAGCATCCGCCAGCGGCGGCTGCGCTCGGCCGGACTCACCCGTGCCTGAGGATCGCTCACGACACCACCCCCAGCAGTTGCCGCACCGTGGCCAGCGCGGCGTTGGCGCGCTCGGGATGCACCTCGTCGCCGAAACCGGTACCTCGCGCGGGGGCTTCGTCGGCCAGCAGCAAACCGAGCTGGCGCCGTTCGGCTGGTTCGAACCCACCGAACGTGCGGCGCAGCAGCGGCATGGTGGCATCGAACGAATCGGCGGTGAGCCCCGACACCCACGTATCGATGACCTCCAACAGTTCGCTGTCGTGCACCAGCACGGTGCCGCTGCCGGCCAGGAAGCCCTCTACGAACGCCGCCCCGTGCGCCGGCGTGGCGCCCACCGACAGCGCGCGCGACAGACGGGTGCTCACGCGTGCCCGGTTCCATGCACCGCCGTCGTGCAGCAGGCGCGCCGCCCGACCCTGCACGAGGCCGTGCACGTCGGACCGCTCGGCCGCGAGGGCCAGCACGGCGGGCCACTCAGCCCGGCGCGCCGGATGGTCGACCAGCCCCAGTGCGTGCTGCACCGCTGCCAGTCGCTCGACCATCGCAGCCGCTGCCTCCGGGGCGAGCGAGCGACACGCCACCACGGTGCCGGCCAACACGCGCACCACCAGACCGTCGAACACCCGCCGCAACGACGAGGCATCCGTACCACGCACGTCGCCGTAGCGCATCGCCCGCGCCAGTGGGCCGAGCGTGTCGATGACCTGCACCACATCGGGGTCGTGGGCCGCATGTGCCTCCACCATGCCCACCACCGGCTGCACCACCTCAGGAAGGTCGGCCAGCAACGCCTGGTCGAGCACCCGCACCAGATCGGCCAACGCAGTAGCGCCCTCGGCAAGTTCCAGCAGGCGATGAGCGGCCGCGGCGCGCACCGTGGTGCCATGGGCAGAGAGTTCGATGAGCCGGATGGTGAGTTCGGGCTCCCAGCAGAGCTGCCAGGTCTCGCGGAACGTGCCGCTGGAGCCGCGACCTTCCTCCACCGTGCCCCACGGCACGCCGAGCGCTGCCAGCCGGTGCAGCAGCACCGAGCGGTTGCGGGCGTTGGGCGTGCGCACGTCGAGTTCCAACAACTTCACATCGGCGGTGGGCTTCAGACGCACGGCACGCTGCTGGGCTGCGAGGTCGCGTGCCAGCGGCACCTGGGGCGCATCATCGGGTACTTCACCGATGGCATCGCCGACGATGAGTTCGCGTTCGATGAGGGCCAGCCCCGTGGAACCGGCCATCACCGTGTCGGCGGCATCGAGCACCTCGGCGAGGCCGGGACGCGGGCGGTCGCGCAAGGCAGCGAGCGCAGCGGCGGCCCGGGTGGCGGCGATGAGGTGGTCGGGCGACGCCGACATGCCGCGGTCGCGCAACAGGCGGGCCGCCTGCACGAACCACACGCTGACGCCCGCAGGCCCGGGGTGACGGAACACGTGGTCGTACCAGCCGGGGCTGCGCACCCCGGCGCCATAGCCCGTGGTGCTGGCGAGCCGACGGTGGGTCCAGGGCACCCAGCTGACCGCCACCTTCACCTTCGGCAGCCCGCGCAGCGTGGCGGCATCGGCCTTGGCAGAGGGCAGTGGCGCCTGCAACGCCGGTACGTGCCATGCACCGCACACCACGGCGATTCGCTCGTGCCCCTCTGCCTCGGCGGCGCGTAGCACCTTGCGCATATGGGCCTCGCGCTGCGCCTCGCGCACCGACGCGGCCTCACCGCTCCCGCGTACCGCTGCCATGGCTTCGGCGACAGCCTCGAACGCTGGCTCGCCATCGCCACGATGCTCGATGACGTCGTCCCACCAGCGTTCGGGGTCGGGGTCGCCCGCCGCTGCGGCCAGCGAGCCGAGCGGGTCGTCGACCGGCGGCACGGCCAACTGCAGCATGTCGTCGCGCACGTCGATGAGTGAATGCGCCAGTGGAAGATCCATCGCCCGCACGGGCACACCGTGCTGTTGCGCCCATGTGAAGGCCTGCCACTCCGGGCTGAACGAAGCGAACGGCAGGAACGCGGCCCGCTGCGGCTGATCGGCCACGTGCCCGAGGAGCGCGATGGGGGGTTGGAGTTGCTCGTGCCCCACCCAGTCGAGCGCCCGCTCGCAATCGGCGGGCAACTCCACCAACACCACCGACGGTTGAAAGGCCTGCAGGGCGCGTACCACCGACCGGGCCGAGCCCGGGCCGTGATGGCGAATGCCCAGCAGCCTCACCTCGCTCACAGCGCGCGGCACGCCTCGTAGAAGTCGTCCCAGCCAGCACGGTCGCGCACCACGGCCTCGAGGTACTCGCGCCACGCCACCGAGTCGTGCACGGGGTCTTTCACGACGGCACCGATGATGCCCGCCGCCACATCGGCAGCGCTGAGCGTGCCGTTGCCGAAGTGCGCCGCCAGCGCCACGCCGTTGGTAACCACACTGATGGCCTCGGCGGTGCTGAGCGAACCGCTGGGCACCTTCAGGCTCACTCGCCCGTCGGCCGTGGCGCCGCTGCGCAACTCGCGGAACACCGTGACCACGCGCCGGATTTCCTGGTCGGAGGCTGGCACGCTGGGCAGGCGCAGTGCCACACCCAATTCGGCCACACGACGCTCGACGATGGCCACCTCTTCCTCCGCGTCGGCAGGCAGCGGCAGCACCACGGTGTTGAACCGGCGACGCAATGCCGCCGACAGGTCGTTCACGCCGCGGTCGCGATCGTTTGCCGTGGCAATGAGGTTGAAGCCGGGCACCGCCTGCACCTCGCCGCCGAGTTCGGGCAATGGCAACGTCTTCTCGCTGAGCACGGTGACCAGCGCATCCTGCACGTCGCCCGACATGCGCGTGAGTTCCTCCACCCGCACGATGGAGCCGCGCTCCATCGCCCGATACACGGGGCTGGGCACCAGCGCGGCGGGCGATGGGCCCTCGGCCAGTAGACGGGCGTAGTTCCAGCCGTAGCGCAGTTGCTCTTCGGTGGTGCCAGCCGTGCCCTGCACCAGCAGGGTGGAGTCGAGGCTGATGGCGGCGGCAAGGTGTTCGCTGAGCCAGGTTTTGGCCGTGCCCGGCACGCCCAACAGCAGCAGTGCCCGGTCGGTGGCGAGTGTGGCCACGGCGATCTCCACCAGCCGACGCTGGCCCACGTACTTCGGCGTGATGACGGTGCCGTCGGACAGGGTGCCGCCGAGCACATACGTGACCACCGCCCAGGGCGACAGACGCCAGCTCGGCGGGCGTTCGCGTTCGTCGACTGCGGCGATGGCAGCAAGTTCATGGGCGAACTCCTGCTCGGCGTGCGGGCGCAATACGGTGGCGGGCTGGGTCATGCGGGCTCCAGTTCGGTGAGCATCTGATGGCGAAGTTGGGCAAGGTCGGCCAGTGAGTAGGCGAGGCCGAGCGAGTTCGACGTGGTGGTAGTGAGCCGCCGCAGGTGCTCGGCCAGCGCTGGCAACACCACCGGCTGCACGCGAGCGACGAGGTTCACCAGAATTGGCCGCAGACCCACGGCCAAGCGTCCGGTGGCGAGCCCGTCGCACAACACCGATACCACCCGGTCGGCGGGCGCGGCCAGCAGCGACACGAGGTCGGGCGTGATGGGCAGTTCGGGCAGTTCGGCAAGCAGTTCGGGAACCACCCGCTGTTTCGACACGCACGCAAGGCGCGGCGACCAGTCGATCATCCAGTCGGCCAACGGCCCTGCGGCCAGACGCACACGCGCATGGCGCGTGCCGTCGGAGCGGTGCCGGGCCAGCAACGCCGGCACCAGATCGGGCGAGAGTCGCCACTGCTGGCGCAGCACGGCGAGCACCCACTCGTCTTCCAGCACCCCCCAGTCCTCCACCACACGCCGCCACGTGGCTGATGCCGCTGCCGGAGTGGGCGGACGCTGGTCGGGCTCGGGCGGCGCAGGCAGCGCAACCGGCGCTGCCGGCAGCAGGCCCGCTCGCCGCACCGCCACCGTGGCCGCAACCTGCTGCAGCAACTGCTGCGAGGCCGTGGGCAGGGCTGCATCGGCGGCCAGATCGCCGAGGCCCCCCACCGGAGCGACGGGCGGTTCGCGCCGATCGGTGCCCAACAGCGCTGTGGTGACCAGTTCGTCCCAGTAGTCGGCCACCGTGCTCACGACGCCTCCCTCTTCACAAAGGAGGAATCGGCGACCGGGCCGATGTCGACAGCGCGGTCGGGAAGGTGCACCGTGAGCGGCACTAGGCCGGACGGGGTCCATTCAGCCGTGATGGGTACGATGCCCCCGCCGCTGCATGCCAGCAACTGGCCAATGCCGGATGCATCAGCGGCCACCGGCAACGAACCCTCCGCATCGGTGAGCACCCAGCGACCCTCGTGACGCGCAGGGGCTGCGAGAAGGCACGCCGGTACCCGCTCGAGCCACGGTTCGAGGCACAGCAGGTTGCCAATCTGGGCACAGGCCTCGGTGACGCTGAGCGCCTCCACCTCGGGCGCTGCGACGGGTTCCTCGTGTGGGCGACCGATGATGGAACGCAACCCCACGGCACCGGGGTAACGAAACAGGTCGGCGTGCACCTCGGTGCCCACCTCCAGCGAGGTGTCGAGGCTCTGCTGGTACGCAGCGAACGACAACACCATGGCCCAGCGCTTCGACTCCCGCCCACGAAGCCACACGCGACGCACCTCGATGCGGTCTTCACGCACATCGCTGCGGCCCATGACCATCCAGTGATCGGTATGCGGCACCCCTTGCAGCACCTCGGCCTGACGCAATTGCCAACCGATGGCCGCAGCCACCGAGTCGGCCAGCCCCGGCGCCAGTTCGGGCAACCGCCGACCGCCCTGCGCAAGCAGATGCAGCAGCCCCATCTCGGCCAGCACCTGCTGATGCCAGTCGGGCCCCGAGCCCACCACACCGGCAAGTCGGCGCACCCGATTGGCAAGTGCCCCCACCTGTGCATCAACCAGGCGCGCGGCCAGCTGGTCCCACGTGCGGTACTGACCGAGGGCCGGGTCGGCCAGCCCGGTACGCACCCGGTCGTCGAGCCAGCGGTCGAGTTCGGTGAGGCCTGCGGCCATACGGGCGATGCGTTCGTCGCGCGACCCCGTGAGATCGCGCTCGGGCGGGGCCGGTGGCGGCGGTGCAGCCGACGAGGGCTGGGAGGCGACGGGCGCAGGCGTTGGATTGGCCACCGGCACCGGGTCGGCCACGCGGCCCTCGGCGAACCGAGGGAGTTCGCCCTCTGCCACCTGGCCGCGCGCCCACATCAACAGCAAGCCCAGCGCGTGCTTGCACGGCCGAACCCGGCTGGGGCAGGCACACCAGGTGGCGACCGCAGCGTGGTGCACCACACATTCGTAGGGCTCGGAGCCGGTGCCGATACAGCGCCCCCACACCCGCTGGTCGTCGCAACCCGTGCCCGACCAACGATCGGGCACCGCCATCGACTCTGCCGCCACCAGCGCATGGGGGCGTGGCGCGATGGCGAATACCTGCTCCACCTGCCACCGCCCCTCGATCGCGTCCATGGGCGCCACCGTACTCAGGGGGTGTGACAGCGTCAGCAAGTACCCGGGTCGATCGACCCATTCGTCCTCCGATGGCGGGAACCGACGAGCGAAGGACCATCGACCCAGATAGACCGTTGCCTAAGTCCCGAAGCAACTGGGAACTCATCGACCACACTGGACGACATGAACGGTATGCGCATGAACCTCACTTCCCCCGCTCGTACCCGCCGCGTTCGGCGCATGGTCGGCTGCACGCTCGCCGTCAGCTTTCTCTCCATCGGTGTCGCGGCGTGCGGCAGCGACGGTGAGTCGCAGGGCGTCAAGACCCCGCCCGAGAGCACCATCGGCCAACTCGGCGTCACCGGCCAGTGGGCCCGCGCCACCATCGCCGACGCGAAGAACACTGCGCTGTACTTCACCGTGGTCAGCGCCGCAAACGATCGCCTCACCGGCGTGTCGGTCGATGCCTCGGTGGCGGCCCGGGCCGAGATGCACCAGACCATGACGATGACCTCCGACAGCGGCGCGGCCGGCGGCGAGATGCAGATGGGCCCGGTCGATGGCATCGACATCGAGGCCAACACTCCCTTCGTGTTCGAGCCGGGCGGCTACCACGTGATGCTGTTCGACGTGGCCAAGCCGCTCGTCGAGGGCGACACGATCACTGTGACGCTCAGCTTCAAGGTGCACGGCACGATGACGCTCGACGTTCCTGTGCTATCCGAGGCACCGTGACCGTACGCCGCCGCGCCATCCCCCTCGTGCTGATCGGCATGCTCGGTCTGTTCGCGGGGGCATGCGGTGGTTCCAGCGCACCCTCTGGTGCTGGTGCAGATGCGGCTGCGGCTGCGGCGGTGCGCTTCACCGCGGCCGACGGCAGCGGCACCTCGCTCGAGCAACTGAAGGGCACACCGCTCGTGGTGAACATGTGGGCCACCTGGTGCAAGCCCTGTGTGAAGGAGATGCCGGCATTCGACGAGGTCGCCGACGGCTCCAGCGGGGTTCGCATCATGGGCGTGAACGTGGCCGACTCCGCCGCCGACGCCGCCAAGTTTGCTGCCGACCTTGGCGTGCACTACGAGCAGTTCACCGACCCCACGGGCGGCCTCTCCGATGCATTCGGTGTGAGCGGGCTACCTGCCACCGCATTCATCGATGCGTCTGGCAAGGTGGTGGAGGTCCATTCAGGCGCCCTCACCGCAGATGAACTCCGCGGCCTGATCTCGAAGAACTTCCCCCAAGAAGGCACCGCACCGTGAAGCTTCGTACTGCCGTTCTCGCCCTGCTGACGATGGCACTCCCTCTCGCCGCCTGTGGCTCCGGCACCGCCACGAATCCGATCGCCGGCCTGCAGCGCGACCCGGCCCCAGAGGTGGGAAGCCTCTCGCTGCCCGATGCCAGCGCCGGCGGAGCCGACTTCACGTTCACTCCCGGCGAGGGCAAGTACCTCATCGTGTACTTCGGCTACACCTCGTGCCCGGATGTCTGCCCCACCACGCTTTCCGAGGTGAAGAAGGCACTGGCGCGGGTCGGCGAGCAGGCGAAGAACATCGAAGTGGCCATGATCACCGTCGACCCCAACCGCGACTCCGACGAACTGCTCACCAAGTACGTGCAGACGTTCGTCAAGGGTGGCCATGCTCTGCGCACCGACGACGACACCACGCTGCAGAAGGTGGCGAAGGGCTTCGGTTCCGGCTACTCGGTCACCACCAACGCCAAAGGCGAGGTGGAAGTCACCCACAGCGGCACCCTCTACCTCGTCGATCCGGCAGGTACCTTGATACTGGAATGGCCGTTCGGCCTGAAGGCCAAGGCCATCGCCGACGACCTCGTCACCCTCTTCGGGAAGGCCTGATCCATGTCGATGCGACGCATGTTCTCCACCGCAGTCGCGGCACTCCTGCTGCCCTTTGCCACGCTCGGCCTCGCGGCGTGCGGAGGCGATGGAGGCGGCGCTGCAGGCCCTGCGCAGTGGGGCGCGCTTGCCAAGGACCAGAAGGCCACCTATGAGTTCGTGGTGCCCTACGGCACCGGCGTGAAGATCGACCAAGGCCAGGAGATCGACCTCATGCCGCAGCATCTCGATGTGAAGGTGGGCGAGTCCATCCGCATCAAGAATCAGGACGGCCGCGATTACATGATCGGCCCATTCTTCGTCACGGCAGGTCAGCAGTTGGCGATGCGCTTCACCCAGCCGGGGGAACTCTCTGGAGTGTGCAGCATGAACCCCGAGGGCCAGTTCGTCATCAAGGTGTCGGCCGTCTGAGATCGCTCAGGCAGTGATGGCGGCAGCGATGCGGCGGCCACTCCGCAGCGCGCCCTCCATGAACCCGGCGAAACCATCGGTGTGTTCGCCCGCCAACCACATGCGGCCATGCTGCGTGTGGAGCGCAGCCTGTGATGCCGCCCACTGGCCCGGCCCGAAGCACGAGTAGGCACCGAGGCTCCAGGGGTCGTTCGTCCAGTCCGTGTGCACCCGCGCACCTGCCAACCCACGTGCACCGGGGAACAGTCGCTCGGTCTCGTTCACGACGCGATCCTGACTCTCGGGAAGCGCACAGAACGCGGCTCCGTCGTGCGACGCCATGAGGCACGTGAGCACTCCCGCATCGCCAGACTGGTCGTCGGTGGTTTCCCACAGATGCCCCCACGAGCGGTCGGAGAGCACCGAACCATCGCTGCCGTAGTCGCGCCAGACACGCCGCGCGTACTGCACGCTGATCTTGCCGCCGATGCCATAGCCGACGGCCCCCAACTCGAGCGGCATTTCCGGCCACAGCCGAGACAGCACCGGGAGCGGCACCGCTGCGACCATCGTGCCCGCCACCAGCACCTCTCCATCCGCCAACCGCACGGAGCCCGTGGCTGGCGTCACCTCCGCTACCGGAGTGCCGAGGCGAACGCGGTGGGCCAATCGTTCTGCCAAACCACTCGCGAGACGGTCGAGGCCACCCACGACACGAAACCGCTCGCGCTGACCGCTCAGTTGATTCGACACCACCTGTGCCGCGTAGCGCTGGCTCACCTCTTCGGGCGGCAACATGAACTCGGTTCGGATGTCGCGACCGATCATCACCCGGGCCATCACCGACAGACCGAGTTCTCTCAGCAAGTCGCCGAGGGTTGCCTGCTCGAATTCGTCGGTCGGCGCCAACTGCTCCAGCGCATGCTCCCACCGCTCCCAATCGGGGACAAGGTTGGCATGCAGGTGCATCGGCACGGCCCTACCTCCCGCATCCACCATCGTGACCCCGGGATCGAGCGTGCGATCGCGTTCCGCCAGCGGCAGACCGAGGTCGGCCACCAACGACAACACCTCGGAGTGATTGCCGTCGATGAACTCGGCACCGCGCTCACACACCTGGCCATCGGCAAAGGTGTGGCTGAAGACTCTGCCGCCGACGCGATCGCGTGCCTCCAGCACCACCACATCCAGCCCGGCCGCGGCGAGGTCGGTGGCGCAGCGCAGGCCTGCCAGGCCCGCGCCGATGACGATCACGTCGTGCTGCATCTCAAATCCTTCAGAAGAGGGTTGGTTGCTCGGGTCGCACCACACGCGGCACGCCCGGCCAGGGTACGAAATGATCCATGAACACCCACGTCCGCCGGTGGATGGCCGAAGGGCCGTAGCCCTGCAGCGCCGTCTTGTGCAGCGGACACGGGTAGCCCTTGTTGGTGTCGAAACTCCAGTGCGGGTAACTGGCTGCAAGGTCGCGCATGATGCGATCGCGCGTCACCTTCGCCAGGATGCTGGCAGCAGCTACGGAAAGACAGTGCATGTCGGCTTTCACTCGCATCTCCACGTGCGGCACCTGCCCGGCCAAGAAGTTCCACTTGCCGTCCACCACCGCCGCATCCGGGCGAACCGCCAGACCAGCGAGCGCACGCCGCGCTGCCAGTCGTTGCGCATCCGCCATGCCGAGTTCGTCGCACTCCTCCTGGCTTGCGGCGCCGATGGCCCACGTGTCGCACCAGCCGGCCACGCGGTCGAAGATGCGCTCGCGGTTCGCCTCGCTGAGCATCTTCGAGTCGCGCACCCCATTCACACGCTTGTCCTTGGGCAGGATGGCAGCGCCCACCATCAATGGCCCCGCCCACGCGCCGCGGCCCACTTCGTCGATGCCCACGATCACCTCGTGACCATCGGCCCAGAGTTCCTTCTCGATCGTGCGGGTCGGGGCGCGGCCGGCCATGTCAGCGCAGCACGATGGATGCCGGGCCGGCAGCCACCTCGCCCACGGTCCACCACATCGGCGAGAGATCGCTCACCACAGCAGGGTCCACCGCGGCCAGCAGACCACCGGAGGTCTGCGGATCCATACACAGCGCCTCACCCGCCGCCGAGGCCGAGCTGATGACGTGGGCTTCCACGTACTCGCGGTTGCGCGGGTCGCCACCGGTGCGAACACCACGTTCGGCCGCCTCACGCGCACCTGGATACGCCACGATGCCATCGGTGTGCACCACCACCTGCACGTCGCCACGCTCGGCCATCTCCCAGCCGTGGCCAGCGAGTCCGTAGCCCGTCACATCGGTGACGGCGTGCACCGAGGTGCCAAGGGCCTGCAACTCTTCCGACGCCGCACGGTTCACCATGCGCATGCCGGCGATGGCCGCCGCCTTGTCGGCGGGCGAACCACCGGCCAACGCCAGTGCGGTACCGATCGGCTTGCTGAGCACCAGCACGTCACCGGGTCGGGCGCCGCCCTTGCGGAACACACGATCTGGATGCACCACGCCCTGCACTGCCAGCCCGAAAATGGGCTCGGGGTTGCGGATGGTGTGCCCGCCGGCGATGGTGCCACCGGCCTCGGCTACCACGGCAGCGGCCGCATCGAAGATTGCCATGATGGCCTCACGCGGGAAGTGCTCGGGGAAGGCCGCCACGTTGACGGCGATCACCACCCGACCGCCCATCGCGAACACATCGCTGCACGCGTTGGCAGCGGCGATGGCTCCGAAGTCGGATGGATGGTCGACCAGCGGGGGAAAGAAGTCGGTGGTGCTCACGAGGGCCACATCGGGGGCCACCTGATAGATGGCGGCGTCGTCGAACGGGGCAAGCCCCACGAGCAATGACGGGTCCATGCCCGCCGGCATCTCACGCACCAAGCCCGTGAGCAGCGATGCACCCCACTTTGCGGCGCATCCCCCACAGGAGGTCCACTCGGTGAGCTTGAGGTCGGCGAAATCCTGCTCGTACGTCGTCACGGGCACAGCCTACGGTGTGCCCATGCACGCGGTTGGCCCCTACACCTTCAGTGATCACGACGCGAAGAAGACCGTCGACAATGCCTTCGTGGTGTGGGACCTCATGGCCGAAGGCCGCGACGCCACGGTGATGGAACACCTTCGTCCGCAGTTCACGGGCGATCTGGCCACCGACCTCGAGCGCACGTGGGCAGCATGGATGGCAGCCTCCGACGCCTTGCGATCGGCCGGCGAACTGCCCGACACCGCATACGGCACCGTGGCGCAGTTGAGCACCAGCAAGGGCGGGCTACCGAAGCTGCCCGCACCCACGGTGCGTGTGGGTTGGCGTGGCGCGGAGGGCGACGCTCAGAAGACGCGGGTGCACCACGGACGACCGTGGCAGGCGTTGTGCTTGTGGAGCACCGAAGTGATCGATGCTCTGCGTCGTCAGGGTCACCCCATCGCTCCGGGCCTCGCCGGCGAGAACATCACCCTCAGCGGGCTGCACTGGCCCGATGTGCGCCCCGGTGTGCGGCTGCGCATCGGCGACGTGTTGTGCGAAGTCCGCGCCTACGCGCTGCCGTGCTTCCAGAACACGGCCTGGTTCGAGGACGGCGACTTCAACGCAATGCACCACGAACGCGGGCCGGTGAGCAGGGTGTACGCAACGGTGCTGGAGCCCGGCGAGATCCGCGTGGGCGACCCCGCCATCCTCGAACCCTGAGGTCGTCCGCGTTGCAGGCCCGCGACACTCAGCCCACTGAGCGAGCCAAGACCGACGCGGCGTCGGCGAACACCATCTCGGCGTAGGGGTGCTCGCAGGGATGGCCCTCCACCGTCCACAGCGTGCTGGCGCCGTCGGCTCGTAGCTCCGCGATCATTGACGCGGTAGTGGCTTCCACGTCGTCGGCGTGCATGCACACGCTCCAACCGGGTTCGCCACATGAATCGTGGGAACGCAGGTGGGTCTGCAGCGTCTCCAGAGCGACCGGCCGCTGCGCCAATGCCCGCTGCGATGCGTGCCAACGCGGGTCCACCAGTCGATCCACGGGTTGCCGTGGGTGCCGGTGCGCGGCGTCGAAGGCCGGAATGGTGGTGCGGTTGGAGATGGCTCGCACGTCGAGCACCACCTCCGTCGCGTACTCGGTGCCACTGGTGTCGAGCACGAACGCCGACTGCGGGTCGGCCACGAGAAACGCGTTCCAGTAGGGCCGGCCATGTGGCACGAGCGCCGGGTCGTGCCCGCTGCCACCTTGGCCATGACGCGCGATGAGTTGCACGATCTCGTCAACCGCCTGCTGTGCGCTCGATGCACGCTCCAGCGCGAGGCGCACCAGGTCCATGCCCGTCAGCCCTACCGGCGCACCCCGCGGATCCAGCGTGGTGTACACGGTGGTGTTCCCCACTGCCACACCGGCCTCGTTCACACCGTGCTCGGCGCCCCAGCCCCACGCCGGCCGCGACAGCACACATGCCAGCGTGGGCGAAGGGTGCACCGGGATGTCGATGTGGGTGGCCCTTAGAACTCCATGGTCGCGGCGTGACGGCGACCATTCGAGCAACTGCACCTCGCCGGGTGGCCGGTCGCTGTTCTTGGCGAAGAGCGTCGCCCCGGCCACCGTGGTCGGCGCGAGGGCCACCAGCACGTCGCACATCAGCTGAACGACTCGCCTTCGGCCGGCGGTGGCGGCAGCAACCCCTTCGGCTCGGGCCACAGGGCCTCGCCCTTCACCTCATTGGTGGCCCAATCGGGTGCGATCTCGGGCGACACCAGCGTGACCGCCGGAGAGGTTTGCTCCCACAGCACAGCGGGCCGAGCGCCATGCCAACGCACGGCGAAACTCACCGAGCCGCCAGCGCCATTCGGTAGGCCATAGGTCTCGAAGTTGTTGCCCGCCCAGTCGGCTGGCATGCCCAGCGGTAGCAGCGCAGCGCCAGCCGCCGTGGGTTGCACGAGGCGAGCCTCAGCCCACGCCAACAGCCGAGCCGGATCCTGCGGCGCGATCGTGGGCAACGTGCCGCCTGCGCGCACGCGTGCACGCATGGCCGCGAGGTCGCCCTGAGCCATGTCGTCACCGGCAGCAGCAAACACCACGCTTGCGGCATCGAACGCCGCAGCAAGCGACCAATCGGACGAGCCGTGCTTGGCAGCAAGTTCCACGGCATGAGCGACATCGGGAAGCCACGGGTCGGCCTGTTCGCCCATACGCACCAACTGCCCCACACCGAGCAGGAACGCCACGGGGTCGTCATCGGGGTGGACGGGGCCACCGAGTGCTAGTTCGCAGCGCTCGGCCACGATCTGTTCGTTCAGCGTCGGATCCGGCAACAGCAACCGGCTAGCGCGCTCCACTGTGGCCAACCAACCCCGAACCACAGCCGCGATCGGCGGCGCGCCGCCGGGCAGCGCACCGGGCCCACGACGATCGTGCGGAAGTGCCACCGTGAGCGTGGCGTGGTGGCCCAGCGGGAACGCCACGCTGCCAGCTGGAAGATCGATACCTTCGATCGGCGCCGTCGGCGGACGCACCGACAGCAAGGCTCCATGGGTGAAGGCCACGGCGATGGGAAGCGGTGACTCGTTCTCCACCTCGATGATGGTGAGGCCACCGTGGTCGGGCACCGAGTACACACGTTGCACGGCATCGCCATTGGGAATACGCACTCGGGTCTCCACCACTGCGGTGCCCTCCACGCGCGTCTGGCGGACCGCGGCTTCGCGCTGTGGCGTGTGCCAACGATCGTCGGCAGCAATGTGCCAGTCGAGGATCGGCTCATCCCGGCCGTCGTGATGCGGCCATGGCTCAATGGCGCCCCATGCAGTGACGGTGGCGCGCCAACGCCCACCAAGCACGCCCGTGCTCACTCCGCTCTGCGTCACCACGTCACTCCATCTCGCTCTTGCGGGAGCGCTGCATGAGTGCCGCGAGGGCTTCACGTGCAGGGCGTCCCTGGTGGCAGACCGCCACCATCTGTTCGGTAATCGGCATCTCCACATCGTGACGTCGAGCGAGGTCGAGCACGCTCGGCGAGCTCTTCACACCCTCGGCCACCATCGTCATGGACGCCAGCACCTCGGTGATCAGCTTGCCCTCACCGAGCTGGAAACCCACCATGTTGTTTCGACTCTGCTTCGACGAACAGGTGGCGATGAGGTCGCCCATGCCGGCCAATCCGGCAAACGTGGCCGGTTGCCCGCCCATCGCCACGCCGAGTCGCGTCATCTCGGCGAGACCGCGGGTGATGAGGGTGGCCCTGGAGTTGTCGCCGAAGCCCATTCCCTCGGCCATCCCTGCGGCAATGGCGATGACGTTCTTCACCACACCGCCCACTTCGCACCCGACCACATCGGCGTTGGTGTAGATCCTCAGGCTCGGGCGACTGAAGATGCGCTGGAGCTCGGCGGCAATGTCGACGTTGTCGATGGCCACCACGCTGGCGGCCGGCTGGCCAATGAGGATCTCCTTGGCCAAGTTCGGGCCGGTGAGCACGGCTACCGGATGGCCCGGCATCTCGTCGCGGGTGACTTCGCTCATGCGTTTACGCGACGAAGCCTCGAGGCCCTTGGTGAGACTAACGATCGGCACCCATGGCCGAACGTAGCGAGCAGCCTGCGCCGCCACGTTGCGATACCCGTGCGACGGAACCGCCATCACCAGCACATCGGCATTCCCCACCGCCTCCTCCAGCGAACTGGTGGCGCGCAGTTGGTCGGGCAGAGTGAAGGCGGGAAGGTAGTCACCGTTGACGTGCTCGCGGTTGATCTGTTCGGCCAACTCGGGACGACGTGCCCACAACATCGTCGGCGTGTTCACCGCCGCCAGAGCCGCGACCGTGGTCCCCCACGAACCGGCCCCCACCACCCCCACGTTGATCGGCATGCCACACAGCGTAGGTCGCAGCCGTAGCGCAGCGGATGCCCGCAGTTACGATGCCCACGTGGATCCAGTCGTGTTGGTGCCGGTGAAGGCGTTTGCCGAGGCCAAGGCGCGCCTGTCACCCGTGCTGTCGCCGACGGAACGCGAACGACTGGCGCGATGGTCGGCCGAGCGAGTGATCGCCGCTGCAGGCGAGGCGCCCGTCTACGTGGCCTGCGACGACGACGGCGTGGCGCAGTGGGCCACCGAGCATGGCGCATCCGTGCTGTGGCACCCCGGTGTTGGGTTGAACGCCGCCGTCACCAACAGCGTCGCCGATCTCCGCGCCATCGGCGTGCAGCACGTCGTGGTTGCTCACGGCGACCTACCTCGCGCCGCACAGTTGGTGAGTGTGGCCGAAAAGGACACCATCACACTGGTACCCGACGGTGCTGGCGACGGCACCAACGTTCTGTCACTGCCCACCGCGGTGCAGTTTCAATTCGCGTACGGTGCCAGCTCGTTCCAACGACATCTCGCCCACGCGTTCACCACGGGTGTTGCAGTGGCCGTTCGGCGCGATTCACTGCTCTGTCTCGACATCGATGTACCCGCCGACCTCACGCACCCACTGGTGCAGGAAGTGTTGCCCGCATGGCTGCCAACGAACCTGGCCAACCCGAACTCGCCACCTCGCTGACCTCGCGGGATTTGCCCGCGCCCGCATCGGCACTCGCCATCGGTGCGCACCCCGACGACGTGGAGTTCGGTTGCGGCGCCACCTTGGCCAAGTGGGCTGCGGCCGGGTGCACGGTGCATCACCTCATCCTCACCGACGGCTCAAAGGGCACATGGAACCCCGATGCCGATACGGCTGGATTGGCCGCCATTCGCGAGGTCGAGCAGCGTGAGGCCGCACGCCGACTGGCTGGCGATCGCTCCGGCGCCGTGGTGTTCCTCGGTCAGGTCGATGGCGAACTCGACAGCAACCTGGCGATGCGCGGCCGCGTAGCGCGAGTCATCCGCGAACTGCGCCCACAAGTGGTGCTGGGTCACGATCCGTGGAAGCGCTACCGCTTGCACCCAGACCATCGTCATGCCGGCCTGCTCGCGTGCGAGGGCATCGTGGCCGCACGCGACCCACACTTCTTCAAAGAGCACGGGCTGGCCCACCACCGACCCGACACGCTGCTCCTGTGGGAAGCCGACGAACCTGACCACGTAGAGGACGTGACCGGTTTCGTCGACGCCAAACTGCATGCGCTCGAGGCGCACGAGAGTCAGTTCGAGAGCACGATGAAGGCCGTGGATCCAGAGCAGATCGCCGCGTTCCGCCAGCGCATCGCCCAGCGCCTTGCGGGCCTCGGCGCTCGTTACGGCGTGGACTCCGCCGAGATCTTCAAGCGCATCGCCGACCTCTGACCATCGGCAGCGCCGAATCCCGACGTGTCACGCCCGGGCCACGCCGTGCGACGCCGAGCGGCGTCCGACCACGAACGCAGCCAGCGATGCCACCACTGCGCCGGCGAGTAGCAGGATGGACGAACTGTTCCGGCGCCCACCGCGTCCGGCGTCGACGAGCGCTGCTGCCGGTTGAGGGTCTGGACGAACGGGCGCGACCCCATTGCCATCGACGACGATGACGGTCCCCACCATGTTCGGGTGAAGGTTGCAGATGTAGGCGAAGCGACCCGCGGCGTCGAACGTATGGGCATAGGTGCCGCCGTTCTGCAGGAGATCCGAGCTCCAACCCTGATCCTGAGCTGTCACGGTGTGAGGGGCCGTGCCGATGTTCGTCCAGGTGACCGTGGCACCCTTCACCACCGTCACCTCCTTCGGATCGAAGTCGAAGTCGATGATGTTCACGGAGGCGGCGGCGCCATCGGCGGCGGCGCCCGTGATGAGCGTGGCCGGATCCGCCACCACCGTGATGGTGGCCGGCATGCGGCCGGTGAGACCGTCGCGGTAGGTGTACGTACCCGGCTTCTCGAACCGGAAGCTGAACGTCTCTCCATGGTGGATCAGTTCGCTCGAGAAGGCATTGCTGTCGCCCGCGATGATGTGCGGACTCATGCTGTCCACGGTCCAGGTGACGGTGCCACCTGCGACGATCTTCGCATCAGCTGGGTCGAAGGCGTCGGCTCCCACCGTGATGGCCAGCTTCCTGGGTGGGCCCGCTGGCGCCGATGCAGCGGCCTCGGGTGGCGGCGCCGCACCGTCGGCACCGGTCACCAGAATGGTGCCCACCATCTGCGGATGGATGGTGCAGTAGAAGGTGAAGGTACCGGCGGCAGCAAACGCGATGGCCTTTCGACCGCCCGCCGACACGATGCCGGTGTCCCAACTGCCATCCTTCGAGGTGGCGGTGTGCGGTGCCACGCCGGCGTTGACAAACCCCACTGTCGCACCCTGTGTCACCGTGAGCGTCGTTGGTGAGAAGGCGAAGTCGACGATGCGCACATCGCCTGACTTCACTGCCGGCACTGCCCGCTCCTTCGGCGGCGGAGGCGGAGCGCCATCGGCGCCCGTCACCAGGATCGTGCCCGTCATGTTGGTGTGCAGCGAGCAGAAGTAGAGGTAGGTGCCAGCGGTGCGGAAGGTGTGGCGCGCTGTTTGCCCCCTCGAGAGCAGACCCGTGTCGAACGAGCCGTCACGCGCTGTCGCGCTGTGCCGTGCGGCACCGGTGTTCACGAAGGTGAGGCTTCTCCCTTCGGTGATCGTGATGGTGGCGGGTGAGAACTGGAAGTCGGCGATGCGAACATCCCCTGATGACGTCACGGACGGCGGCGCCGTGGTCGGCACAGGAGGTGGCGGCGGAGTACCACCCGTGCCCTTCACCGCGATCGTGCCCTTCATGTCGGGATGGATGTCGCAGATATAGGCAAACGTGCCGGGAGTCGTGAACGTCCGGGTGAACACCTGCCCCGAGCGCACATCGGGGCTGTGGAACGAGCCATTGCCAGCAGCCACCGTGTGGCGAGCAAGTCCGCCGTTGGTCCAGGTGACCGTGGTGCCCTGCTCCACCGTCAGCAGCGACGGCGAGAAGTCGAAGTCGATGATGGTCACCCGCGCCGGGCCGGCGGGGGTGCCACCGCCGGTGCCACCACCCGAAGGCGGGTTCGAAACCGGCGACGTCGTGACCGGCGGGGTCGGCGGCACGGTGGGCGGAGGTGGTGGCGGCGGCAGCGTGCCACCGGTCGGCGGTGCCGACACTGCGACCACCCCAACCATGCTCGGGTGGATGTCGCAGAAGTAGCTGTAGGTACCCGGAGCGCTGAAGGTGCGGCGGAAGCTGGCGCCAGCAGCCACGTTGCCGCTGTCGAACGAGAACGAGCGCTCCGTCACCGTGTGCGCCTCCCTGTCATTGTTCGACCACACCACCGTGTCACCCACCGCAACGCTGATGGTGTTGGGCGTGAAGGCGCGACCGGCAAGACGAACGGTGACGGTCTGCGGGACGGGTGCTGGCGTGCCCGGCAGCGTCGTGCCCGGCGCCGGTACCGTGGTCGTCGGCACGGTGTTCGTCACGGTGATCGAACCGGCGTACGCGGCCATGTTCTTGTTCTCGTCGTCGCGGTACTGCACCGTGCCGAGCGATGTGAACGTGAACGAGTACGACGCGCCGGCAGCAAGCCCACCGGAGTCGAACGCCACGGGTCCGCTGAGGCTGCGGATGCGGTGCTTCGACGCATCGGCGAGTTGCCACGTCACAGTGGTGCCCAACGACACCGTGAGTTGCTGTGGGCTGATAGCGCCGTTGATCGTGACGGTGGCCTGACCGGCCGCCTCCGAGTGTGCCGAAAGGGCCAGCGGGACGAGCAAGAGTGTCAGGGCCACGACCGCCATCTGGACCCGGCACAGGTGCTTGCCGACCACGTAGCTACGGGTGCAAGTTTCCATGCCTCGAGTGTGCGCTTCGTCCACGCACCACTACAGGGTCGCTCGTCAGACCCTGGAGGGTCTGCCGTACCACCGGATGTCCACCGCCGGTCGTACGCCTTCGGTCATTCCTCTGTGCGGAATTGTCCGGCAGCACGGCCGCCGCCGGGGTCGCCGGCAAAGGCCTGGGCGATACCGATCCATTCGGTGGCCGCATCACCCACCACCGACAATGCAGTGTCCGCCGGGTGACGCCGTTGCGTCACCACCAAGCAGAAGTCGATGGCGTCTCCGGTGACACGGTCGTCAGCGGGCTCACCCCACGCCCATGTACTGCCGTCGGGGGCCCGCAACGCAACGAACACCGGAGCCTCCGGTAGCTCGAGACCATTGATGGCGTAACTGAACGGGCGCGCCCGCACGCCGATGTGGGCGACATGCTTCAGCCGTGCGGTGGGCTGGCGCTGCGCTCCGAGCGCATCGAACACGTCCTGCCCATGCGCCCAGGTCTCCATCAGGCGGGCGGTGATGAACGATCGCGCTCCCATCGAAGGCCCGTACCAGGGGACACGCGTCGAGGGATCCACCTCACGCGCTGCGTCGACCAGTGATGCACGATCGCGACGCCACGCTTCGAGGAGTTCAGCTCCGCCGATCGCTCGACCAGGTTCCACCGATGCGGCAGTGCCGCCCTCAGCGAGCAAGCGCTTCGTATCCTCGGCAAACGCATCCGCGTCGGTCAAGGCGAGCAGCGCGCGCTGATCGAAGAACCATAGGTGGCTGATCTGATCGCGGATCGCCCAGCCTTCCGCCGGGGTTGCGAGACCCCAGTCGTCCTCGGTGAGCGCAGCGACCACCGCGTCGAGGTCGGCGTGCTCGGCGATGAGGTCGTCACAGATCTGATCCATCACGTCATCGTTGCGGAGCCAGTCGGAAAAACACGAACGGGGGGCCGAAGCCCCCCGTTCGTCGACCTCGTGAAGAGGGTCACTTCTTCTTGGCTGCTGCCTTCTTGGCCGGAGCGGCCTTCTTGGCCGGAGCGGCCTTCTTGGCCGGAGCCGCCTTCTTGGCCGG
>CAIXIJ010000148.1 GCA_903919455.1 uncultured Acidimicrobiaceae bacterium | reverse complement strand
TACGCACCCAATACCTGTGGGGCATCATGCTCATCGTCGTTGGGCTCATGGTGGGTCCCGGTGGAGTGAGCATCTTCACCTGACTCGAACAACCTCGAGAGACCGCTGTGAGTCGCCCCAGTGACGCTGCTCGCGGAACGGATCGCCATACATGTGGTAGCCGTTGCGTTCCCAGAAGCCGGCCTGGTCGGCCGCGGTCACCTCAAGGGCGCGCACCCACTTGGCGCTCTTCCAGAAGTAGAGGTGCGGCACCACGATGCGCACCGGGCCGCCATGAATGTCGTCGATGTCCTCACCCTCGAAGGCATAGGCAACGATGGCTTCGTCGGTGGTGATGTCGGCCAATGGCAGGTTCGTGGTGTAACCGAACTCGGCGTGCTCCACCACGTGGGTACCCGAGGGCTGCACGCCCGCACGCTCCAGCAGGTCGCGCACCCGAACGCCGGTCCAGGTGGTGTCGAACTTGCTCCACTTGGTGACGCAGTGGATGTCGAAGGTGAGCGTCACCGAAGGCATCGCCTTCAGCTCGTCGAGGTCGATGGTGAAGGGCTGGTCCACCAGACCGGTGACCGTGAGGTTCCACTCGCCTGGCTCGTACTCGGGTACATCGCCCACGTGCAGCACGGGGAAGCGGTCGGTGAGGTACTGCCCGGGTGGCAGGCGCGACGGGTCGTACCCCTTGTCGAGCAGGTCCTTGCGGTTGCGGTCGAAGAAACTCATCACTCAAGTGTGCATCCCTCCGGCCCACCATGCCATGCCGAGCCGACGCATCTAGTGTGAGCCGCCATGAGCGACACACCGCCGCCCCCTCCGCCGCCGCCCCCGCCCGGCGGGCTCACACCGCCGCCCGCATACAGCGGCAGCACCGAAGTAGGTCATGGGGTGCTGCGCATCGCCAGCCTCTCCAGAGTCCTCTGGATTCTGATGGCAGTGGAGGCGGGCCTGCAGCTGATCTCCACGTACCTGTCGTGGCAACTGTCGGGGAAGGCCGCCGATTTCGTTGCCGGCACCATCACGGAAGCACAGTTCAAGAGCGCTTCCGAGTCGCCGCTCACCTCCATGGCCGGATTGCTGTTCCTGCCGATTGCGGCACTCACCGTCTTCTGGATGTTTCGCATGGCGTCGAATCTGAGAGCCATCAATCGGGTGGGCCTGCGCTGGGCGCCGATGTGGGCCATCCTTGGATGGCTGCTTCCTCCGTGCGTCATCTTCGTGCTGCCGTGGCTGATCCTCGGCGAGCTCTGGCGTGCAAGTGATCCGGCCGCAGCGCCGTACGACGAGTCGTGGAAGCGCGGTCGCATCACGCCGCTCATCCATGCCTGGTGGGTGCTGTACGGATTGCTGCCGCTGGTGGGCATCGCCACGTCCGCACGGTTGTTCCAACAGTTCCAGCAGGCCGACCTGCTGGAGTTCGCTCGTCAGCAGCAGCAACACGCCGGGCTGAACATCTTCCTCGGCCTGAGCACCACCGCTGCCGCCGTGGTGTTCGGTCTGCTGGTTCGCCAACTCTCGGATCGGCACATGCGCACCACGCGCGAGATCTGATGCTCTATCTCATTCGGCACGCCAAGGCCGGAAGTCGGTCGCGCTGGACGGGCGATGATCGACCCCGTCCGCTCACCGACAAGGGTGAGGCCCAGGCCGAAGTGCTGGCCAACCGACTCGTCGATGTTGCCATCGGCGACTTCGTGAGCAGTCCGTATCTGCGATGCGTGCAGACCATCACACCGCTCGCCGAGCGGCGTGGCAGCGAAGTGCGGGTCGATGACCGGCTGGCAGAGGAAACCGGATTCCACGGCGCGTTGGAGTTGCTGGCACAACTGCGCGATGGCTCGGTGCTCTGCAGCCACGGCGACGTGATCCCCGAAACGATCGCTGCGCTCGAGCGCCGCGGCTGTCGCATCCTCACCGAGCCCGACTGGCGCAAAGCAAGCGTGTGGGTGCTCACACGCGATGCCGATGGTCGCATCACCGAGGCTGCGGCAACACCGCCACCCGACGCCGACGACGACTGACCCGCATTCGCGTCGGGCGATTCTCGCCGATACCCCGGTGGGGGCATGACATGAATGCAGATGTCGGCGCGTCGCGTCAGCCGTCGATGAGACCTTGGATCATGGGTCGCATGTTCGCCGGCGGGTTCCGGTCGAGGCACGCCTGCGCCTCCACCTTTGCCGTTGCGTCATCGGGGGCGGAGAGGAACCGTTTGCTCGCCACGGCGATGAAGCAGTGTGGATCCGCGTAGGTGTCGTCGAGCTTCGCCGCTTCCTTCAGAAGCGCAATGCCCTGGCGCACCTGTTCGTCGTCCTTCACCTGCTGCCCGTTCAGTGCCACCAGCCAGCCCAGGTAGGTGCGGGCCTCGAGATTGTCGGCCTCGAGGTCGATCACCTTCTGATACTTGGCGATCGCCGTTGCCGGGTCGGCGGCCAACGAGGCGCGGGCTTCAGCCAACAGCGTGGTGACCTCGTCGAGCGGTTGGCCACCGGTGAGCGTCTGCCCCGGCAGACGCTGACCGGCGAACTGGCTGACCGCCAGACCCAACCCGAGCCCGATGGCCAGCGTGGCCACCGGCACCACCAGCTTGCGCCACCACGGACGGGTGGGTGTGGTCGGCAGCGAACTCCTGCCGTCCTCGATCTCGCGCATCACGCCAGCGGCGCGAGCCACGTAGCCATCGCGCAGTGCGGTGAAGTCGGCATCGTCCACGTCGCCAGCGTCGTGTTCCTTCTCCAGATCGCGGATGCTGCCGAGGAGGAACCGCCGCTCTTCCTCCAGTTCGGCCAGTCGATCAGGATCCATCGAGGTTCACCTCGGCGGCGAGCGCCTTCTCCACCATCGCCCGGTCATCGTCGTCGGGGATGGCATCGGCGTTGCGTTTCCAACGACGGAACGCGAAGAACAGACCCACGCCGGCGCACACCAATGCCGCCGCCGGCAGCATCCAGACGAGCGCATCGAACCCGCTCGCCTTCGGCAGCAACTGCGTTTGCTCGCCGAACTGCTGCACCACGTAGGCCACGATCTCGTCGTCGCTGCGCAGCCCGGCCGCCACCTGCGCTTTCACTTCGGCACGGATGGCTGCCGATGCCGGGTTGGCGCTCTCGTACACCGTCTCGCCATCGCACACCGGGCATGCGATGTGCTTCGTGATCTCCTCCACGCGCTGCTCCGGCGTGAGCGGCCCGGCATCCTTGGCCGTGCCGTACGCGAGGAAGCACGCCACCACCAAGAACAACAGCACCCAACCGGGCCATCGCTTGAGGTTCGCTGCACTGCTCATGTGGCCTCGTAGATGTCTCGCTGCTGCTGCACCAGGCGCGACAACATGTCGGAGTCGATCTCGCCCGCCCAGCGCAGCACCACCACGCCATCGGGATTCACGATGAACGTCTCGGGCACCAACGCCACACCGAACGCCACGTTGGTGGTGCCGTCGTCGTCGCGCACGATGGGCCAGTCGCCACCGTTGTCGGAGAAGAACTTGTTCACCGCATCGATGTCGTTGTTGATCTGCAGCATCGTGTAGAGCTCGGCGCCGGAGTCGCCGAAGCCCTGCTGCTGCTCGGAGAACTTCACCAGTTCAGGGTGTTCGGCACGGCACGGCCCGCACGTGGAGTTGAAGAAGTTGATGACCACCCAGCTGCCCTTGCGGCGAGCGAGGTCGAAGGGCACACCATCGAGCGTGGTACTGCGCACGGTGGGCGCAACCCTTCCCAACAGCGGACTGTCGACGATGCCCACCTTGTCCTTCGGGCCGCTGGAGCTGGTGGCGAGCACGACGAAGAAGGCCGCCAGCACCACGACGACAGCGAGCACCACGAACGGCGCCACCCGCCGTCGAGCGGGTTCGACCGGGGCGACCGGCACCTCGGTGTCAGACATCGACCGTCTCCTCCAAGGGCACCGGGGCCGACACCGGGTCGGTGGGCCTGCGGCGGTGCTTGCCGGGGAACGCCGCCAGCAGTGTGCCGAAGCCGCACAGCAGGCCACCGACCCAGATCCAGACGATGAGCGGCTTGATGAAGATCTTCACCTTCGCCAGGCCGGTGCTGGGCTTCGACCCATTTTCCAGCGTGAGATAGATGTCGTAGCGCAGGCCCGTCTTCACGCTCGGCGTGCCCACGTCCATGCCCTGTGCCGTGTACTTGCTGATGGCCGGCGCGTAGGCCTGGCCGCCATCGATCGCCACCAGCGCCTTGATGCCCACCCTGTTGGGCGCGGTGAAATCAACGACGTCGTTCAACTGGAAGCTGTGCCCGGCGAACTGCACCGTGTCGCCCTTGTTCATCGTGAACTCGCCGGCGCGCGTGTAGCTGTTCGATGCAGTGAGACCGACGGCGATGAGGATGACGCCGAGGTGCACCACCATGCCGCCGTTGGTACGGCCGAGCAGCCCGCGATATCCCTGGCGACGGGTGGCGAGCACCAATTGCCGCATCGCCGAGCCACCTGCGAACCCAGCGAACGTGAACGCCAACAGCGGCTGCAGCCCGGTGGCGCCCAGCAGCACGGCCAGCACCAGCGCACCGGCGCCGCACCATGCCGGCCAGAACAGCCGGGTGCGGAGCAATTCCGTACTGGCCTTGCGCCACGGCAGCACGGGTGCCACGGCCATCAGGAACAGCAGCACGATGCCGATCGGGGCCGCCATGGTGTCGAAGAACGGCGAGCCGACGGCGATCTGCCGGTTGTCCTTGGCCTCCACGATCAGCGGAAACACGGTGCCCAGCAACACCACGAAGGCGAACAGCGTGAACAGCACGTTGTTCGCGAGGAACGCGCCTTCTCGTGAGATGGGCGAATCGATGGCACCCGGCGAACGCAGGCGGTCGCCACGCCAGGCGATGAGGCCCAGCGACACCGCGACGATGACACCGAATGCGCCGAGCAGATACGGCCCGATGGTGCTGTCGCTGAACGCGTGCACGCTGTTCACCACACCGCTGCGGGTGAGGAACGTGCCGAGGATGGTGAGCGAGAACGTGGCCACCAGCAAGCTGAGGTTCCAGACGCGCAGCATGCCACGACGCTCCTGCACCATCACCGAGTGGATGTAGGCCGTGCCCGTGAGCCACGGCAGGAAGCTGGCGTTCTCCACGGGGTCCCACGCCCACACCCCGCCCCAACCGAGTACCTCGTAGCTCCACCAGCTGCCGAGCACGATGCCCACGGTGAGAAAGCCCCACGCGAACAGCGCCCAACGACGGGTCTCCACCAGCCAGCCTTCGCCCACGCGACCGGTGACGAGGGCACCGATGGCGAAGGCGAACGGCACGGTGAAACCGACGTAGCCGAGGTACAGGATCGGCGGATGGAACAGCACCAGGATGTGGTTCTGCAACAACGGATTCGGACCCTTGCAGCACTTGGCGAAATCGGGAACGCCGCCCGCCTGGAATGCGTCGGTGGGACCGAGTGCGAGGAAGAAGAAGAAGGCCGTCACCACCAGCATGGTGACCAACGCCCAGGCCACCAGTGGGTCGGCCATTCGGGCCTTGTAACGGCGAGCGACGATGGACGTGTACATCGCGAGGAGCAGCAGCCACAGCAGGATGCTGCCCTCGAGAGCGCTCCACAGCGCCGTGAAGTTGAACAGCGGCGGTGTGTCGGGCGAACCGACCTTCTGGACGTAGGCGATGCTCCAGTCGCGAGTGATGAGCGCTCGCTCCATCACCACGACCGCCAACACCGCACCGATGAGAGCAACCCACACGTAGCCCTGCACGGCGCGTACGAGTCGCTGGTCCTTCAGCAAGGTGGCAGTAGCCAACGCCCCGGCGCCGAACACCGATGCCGCAAGGCCGATGATCAGTGCGGAATGACCGAAGAGGCCATTCACCCCTTCTGCGAGCACTGAGCAGCCTCCGCATTGGCCTGTTCGACACGGTCCTTGTTCTCGGCGTCGTAGGAGTTGTCGTGCTTCACGATCACCTCATCACCTTCGAAGACCTTGCCCGTGGCGTCTTGCGCCACCCTGCCGCGCACGACGACCGGAATGCATTCCTTGAAGATGCCACTGGGTTCGCTGCCCACCTGCACCGGCATGGACACACCGTGATACTCGATGATGAAACTGGTGGCGCCCGACGACGCCTTCTCGACCGAACCCGCCTGCACCGTGCCCTGAATGCGGATGTTGCGGCCCACATCGCAGCCGCTCTTGGTGCCGATCTCGTCCACGTTGCAGTAGTAGTCGACGGCACTGGTGAGGAACTTGGCCACCATGAGACCGCCGGCCACGAACACCACCGCCAGCACGCTGATGGCCAGCCACGGTCGCTTCCGCTTCCGACCCTGTGCCGTGGGGACGGCTTCGCGCGGGCTCAGGTCCATGGACGGTCCTCTTCGCTCACCTGCGGGGCGATCTTGCGCGCACGCGCCAGCATGCGCCACGCGAACACCGCAATGCCGCCGAGGGTGACGACATAGCTGATGATGACGTACGGCGTCTGCTCCGAGACACCCATCGAGGCAAGCATCAGATCTGCGCTCCTTCCGCGCGGCGCTCGGCCAACGCCGTATCCAGACCCTGGTCGTCGAGCGCGTCTTCCATCGCCAACACACGCTGACGGTGCAACACCAGCCACACGTACAACAACGTGAAGGCGATGATGCCGACGAACAGGGTGAACAACATCAGCCCGTTGAGCTTTCCTTCAGCCACGCTCTCCTGCTGATGCAGTGGGCGCCACCACTTCACGCTGAAGTGCACCAGGGGCACCTCCAGCGTGGCCAACAGAGCGATGATGGCGCTGCGCCGAGCGCGCTGCTGGTGGGTGCCACCGAGGCCACGCACCGCGAGGTAACCGATGTAGGTGACGAAGAGGAACGCCGTGGTGGTGAGGCGCGAGTCCCATGTCCAGTAGATGCCCCACGAGATACGGCCCCACAGGCTGCCGCTGACCAGCGTGACACCCATGAACAACACCCCGACCTCGGCGCTGGCACCGGCGATGCGGTCCCAGGTGAGGCTGCGGGTGCGCTTGAACAGGTAGGCGGCGCTGCTGATGCCGGTGACGATGAACGCCAGGTATGCCAGCCACGCCGACGGCACGTGGATGTAGAGGATGCGCACGCCGGCCTTCTGCGTGGCGTCGTTCGGCGAGAGGAACAGGCCGAACACCACCAGCCAGACGATGCCGACCAACGACGCGATGCCGAGCACCCGGGAGACGCGGGTGCCGGTTGGCCGGGCGATCGAGACAGGAGAGAGGTCGGGCATGTGGGGCCTATTCGTCGATGAGCGATCCGAATGCAAGCGTGCCGCCGGTACCGAAGAGAGCGGCAAACAGCGCGAGCAGACCGATCCACGGCCAGCCTTCGCTGGACGACGCACCATTGGTTCCGAACGCCGCTTCCGTCGCTCGGGTTGCACCGATGAGCACGGGTGCCACCACCGGGAGCATCAGGAGCGGCAACAACGTTTCGCGCCCTTTGGCCCCGGCAGCGAGACCGCCGTAGAGCGTACCGACGAAGGCCAGTCCGGTGGTCGCGGCCACGAAGGTGGTGACCAACAACACGGCACCGCTCCAGGCCACCTCCGCCTGGTACAGCACGATGGCGGCCAGGAGCAGCACCACCTCCAGCACCGCGAGCTGCGCAGCAAGCGCCATCGACTTGCCGAGGAAGATGCCAGCGGGACGAACCCCGGCCACCTGGAGCGCATCCAGTGCCCCGTCGGCGCTCTCCACAGCAAACGAACGCTGCACCAGCACCAACATGCTGAACATCGTGGCCAGCCACACCAGCCCGGGGGCCACGCGGGTGAGCACGTTGTCGTTGTCCAGGGCGAACGCGAACATCACCATCACCAGCGCGGCGAACGGCAGCACTTGGTTCGTCACCACCCGGCTGCGCAATTCGATACGCAGATCCTTCGCAGCGATCAGTCGAGCGATACGCCAGGTGCTCACTCGCGCACCTGCCCGCCCACGATGTCGACGACGCGATGGGCCAATGCGCCTGCTCGTTCCAGCTCGTGGCTCGCCACCATCACGGTGGCCCCCGCAGCGGCCGCCTCGCGCAGCGTTGCATCCAGATCGTCACGCCCCGCGGCATCCAACCCCGCGTGCGGCTCGTCGAGCAGCCACAGCTCGGCTCGCCGAGCCACCAGGCACGCCAAGGCTGTGCGTCGACGCTGACCGGCGCTGAGCCTGGCGACCGGCACCTTGGCCAGGCGCCCCGACAGACCCATACGGTCGAGCGAAGCAGCCACTTCTTGCTGCGTGGCGCCCGCCGTGGCGCCCCAGAACGCCACGTTGTCGGCCACGCTGAGGTCCGCGTACAGGCCGTTCGCGTGCCCGAGCAGACCCACCCGATGACGCGCTGCGGTGCGGTCGGCGGCGATGTCGTGGCCGAGGACGATCGCCTCACCGCGTTCCACCGGCAGCAGGCCCGCGCAGAGCCGTAGCAACGAGGTCTTCCCGGCGCCGTTTGGGCCCCGGAGCAGCAGAATCTCGCCGCGCTCCACGTCGAGATCGGCGCCCGCCAGCACGGGGAACCCACCCAGTACCGCAACCACGCCGGAAAGGTGGACGACGGGTTCCATCACGAGGGCAAACGTACTTCCCACACGGCAGGGGCGCCCAACGGGTGGCAAGATCCGCAGGTGACTCCGCAACGCATCGAACCGCAACCCGGCCAGGAGAGCGTGTGGGACTACCCGCGGCCACCGGTCGTGGTGCCGTTCCCAGGCCGAGTGCGCGTGGTGCACGCAGGCATCGTGGTGGCCGACACCACAGCAGCGCTACGGGTGTTGGAAACCAGCCAACCACCGGCGTTCTACCTGCCCCCTGGCGACGTGGCCCTCGGTCGCCTGTCGCCCGGCCGAGGCAGTAGCTGGTGCGAATGGAAGGGCGCCGCCACCTATTGGCACCTCGACGACGTGGCCGATGCCGCCTGGAGCTACACCAGCCCTACCCCCACCTTCGATGCCATCCGCGACCACCTGGCCTTCTACGCGCAGAAGGTCGATGAGTGCTGGGTCGACGACGAGCGTGTACTGCCCAACCCCGGCAACTTCTACGGCGGCTGGATCACCTCGGCCGTGGTCGGGCCATTCAAGGGCGGCCCCGGAACGCTGGGGTGGTGACCCCCTACGGGGTGTGACGCTCGGATAGCGTTCATGCCCGTGAACGCACATCGGCGGGTGCCCTACTTCGAGCGGCCTGCACCGCCGCACGACTGGCGGTGGAAGGTCAGCATCATCGGCCGGTCGCTCATCACGCTGGGCTTGCTGATGTTCGCATTCGTCGCCTACCAGCTGTGGGGCACGGGTATTCAGACCGCTCGAGCGCAGGACGACCTCACGTCGAAGTTCCAACAGCAGTTGCAGAGCACCTCCACCTCCAGCAGCGCCCCTTCCACGACGGCCAAACCCTCCGACACCACGATCGAGGTGTCCACCACCAGCAGCACCATTCCCGTCGCGCCGCCGACCGTGTTGGCGCAGGGCGAGCCGGTGGCCATCCTGCGCATCCCATCCATCGACCTCACCAAGACCGTGGTGGAGGGCGTCGGGGTGAGCGATCTGAAGAAGGGGCCGGGCCACTTCGCCGAGACCCCCCTGCCCGGCCAACTCGGCAACGCCGCCATCGCCGGCCACCGAACCACCTATGGCGAACCGTTCCGCAACCTCGATCAGGTCCGCATCGGCGACATCATCCAGGTCGACACATTGGCTGGCACGTTCACCTATGCCGTCACGAACATGCTGGTGGTGAACCCTTCCGAGTACGGCTCGGTGATCCCCACGAAAGACCCCACCAAAGCCACCCTTACGCTCGCCACCTGCACCCCCGTCTACACGTCTCGGCAGCGCCTCATCGTGCAGTCCGAACTGGTAGCCGCTCAGAGTGCTCCGGTGAGCCGGCCGTCATCGGCAACCGTGCCCGGCACGACGGCAACCACGGCAACCACGGCAACCAGCACACTGCCGGGCGATACCGAGACCACCATCGGGTCGGAGACGACAGCAACCGATGTCACCATTTCCACGACCGCACCCGACACGACCACACCGGCCGGTACCGCCATCAGCGACACGTTCTCGCAGGGTTGGTTCAGCGATACCGGCGCCATTCCGTGGGCGATCTTCTACGGCCTTCTCCTCGCTGCAGTGGCCATCGGCGCCTACCAAGCTGGCCGGCGGTCGGGACGGTTGTGGATCGTGTTCGTCGTCGGATTCGTCCCGTTCGTGGTGGTGCTCTACTTCTTCTTCGAGAACGTCAACCGTCTGCTTCCTCCAGGTCTATGAGCTCCACGCCTCCCACTCCCAAAACCGATCCCGTACGTGCTCGGCGCGCTCAGGTTGCCAAGTACACGCTGTTGGCGAACCGCATCGGGTACCTCTTCTTCGCCCTGGCAATCGCCACGTTCGTCATCGGTTTCGCTGTGAGCTTCAACGGCCTGGTGTCCACCATCGTCATCGGTTCGGTGATCGTCGGTTCCATCCTGTTGGCACCGGCCATCGTGCTGGGTTACGCCGTGAAGGCCGCCGAGCGCGAGGACCGCGAGCGGGGACTGTGACCCGATGAGCGCCTGTCGACCAGCACCACACGGCCCGTTACTGTTCGGTCACCCGTTATGAGCCTTCGTCTTCCCGCTCCTGCCCGCCGCGAGCAGATCCTCGATGTGTCGGTGCAGGTCTTTGCCCATCGAGGCTTCCACTCCACCTCGATGAACGATGTGGCCGAGGCGGCAGGTGTCACCAAACCGGTGCTCTATCAGCACTTCGACAGCAAGCAGGACCTCTACATGGCCCTGCTGGAGGAAGCCGGCGCTCGCCTGCGCAATGCGGTCCATAAGGCTGTGTCGGAGGCCACCACCGGCAAGCAGCAAACCGAGTTCGGCTACAAGGCGTACTTCCGCTGGGTAGCCCAAGACCACGATGCCTTCCTCCTGCTGTTCGGCTCGCGAGCCAACCGCGACGAGGAAAGCACCATCGCCATCCGGCGCATTACCGCCGAGGCCGCGCACGCCATCGCCCCACTGATCGCCGCCGACATCGAGGGCGAGCACCAGGAGATGCTTGCGCATGGCCTCGTTGGGCTGGCCGAAGGCGTGAGCCGCCACCTGGTGGAAAAGGGCGTGCAATTCGACCCCGAGGTGCTGGGCCAACAGATTGCCGACCTCGCCTGGGCGGGCCTCCGCGCCGTTCACCGCAACGGCTGACCATGGCAGGCCTGACGTAGCCTTCCCGCATGGCCGACCACGACGTGCTCCACGGGTTCACCCCTGCCGTTCGTGAATGGTTCAGCGCATCGTTCCCCGAACCCACCCCGCCGCAGGTGCAGGGTTGGCCCGCCATCCGCAGCGGGCAGCACACGCTGGTGTGCGCTCCCACCGGCAGCGGCAAGACGCTGACCGCGTTCCTGAGCTCGCTCGACCGTCTGGTCACCCCGCCCGCCGACGGCACGCCCATCGATCCCAAGGCCCGCACTCGGGTGCTGTACATCTCGCCGCTGCGTGCCTTGGCCTTCGATGTGGAGAAGAACCTCCGCTCGCCACTGATGGGCATTCGCCTCGCCGCCGAGCGGTTGGGCGTGCCGTTCGCAGAACCCACCGTGGCGATGCGCACCGGCGACACCAGCCCGAAGGACCGTCAGGCGTTGCAGCGGCGGCCGGTGGACTTGCTGATCACCACACCGGAGAGCCTGTACCTCATGCTCACCAGTGAGGTGCACCGCACATTGGTGAACGTCGACACCGTGATCATCGACGAGATCCACGCCATGGCCACCACCAAACGCGGCGCCCACCTGATGCTCAGCCTCGAGCGCCTGGAGGCCATCACGGCGAAGCCGCCGCAGCGAATCGGCCTCAGCGCCACGCAGCGTCCACTTGAAGAGATCGCTCATTTCATCGGCGGGCACCACGCCGACGGCACCCAACGCCCGGTCACCATCGTGGATGCCGGCGTGCGAAAGCCGTTGGAAGTGGAGGTGGTGGTTCCCGTGGAGGACATGGGCGCGATGGGGCAGGTGATCAACGAACTCCGCAGCGGGCCCGCCAGCAGCGCGCTGCAGGGGCAGCGCAGCAGCATCTGGCCGAGCATCTACCCGCGCATCCTCCAGCAGGTGCTGGCCCACCGCACCACCATCATCTTCTGCAACGCTCGCCGCCAGGCGGAGCGCTTGGCGGCGCGCCTCAATGAGCTCGCTCACGACGAGGGCATCGTGGGCGAGGAGGGGCAGTCCGTCGAGCTGGTGAAAGCTCATCACGGCTCGCTGGCCCGCGAGCAGCGAGTCACCATCGAGGACGAACTCAAGCGGGGCGAGCTGCGCGCCATCGTGGCCACCAGCAGCCTCGAACTCGGTATCGACATGGGTGCGGTCGACCTGGTCATCCAGGTGGAGAGCCCGGGGGCCGTGTCGCGAGGGTTGCAGCGCATCGGACGTGCCGGCCACAGCGTGGGCGAACCGAGCAAGGGCACGCTGTATCCAAAGCATCGCGGCGACCTGCTGGAGGCCGCGGTCGTCACCCGTCGTATGCGCGAAGGCCTCATCGAGAGTTCGCGATTCCTGCGCAACCCGCTCGACGTGCTGGCCCAACAGATCGTGGCGCACGTGAGCATGCATCCCGACTGCACGGTGGACGACGTCGCCACGCTGGTGAGGGGTGCGGCCTGTTTCGCCGAACTCAGCGACGAACTGCTGCGCAACGTGCTCGACCTGCTGGCTGGCCGGTACCCGAGCGACGAGTTCAATGAGTTGCGGCCGCGCATCGTGTGGGACCGAGTGAACGGCACGCTGCGCGCCCGCGACGGGTCGAAGCGGTTGGCCATCGTCAGCGGCGGCACCATCCCCGACCGCGGCCTGTTCGGCGTGTTCCTGCCCGACGGCACACGAGTTGGCGAACTCGACGAGGAAATGGTGTACGAGAGCCGCACGGGCGAGACGTTCCTGCTCGGTGCCAGCACATGGCGCATCGAGGACATCACGTTCGAACGCGTCATCGTCACGCCGGCCCCGGGGCAGCCGGGCAAGATGCCGTTTTGGCACGGCGACCGACCGGGGCGACCACTGGAGTTGGGCCGGGCACTCGGTGCGTTCCAGCGCGAGGTGCGAGCGATGCCGATGGAGGGTGCCGTCGCATCACTGATGGACGACTACTCGCTCGACGCACTCGCCGCCACCAACGTGCTGATGTATCTGGAGGAACAGGCGCAGGCCACCGGCGTGGTACCCGACGATCGCACTGTGGTCATCGAACGCTTCCGCGACGAGATCGGCGATTGGCGGGTGTGCATCCTCAGCCCGTTCGGCACGCCGGTGCACGCACCGTGGGCCATGGCCATCCAGCGCCGCCTCGACGAACGGTTCGACATTCCCGTCGAAATGATGTGGACCGACGATGGCATCGTGCTGCGACTGCCCGAAGCCGCCGACGACATACCGCTGTCCGACCTCATCATCGACCCCGACGACATCGACGAACTGGTGATGGACGCCCTGCCGCAGACCAGCCTCTTCGCTGCCCGCTTCCGCGAGTGCGCGGCGCGGTCGCTGCTGCTACCGCGCCGCCGCCCCGATCAACGCACACCGTTGTGGCAACAGCGCCAGCGCGCGCACGACCTACTGGCTGTGGCGTCGAAGTACCCAACCTTCCCGGTGCTACTCGAGACCTCACGCGAATGTCTCCAGGATGTGTTCGACCTGCCCGCACTCCGCGAGGTGCTGGTGCAGTTACGCAACCGTTCGGTGCGCGTCGTCAGCGTCGACACGGCGAAGGCATCGCCCTTTGCGCAGAGCCTGCTGTTCAACTGGATCGCCGCCTACATGTACGAAGGCGATGCCCCACTGGCCGAACGCCGTGCCGCGGCTTTGGCGCTCGACCGAGATCTTCTGCGCGACCTTCTGGGCGCGGAGGAACTCAGGGAGCTGCTGGATCCAGGTGCGCTCGCCGACATCGAACTCGAGTTGCAACTGCTGGCCGATGGACGGCGCGCTCGCAGCGCCGACGAACTCCACGATGTGCTGCGTCGAGTTGGCGACCTGGCACCCGACGAGGCCGACCTGCGCACCGAAGGCAACCACGCCGCCGAGTGGTTGGCGGCACTCGTGCTCGAACGGCGTGCCGTCGAGGTGTCGGTGGCGGGCACGCCGCGGTTCATCGCCGCCGAAGATGCCGCCAGATACCGCGATGCGCTCGGATGCACCGTGCCGCTCGGGCTTCCCCGTGCATTCACCGAACCCGCGCCACACCCGCTGGAGTCGCTGGTGGCCCGCTATGCCCGCACCCACGGGCCGTTCCTCACCGACGATGTTGCCGCACGATTCGGCATCGCGGTTGAGCGCACCCAGGGAACCCTCACCGCGCTGGAGGCGGAGGGCCGAGTGGTCCGCGGAGAGTTCCGCCCCGGCGGTTCGGCTCGCGAATGGTGCGACAGCGAAGTGCTGCGCCAGATCCGTCGGCGCTCACTGGCCGCGTTGCGGCGTGAGGTCGAGCCCGTGGAGCAGGACGCGTATGCGCGTTTCGTTCAAGCGTGGCACGGCATGGGTAGCGAACGCCGCGGGCTTGAAGCGTTGGTGGAAGTACTCGGCCAACTCCAAGGCGCGGCACTGGTGGCCAGCACGGTGGAGACCGAACTGCTCCCTGGTCGCCTCGGCGGCTACCGACCCGCCGACCTCGACGAACTCTGCACCGCCGGTGACGTGGTGTGGGTGGGCGGCGGAGCAATCGGCGCCAGCGACGGCCGAGTTCGCTTCTGTTTCGCCGACCAGCTTCCGTTGTTGGCCCCGGGCTGGGAACCGCTCGTCGCGCCTGAGGGCGCGGTGCACGATGCCATCCGGCAGCATCTCGCGGCGCGCGGTGCCAGCTTCTGGAACGGGTTGCGCGCCGCCGCCCCCGATGCCACCGACACCGAACTGCTCGCTGCCCTCTGGGATCTCGTGTGGGCAGGAGAGGTCACGAACGACTCCCTGGTGCCCTTGCGTACGATGCTCGCTTCGAAGGGCATCGCCGGCAAGGCGTCGGCGAAGCCGCTCGTTCGGCAGCGACCACGCCCCGGCCGTCTCACCCGAATCGGTCCCCCGCTCGGCGCAGGGCGCTGGAGCCTGGTGGCGCCGCTACTCGAGCCTGCACCCGCACCGACGGTGGCGGCGCACACCACCGCGTTGCAGTTACTGGAGCGCTACGGCGTCGTCACGCGAGAAGCGGTGCTGGCCGAGAACGTGGTGGGTGGCTACGCCTCGGTCTACGGCGTGCTGAAGGTGCTCGAGGAGCGCGGTCAGGTACGGCGCGGCTACTTCGTGTCGGGCCTCGGAGCCGCCCAGTTCGGTGTGCCCGGCGCCGTCGACCGCCTTCGCTCCACGCGCGACGCCACCGATGCCGAACTCCATGCGGCCGACATGGCGCCAGCCGTGATCTTGGCCGCCACCGACCCGGCCCAGCCCTACGGTGCCGCCATCGCCTGGCCCGCCTCGTCCGGCCGCCCCGCGCGCGCCGCGGGAGCCAGCGTGGTGCTGCGCGAGGGCATACCACTGGCGTGGTTCGATCGACGGTCGCATCACATGGTCACGTTCCCGGCCGCCGACACCGACCACGGCTGGGCCGAGGCCCTCGTGGCGTCGGTGAAGAACGGCCGGGTTCGCAGCGTCGAGGTGCGCAAGGTGAACGGCGAACCGATCACACCAAACTCATCATGGGCCGGCGCGCTCGCAGCGGCCGGGTTCGTGGAGGGCTACCGAGGCTGGGTAGCCCGCAGCTGACTACAGCTCGCGGGCGTCGAGCAGCGGCTCCGCTGCCGCAGCGAAGGGCGAATCGGCGGCGGGGCCGTTCGGGTCGATGCACTCGTACTGCGACATCATGTCGTGGTCTTCGTGGACGACGTTGTGGCAGTGGATCATGTACTTGCCCGGCTCGTGGAAGGTCATCTGCAGCCGAATCGTTTCGTTCTCGCCGAGGCGGAACGTGTCCTTCGGGCAGTTCTCGTACGCGTACGGCGCCTTGCCGTTACGGCTGATGATGCGAGCATCCACACCGTGCACGTGCATCGGGTGGCTCCAACCACCCGAGTTGTTCTGGAACTCCCAGATCTCCGTGGAGCCCTTCAGCACCGTGGCCTCCACCAGGCCGTACTCACTGTCGATGACGTCGTTCCAGGTGTTGCCGTTGATCGTCCATTCGCCACCTTGGCGAATGGTCTTGAAGTTACGGATCGTCGGCTTGGCCGGCGTGGGCGTGGTCATCACCGGATTGCTCGGCGCCAGCTCGCGAGGCACATCGTTGTTGGCCGGGTCGAACTCGTCGGCCACCACGTCGAACGCCATCACCTTGCGCGTCGTGGGGTAGTCGTCGTTGTACGGGAGGCTGTCGTTGATCAGTTCCACCCGCGTGCCAGCCGGGTACTTGGCGAAGTCGACCACGAAGTCGTAGCGCTCGCCGTTGGTGATGCGGAACGACGGAACCGGGATCGGGGCCGGCGCCAGCCCGGCGTCGCTGCCGATGACCACCAGGGGATCACCGGTGCTGAGACGGAGGAAGAACGTGCGCGAGCCGCACGCATTCACCATGCGGAAGCGGTACTTGCGACGCTTCACCTTCATCAGCGGCCACGGCCGACCGTTCACCAGGAGCACATCGCCCCAGAGACCCTTCGTGTCCTTCAGGGACGCGTAGAGGCCGCCGTCGGCTTGGAACATGGCATCGGAGAGTTGCAGCGACACGTCGAACTCGCCCCTGGGCAAGCCCAGCGCGAAGTCGGCCGGATCGTCGACCAGGTAGCGGCCGGCCAACCCGGCGTACACGTTCAGCGAGGTGTGGTGCATGGCGTGGTCGTGGTACCAGGCAGAGCGACCGCACTCGGTGTTCAGCCACACGTAGTCCTTGAACTCGCCGGGGTGGATGATGTCGCTGGCATAGCCGTCGTATTGCGGCAGCGACCCGCCGCCGTGCAGGTGGATGGTGGCGAACGACTCGTACGCCCATGCCGGGTGCATGGAGGGCAGGTTGTTCTCGAACCGAGCGACCACCGTGCGGCCACGATTGGCCCGAATGGTGGGCCCGGGGAACGATCCGTTGTAGCCGTAGAGCGAGGTACGAATGCCCGGCAGCAACTCGGCGGTGAACTGCTCGAGGCTGATGCGGTAGTAGTCGGTGGTGGCGTCGCGGCGAATCGGCTGTGCCACCGGCGCATGCGCGAACGGCACAGTGAACATCTTCGGGAACTTCGACGCCGGCAAACGGGCGGGAGCACCGGAGTCGGCTCGGAATGGGAGCAGCGTGGGCACCGCAATTGCAGCACCAGCGCCAGCAGCGCCAAGGACCAATGACCGACGAGAGACGTTCATGTTGTGGGCTTTCTGAGGGGTCTCGCTGGGCGCACGAGAGGGTTGACAACGTCCACTTTTCACTCTGTGTCACTCTCTGTCCAGTCGTTCGTCTCTTTTTCATCCAAATCTGATCAAAGTTCACCACTCTGTGCACTAACGAAGTAGGGCCACGGCCCTTTGGTCCTTAGACCCTGCTGCTCCCATCAGGTCTGGCGCAGACTCAGGGATGTGAACGTGCACGAGTTCCAAGCGATCGCCCGAGACGTGGTGCAGGACGGCACCCTTGCCTACGACCAGAAGTTGCGTCGACTCGCCGCCCTTGCGACCGAGCTACTGGACTACCCAGCGCTGTCGCCCGAGTGCCGCGACGCGCTCGACAAGCGAATCATCTGCGACATGTTCGAGGGCCACGCCCCGTTCACCGCCCGCTACATCCTGCCCGACTACCAACGAGCCATCCGACAGGGCCTGCACTACCTGGAGCTGCCGCCGCCGCAGAACCTCGATGATGCGCTGTCGTTTCTGCAGATCATGTACGCCAACGTACCGAGCGTCACCACCTACCCGGTGTACCTCGGCGACCTCGACAAGGTGCTGGATCCGTTCGTCACCGACGACATCAGCGACGAGCAACTGGATGCCACGCTCCGACGCTTCTGGATTGCCATCGATCGCATGCTGCCCGACGCATTCGTGCACCTCGACCTCGGCCCGCACGACAGTCGCGTTGCTCGTTCGGTGTTTCGCGTCGAGCGCAGCCTGCGCCAGAGCGTGCCCAACATCTCCTTGAAGGTGGACCCTCTCGTCACCCCCGACGACCTCGTGGAGGATGCGGTGCGCACCGTGTTCGAGACCGGTAAGCCACATTTCGTGAACCACCCGATGATGACCGCCGATCACGGCGAGCACTACGCGGCCGTGAGTTGCTACAACTCGTTGAAGATCGGTGGCGGCGCGCACACACTCGTGCGTCTGAACCTGAAGGAAGTCGCCCTGCGCCACGAAGGCACCGCCGACGAGTTCCTCACCACCACCCTGGTGCACTATGTGGAGTTGACCGCCGAGTTGGCCGAGGCACGCATCCGCTCGCTGGTGGAAGACCAGCGATTCTTCGACACGCACTGGTTGGCGCTCGAGGGCCTGATCGACATCCACGCATTCGCGGCGATGTTTGGCATCTTCGGGCTCGCCGAGTGCGTGAACACCCTGATGTCGCACGAAGGCCTCGACGGTCGATACGGACACGACGACACGGCCAACGCACTCGCCGCGCGCGTGGTCCAGCGAGTGGCGCAACTGGTGGACGACCGGCCCATGCCGTACTGCAGTGGCGGTGACGGACGCTGCTATCTGCACAGCCAGAGCGGCATCGACAGCGACCACGACGTGACAGCCGGAACGAGAATCCCCGTTGGCGAGGAGCCCGATCTGCTGCAGCATCTGCTCACCTGCGCACCGCATCACGAGTACTTCACGGCTGGCATCAGCGACATCTTCCACATGGACGAAACTGCGGTGCGGAACCCTCAGGCCGTGGTCGACATCATCCGTGGTGCATTCCGGCAGGGGATGCGCGACTTCACCTTCAACCTGGACTGCAATGAGTTCGTGCGCATCACCGGCTATCTCGTCCGCAAGAGCGACCTTGCCGCGATCGCCACCACCGGCAGTGCTCGCCACGGCAGCGATCATCTCGCCGCTGGCTCGGAGAACAGCTTCCATCTCACCCAGCGTTCCGTGAAGCGCATCGGACGGGGCGAGTGAGCCTCGACTGCCCTATCGACTCGCCGGCCGGCGCGGTGGCCGACACCATCACGTTCAGCAACGTCGATGGCCCGGGTAACCGTTTCGTGGTGTTCCTGCAGGGCTGCAACTTCGATTGCATCGCGTGCCACAACCCCCAGACGATTCCCGTGGCATCTGGTGCACGCTTCCGCACGCCCGTCGACGATCTGCTGCCGCGCATCCGCAAGGCCGCGCCATTCCTCGGCGGCATCACCGTCTCGGGCGGTGAGGCCACCATGCAGCCAGGGTTCCTGATGGAGTTGTTCAGCAGGGTAAAGGCCGACCCCGAGCTACGACGGCTCACCTGTTTCGTGGATTCCAACGGGTCCTGCACAGAGGAGACCTGGCAACACCTCGCCCCGGTCATGGACGGAGCAATGATCGATCTGAAGTGCATCGACCCCGAGATCCACCAACGCATGACCGGGCGCACCAACGCCGCTGTACTGGAGAGCATCGAACTGCTCGGTTACATGGGAAAGTTGTACGAAGTGCGACTGCTCATCCTTCCCGGGGTGAACGACCATCCCGAATTGCTGCGCCGCACCGGAGAGTGGCTGGCCCGCATCGACCCAGCAATGCGAGTGAAGATCATCGGCTTCCGACGTCACGGAGCCCGCGACCACGAGCCTGCGCTGCTGGAGCCAACCCCTGAGGAACTGGCGGCTGCCGCCGAAAACGTGCAGGTCGCAGACCTGAACATCTGCGTCATCTGAGGGGTTCGCGAAAGTTCGCTTGTGCGCGGGCAGACTCAATGGTTCCCATGAGCGACCGTGTGCAACTCCGGCCCTGGCAGCGCGAAGCCTTCGACAAGTTCGCTGCCAGCGAGCAGAAGGACTTCCTCGCGGTCGCCACCCCGGGCGCCGGTAAGACCACCTTCGCCCTGGCATGCGCACGTTGGGCGCTCGGCAACGAGCGTCGCCGACTCATCATCGTGGCCCCCACCACCCATCTCAAGACGCAGTGGGCGCTCAGCGCACACCGAATGGGTTTACACGTGGACCACAACTGGTCGCCAGCAGATGGTGTGGCCAAGGACGTGCACGGCATCATCACCACCTACCAGCAGGTGTCAACAGCCGACACGGCGAAAAAGCTGCGTGGCCTGGCCCACGACGCGTTCGTCATCCTCGACGAGGTGCACCACGCTGGCGACGAGCGGGCATGGGGCGACGGCGTGCGCACCGCCTTCGAACACGCCAATCGTCGACTGTGCCTCAGCGGCACTCCGTTTCGCAGCGACACCGCCAGCATTCCGTTCGTCCGCTATGAGGAAACGGGCGTGGGAGGCGAAGCCCAGCCCGACTTCACCTACGGCTACGCCGACGCACTTCGCGACGGCGGCGTGGTCAGGCCGGTCTACTTCCCCCGCTTCGACGGTCTGATGGAGTGGAGCGCCCCCGACGGCAGCGTCCTCAGCGCCAACTTCCACGACGAACTGGATCGCACCGGTGCATCGCACCGACTTCGTGCCGCACTCAGCCTGCAGGGCGACTGGCTGCCCGCGGTGGTGGACCAGGCGCACGAGCGATTGCTGCATATCCGCAAGAGCCACCCCGACGCCGGCGGTCTGGCCATTGCGATGGACCAGGACCACGCCCGCGACATCGCCCGCCTCATTCGGTACCGGTACAAGGTGGAGGCAGAGGTGGTCGTCAGCGACGACCCCGACGCCAGCAAGAAGATCGCCGCGTTCGCCAGCAGCACCCGACCCTGGCTGGTCGCCGTGCGCATGGTCAGCGAGGGCGTCGACATTCCCCGTCTTCGGGTCGGCGTATACGCCAGCACGGTGGTTACCGAACTGTTCTTCCGTCAGGCGGTCGGCAGGTTCGTGCGATGGACGAAGGGCATGTCCAGCCAGAAGGCGTACGTGTTCTTGCCCGACGACCCGCGGTTGCGTACCCACGCCTTCCAGATCGCCGAAGCACGACGCCACGTGCTGAAGCCACCCTCCGAACGCGACGACGAATTCACCCCGGAACAACTGGAGGCCGAGGCCAAGCGCGAACTCGACCTGATGCCCGAGCAGCTTTCGCTCTTCAGCGTCATCGGCTCCGTGGCCACCGGGATGTCCGTGCACGCCTTCACCGAGGCCGGCCTCACGTTGTTCGACGATGAACCCGACATCCCCGAACCCGAGGCCACCGAGGTCGAGGAGTTGGCCATCGAGCTACCCGAGGTACCCACCGATGCCGGCTACATGCTCACCGGCGCAAAGAGCATCGCGGAGCGCAAGGAGGAACTGCGCCTCGCGAACATGGAGCTGGCCAAGAAACTGGTGGACCAGACCGGTTGGGGCCACGCGAAGGTGCAGGCCGAGCTGAACCGCTTGTCAGGCATCGTGTCGGTGGGGAGCGCCACGAACGACCAGCTCGAACGGCGGCTGCGGTACGGCGAGTCCTGGCTTCGCCGCCGCTGAGCCGTCGCTCGCCACCGGTAACCTTTCCCACATGCCTGCCAGCGGAGAACACCACCCCGCATTCGAGGAGTACTGCGAGTGCATCTTCGAACTGCAGGAAGACGACGTGGCGGTCATCCAAGCCCGCATCGCCGAGCGTCTGCAGGTGAGCCGCCCGGCAGTGAGTGAGATGATCAAACGCCTCGAGGCCGAGGGTCTCGTCACCACCGACGATCGCATTCTGCTCACCGCACCGGGGCAGGCGCTGGCACAGCGAGTCGTGCGCCGCCACCGTCTCGCGGAGCGGTTCCTCACCGACCTGCTCGGTCTGTCGTGGGCCGACGCCCATCACGAGGCAGGCAAGTGGGAACACGTGATGAGCGACGCCGTGGAAGCAGCCATGGATCGGGTGCTCGGCAACCCCACCACGTGCCCGCACGGCAACCCCATCCCAGGGTCATCGTACGATGCCCCAAACATGGTGCCGCTCGCCGACATCGCCGTTGGCGGCTCGTTCACCGTGTCGCGGATTCCCGAGGAGTTGGAGTTCACGCCCGGGTTGCTCGACTTCCTCGAAGACAGCAACATCCTGCCCGGCCACGCCGGCCTCATCACCGCGGCATCACCGGATGGCACGGTCACCATCGAGATCGAAGGCCGCCACATCGGCGTGGGTTCCTTCGCCAGTGCGCGCATCCTGGTGCTTGCGTGAACCGCCGACTGGTCGCCGCTACCACGCTCGCCGTGGTGCTGTCGGGCTGCAGTGCCACCACCTTCGACTCGAGCTTGCAGTCCACCACCAGCACGATTGTTCCCGCCACCACCTTGCCGGTGGGCACCGTCGAGGAACTGCTGCCATTGATGGTGGCCGAGGTGAAGGCGCTCAGCGAGAAGGTGGCGGCGAACCAGGGCGACGACCAGAGCGCCACCTACATCGAGCAACTGTGGGCTGCCATGCGGCCGGAGATCACCTCGATCAACACCGACCTCGTCCCGTCGTTCGAGTTCGTGGT
>CAIXIJ010000147.1 GCA_903919455.1 uncultured Acidimicrobiaceae bacterium | reverse complement strand
GCCCTCGCCCGGTAACGGTGGCGACGAGTCGCTCCGCCTCACCCTGTACGCAGTGGGCCCGAGACTGGGCGCACCCACGGCATCTGCGACAGCGGCGTATCGAAACGTGAAGGTCACCACCGTCACTCCGTTTGCGTTTGCCGTGCTGCCGGCTGTGTCTCCGGACTCGGCTGCCGGTGCTGAGGTACATGGGCTTGACGGTAGGTACGTGGCGGTGACTGCAACCGACGATGTCATCGTCACGTTCCAGCAGGCGTTTGCTTCGGGGTGGTCGCTCGACGGTCTCCCCGATGGAGCGACAGCCGAGCACATCACCGCCAATGGTTGGGCGAATGCCTGGCGCATCAGCGGTCTCGATGGCCGCAGCGCCGTGTTGCGCACTGTCTACCGCGGCGAAGGCTGGGTCGCCTATGCCGTCTGGAGTGTGCTACTCGTGTGGTTCACCGTGCTGCTCTGCACGGATTGGCAGCGTTTGCTCCGTCGCAATCCCGAAGCGAACCCGTCATTCGCGGATCAGTAGGGTTCTGCGCATGAGCGAAGCAGTGCGTGTGGAACAGGTCGGCGCGGTGATGGTGGTGCATCTCGACGATGGCAAGGCCAATGCGTTGTCGGCCGAGGTGATCGCCGCGGTGTCGGCGGCACTCGACCATGCAGAGTCCGATCCTGGCGTGGGTGCAGTGGTACTGCACGGCCGCCCGGGCAAGTTCTGCGCCGGCTTCGACCTCAACGTGATGCGGGCCGGCGACGTGGGAGCCGTACTGCGACTGGTGAGCGATGGCGGCGAGCTCGTTCGGCGCTGCTACGGCTCGCCGGTGCCGGTGGTCGCCGCGAGCACCGGCCACGCGCTGGCCGCTGGGGCATTGCTGTTGCTCGGATGCGATGTGCGTGTCGGCGCCGACGTCGATTGCAAGATCGGCCTCAACGAGGTGGCCATTGGCATGGTGCTGCCCGCATGGGCCCTCACTATCGCCTCGGACCGGCTCAGCCGTCGGCACCTTCAGCGGATCGTGGTGAACGCCATGGTGACGAGTGCGCTCGACGCCGTGGATTCGGGCTTCCTCGACGAGGTGGTCGCAGAGTCCGATGTGCTTGCCGTCGCGATCGAGCGTGCCGCCGAATTGGCAGCGCTGAACGGCCGCGCCTACGCGGGCACCGTGCTGGCGCTGCGCGGGCCGGTGCTCGAGCGCATGGCGGCGCAGATCACCCTCGACCGCGAAGCGGGCACATCACCGATCTGATCCCGTTGGCTCGGTAATGGGCGTGGTGCAACACGCCTGACAATCTGAGCCGATGGAGAATTTTCAGGGTCGTATCGCAGTCGTCACCGGTGGTGGCACGGGCATGGGCCGCGAGCTCGCTCGGCAACTCAGCGCCGAGGGTTGCCACGTGGCGATGTGCGACGTGTCGGCCGAGAACATGGATGAGACCGTCGCGTTGTGCCTGGCCGACGCTCCGGCGGGAACCCGTGTCACCACGTTCGTCGCAGATGTCTCCGATGAGGCGCAATTGCAGGCCTTCCGCGACGCCGTAGTTGCGGACCACGCCACCGACCACATCAACCTGCTGTTCAACAATGCCGGCATCGGCGGAGGCGGGAGCTTCGTCGCCGACCCGCGAGGAGAGTGGGAGACCACCTTCAACGTGTGCTGGGGTGGTGTCTACCTGGGCTGTCGCACCTTCATGCCACTGCTGGTTGCTGCCAGCGAGGGGCACATCATCAACACCAGCAGCGTGAACGGGTTCTGGGCGTCGCTCGGTCCGAATACGCCGCATACGGCGTACAGCGCCGCCAAGTTCGCCGTGAAAGGTTTCTCCGAAGCACTCATCACGGATCTCCGTCACCATGCACCTCACGTGAAGGTGTCGGTCGTGATGCCGGGTCACATCGGTACCTCGATCGTGATCAACTCGGGCAAGTTCTTCGGCCGAGATCCGAAAGAACTCACCCCTGAGCAACTCCAGGACGTGCGTGTTCGGTTGGCCCGGCGTGGCCTCGACGTGAGCGGGGCCAGCGACGACGACTTGCGCGTGGGCATGCAGATGCAGGCCGAGATGTTCCGCGATGCCGCACCCACCAGCGCAGCCCAGGCCGCCACCGTGATCCTCGATGGCGTTCGCGCCGAACAGTGGCGCATCCTGGTGGGCGACGACGCCGTCGGCCTCGACGAATTGGTTCGTACGCATCCTGGTGATGCGTACGACGATGCCTTCCTGCCGCTGCTGCGTGCTCGGGGTCTGTTCGCCTTCGCCACGGAGTGATCCGTTCTCTGCCGTCCTGAACAGGGATGAAGTCACTGTGATTGTGACCAAGGCCCCCGGTATGCCGCGCCGCTGAGGGGTACAACGAAAGCAGAGAGATCAACGAACGGCATCGAGGCCGTTCGGGAAAGAAGCGGACCATGTCGTATCAGCACGCTGTCGTGTGGCTCGACCACCTGCGGGCGGTCGTGATCGACTTCTCGATCGACAAGGAGAACGTTCATTTCGTCGCCAGCGAGACCGAGCAACGCCAGGTGCACCGCAAGTCGGGCGTGCCGGGCAGCGGTAAGGCCGCCGACGACCACGTGTTCTTCGATCAGGTCGTGGCCGAACTCGGCGACGCGCGGGAGATCCTGATCCTGGGTCCGGGCAACGCAAAGCTGGCCTTCAAGAAGGATCTCGATCATCGCCACGCGCGTGTTGGACAGCTGGTTGTGGCAGTGGAGTCGGCTGATCACCCCACGGTGGAGCAACTGTTGGCAACGGCTCGGAAGTACTTCCGAAGGATCGACAACCTTCGCGGCGTCTGAGCTGAAAACCAACCCTGTCGCACCCCGCGGGTAGGGTCGCGACGTCATGGCAACGCTGCGGTTCAGTTTCGGCACCATGGGCTCGGGCAAGAGCACCATGGCACTCCAGATTCATCACAATCTGGCCAGCCGCGAGCTGTACGGGCTGCTGCTCACCATGCTCGACCGCGAAGGCGGCCAGGTCACCAGCCGCCTTGGTGTGGCCGCCGATGCCATCGAGGTGCGGCCCGACCTCGACATCTACAAGCTCGCAGTCGAGCAGTGGCCACTGCACTACCTCGTCTGCGATGAAACGCAGTTCTACACGGTGGAACAGTGCGACCAATTGGGACGGGTTGTCGACGATCTCGGCGTGGATGTGTTCGCGTTCGGGCTCATCACCGATTTCAAGGGTCTGCTGTTCGACGGCACGAAGCGACTGCTCGAGATCGCCGACGAACGCGTTGCCATGCAGGTGGAGGCACGATGCTGGTGCGGTGCCAGGGCAACGCACAATGCCCGGCTGGTGAACGGCGAGATCACCTACGAGGGTGAGACCGTCGTGGTCGGCGACACCGGCGAGCAGGCCGAGCAACCACTATTCGGCGACGTGGTCCGCTACGAACTGCTGTGTAGAGCCCATTACCGCGCTGGGCTGCTGGGGAACTGACGATGGCACTGGGTCAATCCGGGCCGCCGGCATCCGCCAAGCAGGTGAGCTACCTCGAGGCGTTGCTGGAGAAGGCCGGCTACGCCACGTTTCGCGAGGCCCGACGCGCCTATGGCCTCACCCAGCGCCAAGCGGGCGGCAAGTTCACCAAGCAGGAAGCCTCGGCCCTCATCGACCGACTCGTGAACGGCGAGCCCGACGTGGACCGGGAAACCGTGCTGGAAGAACAGGCATCCGACGCGTCCGCGCTGGTGCTGCGCGGCATGCCGGCGCAATGGTTGGCCGACGAACTCATTCGTCGTGGGTGGGGCGTCACCGAGCCCTAGGCCGCTCAGTCCAGCGGTACGCCGAACTTCCCGTGGTCGAAGTCCTGGAACGCCTGGCGCAGTTCCGCTTCGGTGTTCATCACAAACGGGCCGTAGCGGGCCACTGGCTCACCGATCGGCTCGCCGCTGAGCAGGATCACCTCGCTGCGTTCGGCCACGCCCTCGAACGACAGCTCGTCGCCGGCGAGTTCGGCCATGATGCCTTCGTCCACCTGCGTCTCGCCGATGCGCACCGCACCCGTCATCGGGTACAGCAGGGCGCGTTGCCCAGCCGGGAGTGCCGTCCGTACTGAGTGCCCGGCATCCAGCGTGACATGCGCATACGCGATCGGGGTGTGGGTTCGACCCGGGCCCTGCAGGTGGAACAGGGTGCCTGCGATGACGCGAATGGTGGCACCCGGTTCGATGCGGCGTGCATTCGATTCGGCCTGGAGGTCCTGGTAGGCGGGAGGGTCCATCTTCATGCGGGCGGGCAGGTTCACCCAGAGCTGCAGGCCATGAACTCGGCCGCCAGCAGCCTGCGACGCTGGGCTGGGACCCTCTTTGTGCAGCACGCCACGGGCGGCGGTCATCCACTGGGTGTCACCGGAGCGCAGCGCGCCGCGATTACCCAGAGAGTCCTGGTGCTCCATGTCGCCCTCGAGGAGGTAGGTGACCGTCTCGAAGCCGCGATGGGGGTGCCACGGCGTGCCGACACCCTTTCCGGGTTCGAACTGCATCGGCCCCATGTGGTCGAACAGCAGAAACGGGTCGAGGTGGCTGAGCGCCGGGGTGGGGAAGGGGCGGCGAACGACGAACCCGTCGCCTTCCACGGCGCGCTGCGCTCTGATGAGGCGGGAGACGGTGGAGGTGGTCATGCCGGATCAAACTCCTTGTGAGCGCAACATATTCCGTCAGTAGCGAGAGAGCGCCGGGTCCTTCGGAGGGCGATCCACCTGCGACTTGATGACGGTGTCGGCCGGCGCGTTGCGTTCCCACAGCACGGCGCCCAACACTGCGGTGACCACCCACAGGCTGGCAACGATGGTGGCAGTGGTCATGATGGCCATGGCGGCGCCGATCGGGCCGAAGGTGACCCACCCTTCGAGCAGTTTCGGAAAGCCCCACTTCATCACGATGCGCACGCCGAAGGTGTCGAGCACCACACCAACCAGGCCGCACCACGCCATGTGCCTCCAGCCATTGGCGCCGTTGCGCACCAAGATCAAGGGCGACACCGACCAGAGAACGAAGCTGGGGATGAGAGCGAGGAGACTGAAGATCAACGTTGGTGCATCGGTGCGAAACCGGCCGCGCGTAATGGCGACGATGGCGAGTTGGGCCACCAGCAGCACCACGAACCAGAGCGTGCCGCGCCACACCTCGGTCCAGAAACCCCACCGTTCGCGGCGGAAGGCTCGTGCAAAGACCTTGGCCACCTGCGACGACATGGGAATGCCCCAGAACAGGAAGCCCATGACGCCGAAGAAGGTCCAGGTGCTGCGTAGATCGGCGCTCGTGCCGAACAGGTTCTGCACATCTGCGGCACTGGCGCCCGACAGACCCATCCACTTGATCAGAAAGTCGCCAAAGCTCAGGTTGGCGTTGAAGTCGCTGGCGTAGCTGTAACCGAGCAGTACCAGGGGAATGATGGTGGTGAACAACTCCAGCGCGAGCAGGCCGGCAAGGTCGAGCCCTTCGATCTCGAAGAAGCGCTTCGTGCCCACCACGATGAAACGCAGCTTCTTGGACTCCTCGAGCCGCTCGTAGCGGTGCGTC
>CAIXIJ010000146.1 GCA_903919455.1 uncultured Acidimicrobiaceae bacterium | reverse complement strand
GTGGAGTCGCCAGCGCGTGTGGCCTTGGCACGGCCATACTCGCCACGCAGACCGCGGCCGACCGTGCCACCGAGTTGCTGGGCGATGAGTTGCACGCCGTAGCAGATGCCCAGAATCGGAATGCCGAGGTCGTAGATGGCCGGGTCGAGCGCCGGTGCACCTTCCACGTGCACGCTCTTCGGACCGCCGCTGAGGATGATGGCCGACGGGTTCTTCGCCTGCACTTCCGCTGCGGTGATGCGGTGCGGGACGATCTCGGAGTACACGTGCAACTCGCGCACTCGCCGCGCGATGAGTTGCGCATACTGCGCCCCGAAGTCCACCACCAAGACCGAATCCGAACGCTGCACCATGCACCCGATGGTAGGTGCTGGGGGTGGTCGGGGGTCACATCCGTACCGTGAATCCCGGTACCGCGGTGCGTTTCCGTCGTGCGCCTGCGACGATGTGGGTCATGGTCCGCCTGCCCCGCCTGCTCGTTCCCGTCGCGGTCGCCCTCACCCTCGCCGGATGCAGTAGCGGCCCCAATCCGTACCAGTCTGCACAGCAGAGCGCCACCACGGTGCCCAGCACCGCCACGGTGGGCAGCGTGGTGGGCGACAACCCGTTCCTGCCCGACAAGAACCTCAGCGACTGCGTCGGCACCAACGAGCGGCCGAACTGCGGCAGCCCCGAGAAGGGCACGAAGGGCACCTACATGACCTTCGCCGTGCTCATCGCCGGCCTGGCGTTCATCTTCTGGCGAGTGGCGAAGGGCGTGCGCGCACGCGACGCCGTGGTGAATGCGCCGCGGCCGCCCGCCGACGACGCGTCAACCAGCCAGTAGGTCGCCGCAGAACGCCACCGTGCCGCTCACCAGCGCATGTGGCGCCTCCCACGGTACGAAGTGACCGCAGTCGCGCAGCAGGAACGGCCCGACATGGTTCGGGAACACCACCGCCGCCATCCGGTCGAACGCCGGATAGATCACGTGGTCGCTCGGGCCGTACAGCAGCAGCGTGCGGGTGTGGTCGTTGCGGGCCAACAGCGTGGCCTCGCTACGCGCCTCGGCCTTGAAGGAGCTTTCGTAGCCGCCGAAGCTGGCTCGAAGGTGCGCCGCATCGGCGAACGGTTCGGTGTGGAAGTCCACTTCGCCCGGGCCTGCAAAGGCGCCAGGGTGAGCCCAGAACCGACTGGTGTAGAACGTGGCGATGTAGCGACGGCGCTGCTCGGGGGTGGTGAACTCCGCAGCCAGACCGTCGGGGTCGAGGCCCTGGCGGATGAAGTAGTCGGCGGCCTCTCGGGGCGGACGCGTGCCCGGAATGTCGGCCATCTCGTCCTTCAGGAACGGCAGCGGCGAGTTGAACAGCACCATGCGGTCAACCCATTCGGGGTGGCGCAGCGCAAGGTCCTGGATCACCGGGCCACCGAGGTCGCCGCCGAGCAACACCACCCTGTCGTGCCCCAACACGTCGTGCACGAGCGCATAGAGGTCGTTCGCGTGGCTGGCCACGTCGTGGAAACCGTCGGGCCCGAGTTCGCTGTCGCCGAAGCCGCGCAGGTCGGGCACGATCACCTCGAAGCCGGCGGCCGCCAGCGGTTCGATGACCTTCCAGAACACCCGCTTGGTCTCGGGCCAGCCGTGCACCGCCAGCAACGGCACCCCGCCAACGCCTTCACGCACATAGGTCTGGACGAAGCCGCGCGGCGACGCCGTGTGTAGGGCGAACCGAGTCGGGTCGATGTGCGGGTTCGTAGTGCCGTCGCTCATTCCGCCGACCGTACCCGACCCCCTCCCCCCATCCGAGTCCCACACGCTCAGCCGTTCGGGCACGCCCATCCGAGTCGGGACACGCACCCCGG
>CAIXIJ010000145.1 GCA_903919455.1 uncultured Acidimicrobiaceae bacterium | reverse complement strand
TTGCCTTTCTGGACCATGCGGGCGATGATCGTCTTCGGCGTGCACTGGTGACCGGTCTCCTCGAACAAGGTGTGCGCCTGCTTGCCGACCTCCGACTCGCGTCCGCCGATCATGGCCGAGTCGATGGAGGCGGACCGCCTCTCGGGTTTTGTCGATCTTTCGACGTTCTTCCACAAGCACGCATACATCGACACGTACAACACCATGTCGCCGCGGCCGAAGACGAACTGGGACAGCTCCTCGCAACTCCAATGCTTCGGGATCGTCTCCAAGTAGCCCGTCTGGTCCGGCATGAACCCCTCGAGCTGCCCCACCGAGGTGTCGGACCAAACCCGCATCGTGTCCAGAGCGCCCTCCCACACGCAAACCAGCAACAACTTGCGAGCGATGAACTTGCGCACGTAGCCGCCGCCCTCCTCCTGGAAGACCCGGGACTCGATCGCCACGCTCGTCATGATCTGGTCGATCTGCTTGACCACGCTCTGGATCGAACCATCCGTCAGAACGAGCGACCACTCAGCCTGCTGTGCCCTGCACGCAGTCAGGAATCGCCCAAGCGTGGATGCATCGCCAGTCTTCTTGTACGGCCGCCTCTGGACGCCCAAGTGGAAATTCTCCTCGGACTCGGGGTGGCGCGCACCCCTCGATGACGAGGGGCCGGTGCGTGGCTTTTTGCGCTGCGACTCCGGCTCGGATTCGGCGGGCGTGATGACGCCGAGCCTCCTGAGAATACTGGCGAACCCCGTGCATCGGCACACTCCTTGAGCTCCCAACTCAGAACACTCAGACGCCTTTTGCACTTCCTCTCTGCTCAGCAAGTCTGTCAGCCGTTCGGCCACGTCTTCTGCTGCGCAAGTTGGGTCCGCCATCGCGGCCAAACACCCCGATCGCCTGAGAGCCGCCGTGACCGATGGCTCCTTGATCCAAGCGATCGCGATGATGCTGGCGAGGTGCGCCCGAATCAGCGGCTCAGAGGCCTGCTCGCGCAAGTCCGTCACATCAGCTGGCAGCATGATCTCGGCCAAGGGTCCCATGGCAATGGCGGCCTTCAGCGGCCACTTGGCAGCCTCGAAGGCGCGCAAGTGCTTGTGGCAGTAGGCGGACCGATTCCCTGGCCTGACGCACGAGGGCACCTTGCACTTGCAGACGTCGCACAACGAGCATATCTGATGCACCTCACGGTTTGGGCAGCCGCCTGTGCGCCAGTCTGTCCGGTGCTCGTTTCGACGGACGCAGTTGCCCCTGCACTTGCAAGTCCCCGAGGTCATCGCAGCGGCGCCGGCGGCGGTCGAGCCCAGAGCACGAGCAACTGTCGCCGACCACGGCGTCGCCGTGGTGCTGTCGCTGCTGGCGATGGCCGCCGTCGCAGCCGGCGATGCGGCCGAGTGCGCACTGGTCGTCTGATCGGCCCCGCGGCCCCGCGGTGCCGCGGGGCCGCTACCGAGGGCGTGAGGCCCCATGTCCTCCGCGCTCTCGGGAAGAGCCTCGACCTTCTTGGGCAACCAATGCTCGGACAACAAGGAAGTCGCTGAGAACCGTTCCGCGGCCTCGTAAACGAGCGCCCGACCCAACCAAGGCTCCACCGCCAGTGCTGCGGCATGGCCTAGCTTCTCATGCGGATTCTTTTCGCAAATCTCGCGGGCCGCCTTGTCCACTCGTGTCAAGTCCACGCTTAACTCATCGCTCAAATGGTCTGGCAATGGCCGCTCCAATCTCACCTTCCACCACGCGACGAGCTCCAAGCAATTCTTGCCCGGTGCGAAGGTTTCGCCGATGAGCAGCTCGAAGAAGACACAGCCGAAGGACCACAGGTCTACACTTGTCCCGTACGCGTGCTTCGCATCGTAGTCCTGAGCCACTATCTCAGGAGCCGAGTAAGGGCGAGTGCAGACCATGACGCTCATGGCCGCGATGTTGCATCGAGGCTGTGCCTTTTGGATAATTCTGGTTTTGATGGCGGCCACCATCTCCGGCATCACTCGAGCCCGACTGAAGTCGGCGATCTGGACCCGAGCCTGCCACGTGTACTCACCGACCACATCCGTCAAGTTCCCCAGCGATGGTGCCGGAGAACGCGCAACCAAGTCAAAGAAGACCAGCATGTTATCGGGTTTCAAGTCGCGATGGATCACACGGTGACGATGCATGTGGCTGATGCCTTCCAATATCTGGCGTCCAAAATCGTGCGCCGCCGCACCATCGCCCTGCTGCAGCAAGGCGTCGTGCTTGAGGATGATCGCTCTGAGAGTGGTCTCCGCCTCGACGGTCGCGAATACCCAGTGCGGACGGCTCGGCAGACTCGGTGCAAACACCTGGAGCAATTGCAGGATGTTTGGGTGAGGATGTTCTTTAAAAATGTTGAGGACGCTCACCTCGCGATCAGGCGACTGGTCGTCGACATGCCCGTGGTATGCTGATCGGCTTAGGTATTTCAGCGCGTGGCGGGCTCCTGATCCGCCGCTCGCGTCCACTCCGTGCAACGGAAAAACCCGCCTTCCCATCCAGGGAC
>CAIXIJ010000144.1 GCA_903919455.1 uncultured Acidimicrobiaceae bacterium | reverse complement strand
CGTTCCTGTGTGACTGGTTTGCCGGTGGCCCAGTCGTGCCATGTGTCGAGCGCGTCGACGCGGGCTTCGGCGGTTGAGAGGTGTTCGGGGAGGAAATGCCATTTGGCGTACATGTCATGACTCCGCAGCGCGTCGCGGGCTGCCTCGATCTGTGTGCGGGCGATGTTGCGTTGCGCGTAGGGCTCGCGAGCCTGCTCTCGCGCGACGGCGAGCATCTCGCGCGTTCCGGTGACGGTCTCATCGGCGGCGGCGAGTTCGGTGCGTGCTTGGCGTCGGCCGCGGAGCCCGGATTGGTCGAGTCGTTGTTGGGCGGCCCGCTGCGCGGCCTCGGCCTGTTTCACGGCATCGTGGGCCGCATTGAGTTCGGTATCGAACGGGGCGCACATCGCGGTGGCATCGGCGATGCGTCGTGCGGCGGTGTCGACGACTTCGACGAGTCTTTCCCTCTTTGTCATCGAGTTGTCGAGGGCCTCTCGTGCGTCCCGATAGTTGTCGGCGGCGTCGGCGCCTAGGTCGTGGAACCAGTCTGGGATCTGGCAGCGCGGTTGGGGGCGTGGCGGCTGATGGTCCTGTTGGGCGAGCTGACGGCGCTGGACCACGGCGGGGATGTCGGCGCGATCCGAGGCGACGATCCCTTCGAGCACGTCGCGCGCCTCACTCATGTCGTGGGTGTCGGTGACGACGTAAACACGGTTGTCGTCGCGGCCGCGGGTCATCGCCACATACAGCCCGCGACCAGTCGTCGCCGGCCCAGCGAGGGTGATCGAGGCGGTCTCGGTCGCGGACTGTGTCCCGTACTCGGTGGCCGCGTACCCGAGCCGCACATGCTCCATCGCATACTCGGCCGGAAGGGTCACCGTGCTCGACCCGGCCAGGTCGGTGACCGTCAGATCACCGTCGTCGTCGATCGCGGTCACGGTCCACAGTTCACGGTTGCGGACAATGTCACCGCTGGTGGTGTGCAGGTGGCGCTGGTTGCGACGCGTCGCGACGATGTCGCCCACGGCGACCAACCCGTCGGCGATCGAGCCGAACATGGTGGTGTCGGTGTCGCCCGACCGGGCGCGGAGTTGACGGATGGTGCGGTTGATCTCGTCGACGTGCTCGTTGGTCGCCGCCGTGATGGCCACGGTCTCACCGCTCGCGTGGCGTTGCATCCATTCCTGCGCGATCGAGTCGAGGTGCTCGTCGAAGGTGCCGGGGATGATCCGCCCATGGACCTCGTAGGTGCCGAGCACGCGCAGGTCGCCGTGGCGCAGACGCAATGACGCGGCAGCCTCCCAGTCGTGGGTGAACCGGTGGATCCGCTCCAACTCGGTCACCTTCGAGGTGGCGCAGATCTCGCCGAACAGGCCACCACGACCGACGGCTTGGAGTTGGCGGTGATCACCAACCAACACCAGCCGCCACTGCTCACTCGTCGCCAACCGGGTGAGCTGGTGCAGGTTCGGTGTCGACAACATCCCGGCCTCGTCGACGATCAACGTGGTGCCTGATGGGAGCCGCCACTGCTGGCCCGGCCCGTCGGGTCGGGCCCATTCGTGAAGGAGCTTGGCGACCGTGTCGGTGTGCATGCCGGTCTCGCAGCCGAGGACCTTGGCGGCTTTCGCCGTGGGGGCGACTCCGAACACCGGTCGGCTGTGACCGCGCAGATCGGTGACCGCAGCTGAAAGGGTGGTGGTCTTGCCGGTGCCAGCCGGTCCGACGATCACCACCACCCGATCCTCACCCGCGACCGCTGCGGCTGCGTCGAACTGGAGCACATCGAGCCCTCGGCGGGTGACCGTCGTCGACGGTGACGGGTCATCGAGCTGCGCCTCGACCACCCAGTCGAGGACTGCTTCCTCCTGAGCGAGGACCTGGTGGCTGGTCACCTGCGCGGCGACGGGCTCGATCCACACGGAACGACCATCCGACCGTCGCCGTGGCCCGTCACCCTCAGGGTCGAGAACCACACACTCGCCCAGCACACGATCGACCGCCCGGTCAATCAGCTGCGCCCACCGCACACCCGACATCCCCGGTTGCGGACGCAGCCGATCGGTGACCCCGCGCAGGACGTCCATCCGATGCCACGCCGAGCGACCCGCCGAGAGGTCCTCGATCACGTCGGCGACACTCACCTTCACCGGCGGCACCACCGCCCGTGCAGCCTGCGCGATCGACTGGCCGAGCGACTCGGCAGTGATCCCGATCCCGGCGGCTTCGCTGCGCCACCGTGTCGGCAGATCCGGGACACCGTTCGCGGCCTTGCGCAGCCGAGTATCGGCTGCCGCCTCACGCTCCAATGCGGCGTGCTCGAACTTCGTCGGGTGCCGGCCCTCACGCTGGCGGAACTCAGCCACCTTCACCTGCAACTCCCCCCGCACCTGCGCCGCCCGTTTGGAGAACTGCTCGATCAGGTCCGTCGGTACACCGGCGATCTCCGCCTGACCGTTGACGATCTCGGCGAAGGCGACCCCGTAGCGGTGCGTGAGCTCGGCGCGCAGCACCGACTGATACAGACCACCAAAGGCCCGCTGATGCTGCTTCAACACACGGGCATCCAACGCGAGCCAGCGGCCGTCGGCGGTCTGCACCTTCGACGAGATCACCAGATGGGTGTGCAACTGCGGGTCATCCAGACGGCTGGTCGTCTGCCGGAACGCGGCCACGATCAGCCCCTGGCTATCGGGATGCAACCGCCCACCGTTCGAGCGGATACGCGTGGTCGAACCGAAGCGCTCGAGGTAGTCGACGACCGCCGCGACGGCGACGTCATGACACTCGGCAAGGCCGGGGTCGCCGGTGAGCGCCCACCACACCGACAACGACTTCGGGGCCGACACCGTCGCATCAAACCCCGCCACCGCGCGGATGACAGTGCCGTTCGCCAGTGTGCGATCGCGCAGCGGGTAGCCGAGCGTGATGCCGGTGAGTGGGTCGCAACCGGTCAGCAACTGCTCGAGCGCGTCCGTGGACACCTCACCCGACAGGCCGAGACCGGCGGCCTGTGCGCCAAACCACACACCCGGCTCCTCGCCCGGCGCCTGCGTCAGATACTTGGTGTAGTACTTCGCAGTCGCGGCGGCCGAGCCGGCGTAGAGGGTTGTCACGCGCAGCATGAGGACTCCCTCCCGTCCGCGGGCACCTGTCTGTCATCAATGGGCTGTGTGGTTCGGGGAGCGGTCATCGCGATCACCTCAGGACTCGATCGCCAGCGACAACTGGGCGGTCGAACGAGACGCGACTGCGCGCTTGGCGCGGTGCGACGATCGCGTCGTCGGCTCCTGGGTGCCGGGCTCGGTCGGCAGGGGCCACGTGATCGGGCCACCGAGCTGTTCCTCGAGCCGGCACCGCGGCACCCGGAACTGCTTCCCAAACCGAACCACCGGAATGCCGGTGCGGCCACCCGACCGTTCGAACGCGTTCGCCTCCCGATACGCCGTGCTCCGCCCGACACGCAACACTGCCGCCGCCTCATCCAACGTGAGGAAGTCAGGCGGGCCGGTCGGCGTCACAACAGCGGGCTCGATCATCGGACTCACCGGAGTCATGCCGTCCCACGACGACGCGCGTCACACATCACGGCATGAGTACGGGATTCGGGACCCCGAACGGTGGAGACGGACTCGGACCTCACACCCACCTACAGAGCACGAAACCCGACGGGCGCAGCACAATTCGTCGAGTTCGTGCCGGAAGGCGGCGACGCGATCCCACGCCGACAACTGCCGACCTCGTCGGGATGCCGTGTTGCATACCCCCCAACGGACATCCACAACGGCCTGTGGATGAACGGGCGCCCCTCGGGAGGCGCGACCGACGGGTGAGCGCCAAGAAATTCTTCCGGTCCGTGG
>CAIXIJ010000143.1 GCA_903919455.1 uncultured Acidimicrobiaceae bacterium | reverse complement strand
CGCTGCCGTAGGACGAGTGCGAAGGGGAACGCCAGGCCGACGGTGACGACGGTGATGAGGAGCGCGAGGAGCGCGGTGCCGATGTAGGTGGCGGCGCCACCGTCGAACGAGAACGACCGGGCATCGCTGCGATCCGGCGGGCCGATGGGTGCCAACGCCTGGTTGCCTAAGGGCGCTGGCGAAGGCGCCGGCGGCGGCGGGAGAGGACTCGGAACCGGTAGGTCGGTGCTGTCGTCCTGAGTCATTTGTCTCCTTTGAGCACGCCGAGATCTGTCTGGGTTGCACAGTAACCCTTGGTCGAAGCTCACACGAGAGCAGTTGGTCTGACCCTGGAATCGCGCGTTCGCGGATACTTGAATCTCGGGCACTGATGAGGAGGTCATCGTGCCAAGGAGATACCCAGTCGAGTTCCGACGAAAGGTGCTCGATCTGATCGAGGCTGGCAAGCCGGTCGCAGAGATCGCTGCGCAGCTCGGGATGACGGCGCAGACGGTTTACAACTGGCGGAACCAGGACCAGATCGATCGCGGCCTCCGCGGCGGGATATCGACGAACGAGTCTGCAGAACTTGCTGCGGCTCGCAAGCGGATTCGCGAGCTCGAGACGGAGCTGGCGGTCACGAAGCGGTCGAACGAACTCTTGAAGGCCCAGTCGGACCCAAAAGGCGGTGGGAGGTCGTCGCGCAAATCGTGAGCGAAGGTCTCCCGATCGAGGTGACATGCCGCGTGGTTGGCGTGTCCGTGTCCGGCTTCTACATGTGGAAGCACCGCAAGCCATCGGCACGTTCCGTGCGCCACGCAATGGTCGCCGACGTGATCCGCCAGGTCCACAACGAGTCCCGCCAGACCTACGGCGCCAGGCGCGTTCACGCCGAGCTGGTGCTCGGCCGGCAGATGACGGTCGCCCGGTGCACTGTCGAGTTGGTGATGCGCCATCTCGGAATCGCCGGCCTACCAGGTCGACCGAGGTATCGCAAGATCCCGAACACGCCGACCGCGTCGGATCTCGTGAATCGCAACTTCGCTCGCACCGAACCCAACCGGCTGTGGCTCACCGACATCACCGAGCACCCGACGCGTGAAGGCAAGGTGTACTGCGCAGTCGTCCTCGACGCGTTCTCGCGGCGTGTCGTTGGCTGGTCGATCGACTCGTCGCAGACGGCCAACTTGGTCGTCAACGCGCTCGGGATGGCGATCGAGAACCGCCAGTCCGAAGGTGTCGTGATCCACAGCGAACCCGGGCAATACACATCGTGGGCGTTCACCAGGCGCGCCCTCGACTCCGGTCTGGCGCAATCGATGGGGTCCATCGGCGACTGCTACGACAACGGCCAGATGGAGTCCTTCTGGGCGCGGATGCAAGTCGAGCTGTTGAACCGGAAGCGATGGAACACTCGCCTCGAGTTGGCCAACGCGATCTTCGAGTACCTTGAGATCTTCCACAACCGGCAACGACGACACTCGTCACTCGGGATGCTCAGCCCGATCGAGTACGAGCGCCGTCACGCCGACAACCCCGTCCGCGATCAAGCAAGCTGACCGCGCGAAACCCAGGGCACACAAGAGCAGTCACCGATCCCGGGGTTCCTCTGTGTTTGTCAAGCGGCGATTTCGCCGGGTTCGAGCTGACCTGGTGCGCGTCGTTCGTCGGCGAGCATGAGTCGCCAGAGGTGGGCGGCGAGTCGTCGCTTCAAGCAGCGGAGT
>CAIXIJ010000142.1 GCA_903919455.1 uncultured Acidimicrobiaceae bacterium | reverse complement strand
CAACCTTCTCCCACTCTGCAACCGCCACCACCACCTCGCACACGAAGGCGGCTGGCAACTGCACCTCGCACCCGACCGCACACTCACCACCACCACACCCGACGGCACAGTCCGCATCACGGGACCGCCCAACCGCCGGGCGGCGTGACCCGCCTACGGGCACAGGGCGGGGTGCACCTGATGCGCTCTCAGACCACACGACGCACGAGGAGGTCATTTACGAATCGCTCGTGAACATCTCGCTCAACAACCGAATCGGTTGCGCTAACGTGCCTCTCATGATCGATCGCAAACATTTGGCCACGCTGCGCCAACAGGAGGAGCAGCTGTTCATCGACCTCCACCCGCGCTCGGCAGCGCTGGCACGCGACGCGCATGCCCACCTGCTCGGTGGGGTGCCGATGGCATGGATGACCCGTTGGCCGGGCTCGTTCCCTCTCTTCTTCGAGGAGGCAACCGGCGCCCGCTTCAGCGATGTGGACGGCCGCGAGTACGTCGACTTCTGCCTCGGCGACACGGGTGCGATGACCGGCCACGCCCTGCCGCAGGTGGCCGATGCGCTGCACCGCCAGGCCATGCGTGGCATCACCACCATGCTGCCCAGCACCGACGCGGCCTGGGTCGGGGCCGAGTTGGCCCGCCGCTTCACCCTCCCGGTGTGGCAGATGGCCATGACCGCCACCGATGCCAACCGGTTCGTCCTGCGTTTCGCCCGCCACATCACCGGGCGGCCCAAGGTGTTGGTGTTCGACTGGTGCTACCACGGCAGCGTCGACGAGACCCTCGTGGTTGCGGGCCCCGATGGCAAGCCACAGTCGCGTCCGGGCAGCATCGGCCCACAGGTCGACCCAGCCCTCACCACCGTCGTGGTGCCCTTCAACGACCTCGACGCGCTCGAGGCGGCGCTGTCCGTCGGCGACGTGGCGTGCGTGTTAGCCGAGCCGGCGCTCACCAACATCGGCATCGTGTTGCCGCAGCCGGGCTACCACGAGGCGTTGCGTTCGCTGACCCGCAAATACGGCACACTGCTGGTCATCGACGAGACCCACACCATCTGCGTGGGGCCGGGCGGCGCCACCGCCGCATGGGGGCTGGAGCCCGACTTCTTCGTGATCGGCAAGACCATCGGTGGCGGCATGCCCGCCGCCGCATACGGCATGACCCGCGAGATTGCCGAGCGCATCATGCCTACATTGCTCGGCGAGTCGGTCGATGTCAGCGGCGTGGGCGGCACGCTCACCGGCAATGCGCTGGCCCTCGCCGCGGTACGAGCAACGCTCTCCACCACCTTGCGGGACGACGATTTCGCGCACATGATCCCGCTCGCTGCAGCCTGGGCAGCAGGTGTGCAGTCCGCTATCGACAACTTCGGCGTGCCATGGAACGTGCAACAGCTCGGCGGCCGAGCCGAGTACTGGTTCTGCCCACCACCCAGCGATGGCGCCGCCGCAGCCGCAGCATCCGATCACGAACTGGAGTCGTTCATGCACCTTTGGGCCGTGAACCGCGGAGTGCTGCTCACTCCGTTCCACAACATGGCGCTCATGTCGCCGCATCATTCACAGGCCGACGTCGACCTACACAGCCAGGTGTTTCACGACGCCGTGGCAGCGTTGCTGTCATGAAGCTCGCCGGACAGGTCGCTCTCGTCACCGGTGCCGGTAGCCGCGACGGCATCGGGTTTGCCACGGCACGCGCACTCGCTGCACTCGGCGCTGTGGTGGTGGTGAGCAGCACCACGGATCGCATACACGAACGCGTCAAAGAGATCGAAGCCATCGGCGGCGTCGCGCATGGCGTGGTGGCCGACCTCATGCAACCGGGCGAGCCCGAGCGAGTGGTCGGCGAAGCCACGGGGATCAGCGGCCGCCTCGACATCTGTGTGAACAACGCCGGCATGGTGTCAGTGGGCGGCACCCTCACCGACATCCCGACGCATCTCATGACCGATGCCCAGTGGAATGACTCGCTCGAACGCAACCTCACCACCTGCTTCGCCGTCACGCGCGCTGCGCTCACTGCGATGCGTGCCCACGGTTACGGGCGTGTCGTGAACATCGCCAGCACCTCCGGCCCGGTGCAAGCGTTCGTCGGCGATGCCGCCTACCACGCCGCCAAAGCGGGAATGCTGGGCTTCACTCGGGCCGTGGCGCTGGAGTACGCCGGCGATGGCATCACCGTGAACGCCGTGGCACCCGGCTGGATCGCCACCGGTTCGCAGTCTGAGGCTGAGGTGGCGGCGGGAGAACTCACCCCGCTGCGACGCTCGGGCACTCCGGTGGAAGTGGCGGCTGCAGTGCAGTTCCTCACCTGCCGGGATGCCTCGTACATCACCGGCCAGATGATCGTGGTCGACGGCGGAAACTCGTTGCCCGAGAACCGCTCGTGGATCCCGTGAGCACCTCCATGAGCGACGAGACATCAGCCACCGCGAGCAACGTGGTGCTGGTTACCGGGGCAGCAGGCGGTATCGGTGGCGCCGTCGCCGACCGCTTTCTCGCCGGTGGGTGGCGAGTGGCAGCGCTCGACGTGAGGCCCATCGAGCGCACGGGCGATGTGCACCCCATCCAGGCCGACCTGCGTGATGTGGCCCAGTGCCGCAGCGCCGTGGCCGATGCCGCGCAATGGGGTGGCCGCCTCGATGCCGTGGTGAACGCCGCCGGAGTATGGACCGAAGGCCCGAGCGATCTCACGGATGAGGCCGACTGGGACCGGGTGATCGACGTGAACCTGAAGGGCCTCTACTTCCTCACGTCTGCCGCGATTCCCCATCTCGAACGCAGCCGAGGCAGCGTGGTGAATCTCTCCAGCGACGCAGGAGTTCAAGGCAATGCCGGTGCCGCGGTGTACTGCGCATCGAAGGGCGGCGTATCCATCCTCACCAAGGCGTTGGCGCTGGAACTGGCTCCTCGCGGCATACGCGTGAACGCCGTCTGCCCGGGCGACGTGGATTCACCGATGCTGCACGGACAGGCCCGCGACTACGGCGGCGACGAACCCGACGCATACCTGGGCAAGCTGCTCGGTGGGTACCCGCAGGGGGCGAGCGCTCGCTTCATCCAACCCTCGGAGATCGCAGAGCTCATCTGGTTCCTCTGCCAACCGTTCGCAGCACCGATCACCGGGGCAAACATCTCGGCCGACTTCGGCCTTTCCGCTGGGATCGTGTGAAGGTGCTGCCGTGATCCCTCTCGACCCCATCGACCGCCAACTCATCGAGGCGCTACAGAAGGACGGCCGAGCCAGCTACGCCGACCTCGCCGAGTTGGTGGGTCTGTCGGCACCCGCCACCCGACTGCGCGTGCAACGACTGCTCGACGCCGGCGTGGTGCAGGTGGTGGGCGTCACCGATCCGCTGGCGCTCGGCTACCCGGTGATGGCAGCCCTCGGGGTGCGCGTGGAGCGCAACGTGCGAGCCGTGGCCGATCAGATCGCCGGTATCGAAGGAGTGATCTACGTGGTGTTTACCAGCGGCTCGTTCGACCTCCTGGTTGAAGTGCTCTGCGAAGACTCGGCCCGACTCCTGGCCGTGATCGACGACGAGATCCGCTCCATTCCCGATGTGCGCAGCGTGGAGAGCTTCACCTACTTCGGCATCCACACCCACCGCTTCGTCTGGGGCACCCGCTAGCTGCCGCGGCAGCCCACATTCCGCGTCGAAGGTCCGACTTGCGAAAGATGTTCGGCTTGCCTAACATTTCGGACATGTCAGCTGCGTTCCTCATCACTCTGCGCGAAGGCCTCGAGATCTCGCTGGTGCTCGCCATCCTCCTCGGTTACCTGGTGAAGACCGGCCGAGCCGATCGAACCGGTGCGGTCTGGACCGGGGCAGCCATCGCAGCGGCCGTCTGCATCGTCACCGGCCTGTTGTTCCACATCCTCGTGGGCGAGTTCGAAGGAAAGGCCGAACAAGCCATCGAAGGGTTCCTGGCGCTCGCCGCCGCCATCGTGCTGACCTGGATGATTCTCTGGATGCGCAAGAACGCCCGGTCGCTGAGCGGCGATCTCCGCTCGAAGGTGGACGGCGCCACCACCGCCGGCGCCGTCACGATGATCGCGTTCGTGGCCGTTGCACGCGAGGGCTTCGAGACAGTGTTGTTCCTGCTCGGCGCCGAAACGGGCAATGCATCGGGAGCCCAGGTGGTGCTCGGCGGGTTCCTCGGCCTGGTTGTCTCCGCTGTGGTCGGCGTGCTCGTCTACCGCTTCGGCAAGAACATCGACCTGCGCGTGTTCTTCAAGATCACCGGCGTGCTGCTGATCTTCTTCGCTGCCGGCCTGGTCGGCAAGGCAGTGCACGAACTCCGCGAACTGGTCGGGCTGGAAGGCGGATGGCTGTTCGATCCGCTGTGGTTGATCTCGTCCGGTCCGCTGGCCAGCGGCACGCTGTACGACTTCCTGAAGGGCCTGTTCGGTTGGTCCTCCGACCCCGAGCGCATCCGGGTGATCGCGTACTTCGCGTACCTCGTGCCGGTGCTCTGGATGTTCCTGAAATCAGACCCGGCCCAGGCCGCACCCGCCGCCACCAGCGACGCTTCGGCTGCTCCCATCGCCGAAACCGCCAGCACCCGCTGAGTTCGGGGCCGGGCGAAAAACCGACCACAAGCCCTCGTTCGCTGCGCCTACGGCCGATAATGAATGCAATGGCGGACGAGATCGACCTCATGGCGCTGGCAGGAGTCCTGCCCGACACTGTCATCGTGGTCGATACCGATGTGTGCCTGCACTACGTGAATCCTGCAGGCGCCCAAATGTTCGGGTGGCAGCCCGACGAATGGCTCGGGCGCAGCAT
>CAIXIJ010000141.1 GCA_903919455.1 uncultured Acidimicrobiaceae bacterium | reverse complement strand
CTCAGAAGTTCCGCACTCGCTTCGAGGGCGTGGAGCAACTGGCACGCGATCGAGGAATCGACCTGCACACCGCAGGGCTCACGGCACTCGATGCCCTGTGGGACGAGATCAAGACTCGGGAATGACCGGCGGCGCGAACGGCGCCGCAGTGAACGCCGGCACCTGTGCGGAATCCGCGTCCGAGGTCGACGGCAATGCCGGACGAGGAAGGCTTGTCGGCGTGGCATCCATCGCGATCGGCGCACGGCGGCGGTTCTGAGCGTCCTTGTGCATGAATCGGTAGTGCTGCGAGCGATCCGTCGTGGCCTGCGCCATGGCGTCGGTGGCCTCTGCGGCCATCACCATCATCAGAGCCACCACCACGGCGTTCACCAGGAACATGGCAGCGGTACGACCGAGGTCGTTCGCCGCCTTCGGGTCGGCGAGGTTGAGGCCCATGGTGAACACATCGTGCACCACGAACGACGCAGCGAGCGCAAGGTACCAACGCACGAACGGCATGCGGGGACCACCCACGCTGGCGCACGCCTTCGACACCGCACCGAACGGTAGGTACAGGGCCAGCGCCTGCGCTGCGATCACGATGGCCCTGCCACCCGACTGCGACGCCGGCTCCACGCCGCGCAGCACGACGAACCCGATTGGGCAGGCGACGCACGCTGCCAGCGCAAGATACGCGGCACGACGATCACCGTGGGCTGCACGCGTGGCGTTGTGGACCGCGAGAAGGGTCCACAGCAGCGTGGTCGCCACCGCACCCGCGATCACGACGTCCTCCATCACGCGGAGCCGTTGGAGGTACTGGTGCAGTTGCCACCGATCGTCCACGCTCAACCCGGCAGCCGATCGATTCAGCCGCCATGCCTGGGCCACCACCAATCCAGCTGCAGCCTGCACCATGGCGAGCGCACCGACGAATGCGAGGATGGCGGCCCTGACGGGTCGGATGGGGAGCATCGCTCCGCCGAGGTGTTCCGTGCGTGCAGTCACGCCCTGCTATCGGGACTCAGCTGACGACCTTGAGGAACTTCGCGAACTCTTGATCGTCCTGGTGCAGCAAGCGGGTACCCGAGCAAGCTCGGTCCAGACCCGCCATTGCCTGGTACATCGTGAGGCCATAGAGGCCAGCGACGAACTGCAAGCCCACGAGGGCTCCGAGGACCGCTCGCCCGGGCAGGTAACTCCATACACATGCCACCACGACGCCGAGCACGGCCACCACCCACGGGGTCACGATCAGGCGCGTGAAGTACGAGGTGGATGCACCCACCGATTGGGCCGTCCGCCGAAACGTGCTGAGCGTGCTGAAGTACATCATCAGCGCCAGCGCGAATGCGCAGGCGCGCACATAGATGGCGATCTCACCGACGTACTTCGGAGCCACGGCAGCGCCGTATGCGAGCAGTGCCACTCCCACGTAGGTGGCCGGCACGTACCACGGCGACACCGCCCAGCGAGCCCGATGTCGCGCGTTCAGAGCGGCAGCAACTCCCCACCACAACCAGCCGAGCAACATGCACAGCGCTCCCCCGACCAGCATCACGATCGAGATCCGTCTCGCAAACTCGTCGGGCTCGAATCGGCTGTCGACCAACTCCGCATGCCCGAGATAGTTCAGGTACAGGAGCGCAGCAGGAAAGGCGAAGAGCAGGAAGAAGCCCGTCACGCAGATGGCACGCGGCACAAACACTGCATGGAACTCGCCTGCCGCAGCATGACTTCGATCCGGAAGCGCATCGGCAATGCGGGCGATCTGGGCCGTAGCGGTGAGGTCCGGCACCGGCATCGGAGCACGCTTGCCGCGTTTGCGGGCGGGCTGCATCTGCGCTGCAGCGACCGCTTCGAGATCTGCCCGAAGGCGCGCCTCCTCAGCCGGGTTCCACGATGGACGCACCGGCTGCTGGATCATCTGCGGTGGTGCGTCGAAGACGCTCTGCTGCATGGGCTCCGCCATGCTCTGAATATCGGCCCGCCGTTCCGGGGACTTGAATGTTCGAGTGCCCTCCAGGCGTGAGTACCGTTGACATACATGAGCGAGATCGTCAGCGTCGTCGGCCGAGAAATCCTCGATTCGCGAGGGAACCCCACCGTTGAGGTGGAGGTCACGCTGGACAGCGGCGCCACCGGCCGGGCTGGTGTGCCCTCCGGCGCATCCACTGGCGAACACGAAGCGGTGGAATTGCGCGACGGCGGCAGCCGCTATCTCGGCAAAGGCGTGGCGACCGCAGTCGGCTTCGTGAACAGCGAGATCGCCGAACTGCTCGACGGTGTCGATGCGTTTGAGCAGCGCCTCATCGACATCGAACTCAACAACCTCGACGGCACCGACAACAAGGGCCGCCTCGGCGCAAATGCCATCCTCGGCACCAGCCTGGCAGTGGCAAAAGCGGCAGCCGACGAACTGGATCTGCCCCTGTGGCGCTACCTCGGCGGTCCGAATGCGCACGTGTTGCCCGTGCCGATGATGAACGTGATCAATGGCGGCGTTCACGCCGACAACTCCATCGACATGCAGGAGTTCATGATCATGCCCGTCGGCGCTCCCAGCTTCCGTGAAGCGCTGCGCTGGGGCACCGAGACGTACCACACACTGAAGAAGGTCATCCACGACCGCGGCTTGTCCACCGCCGTGGGCGACGAGGGTGGCTTTGCTCCGAACCTGGCCAGCAACGAAGACGCGATTCGCATCCTCATCGAGGCCATCGAGAAGGCCGGCTACGCCCCCGGCTCCGACATCGCGATCGCGATGGACCCGGCGATGAGCGAGCTCTACCGAGATGGCGCGTACCACCTGGCGGGTGAGGGCAAGGTGCTCACGCCCGACGACATGGTGGCGTACTGGACCCGCCTGGTCGACACGTATCCCATCGTCAGCATCGAGGACGGCATGCACGAGGACGACTGGGACGGTTGGTCCGCGCTCACCCAGTCGGTGGGCAATCGTGTGCAGCTCGTCGGCGACGACCTGTTCGTCACCAACGTCACCCGACTCCGCATGGGCATCGAGCGGAACGTCGCCAACGCAGTGCTCGTGAAGGTGAACCAGATCGGTTCTCTGAGCGAGACCCTCGACACGGTCGAACTGGCCACCCGTCATGGCTACAGCAGCGTGATGAGCCACCGCAGTGGCGAGACCGAGGACGCCACCATCGCCGACCTCGCCGTGGCCACGAACTGCGGACAGATCAAGACCGGCGCACCGGCCCGCAGCGACCGCGTGGCCAAGTACAACCAACTGCTCCGCATCGAAGAGCAGTTGGGTGAGAGCGCAGCGTTCCGCGGTCGCAGCGCCCTCAGCCCCCGCTGACGGTTCCCTCCACCTGGGTTCGCCCTCCCTGAGTTCTCCGTCGACCAAGGGTGACGACGTTCGGGCTGAGAGTGCTGCGAGACTGGTGCTGATGAGTGCCGGTGGCCACAAGACGTCAGCAATCCAGCGTCCTGCCGACGCAGTGAAGGCTGGCACGCGTCCCACTGAACGGCCCGACGACACCAAACACCACGACTTCACGCGGCCGATCCCACAGGAGAAGCGACTGATTCGCGGTCGCGGAAAGCGATCCATCATCGGCCTGTTGGCCGCCGTCATCTTCGCCGCCTTGGCAGGCGCGCTGTTCGTGTTGCCCGTGAAGGCGTGGCTGCGCCAGCAGACCGAGATCGACCGCAAACAGTCTGAAGTGGCCGCGCTCGACCAGGCGAACGCCGATCTCACCGGCGAAGTGAACCACCTCAACACGCCAGAGGGCATCGAGGAAGCCGCTCGCGAAGAGATCGGCTACGTACAGCGCAACGAGATTCGCATCACGATGGTCGGCCCATCGAAGGCACCGGTGAAGATGCCCGGCGGGTGGCCATACGACGCTGTGGCGCAGATCATCGCGGTGCGCCGAGCCGCGTCGGCAGCGCCCGCTGCGCCCTGACCCGCGTTGAGCGTCTAGTCTCACGCTGTTCCACCACTACATCAGGGGGTTTGCACGTGGCTGGCAGCATTCTTGGCAACCGGGTTCTCCGCAAGGAAGACCCGAAGTTCCTCACCACTGGCGGCATCTACGTCGACGACATGCTCGACGAGCCGTTGCTCGCTGGCGCCGGCCACGTCACGTACGTGCGTTCCACCTTGGCGCACGGCCGCATTCTTTCCATCGACACCTCGGCCGCGCTCGAGATGCCCGGTGTGCTCGCCGTGTACACCGCCGAGGATCTGGGTCTTCAGCCCGTTCCCAGCGACTTCAACCCCACCATCGCTCGCGGTCACCTGGCCATCGAGAAGGTGCGCTTCGTCGGCGAGCCCGTGGCCGTCGTCATCACCGAAGAGCGCCAGCAGGGCGAGGACGCAGCCGAGCAGGTCGTCATCGACTACGACTCGCTGCCCGCAGTGATCGATATCGAGGAAGCCCTCACCAGCAGCACCCTGCTGTACGAATCCACGGGCAGCAATGTGGTGTTCGACACCACCGTGCTGGGTCTTCCCGAGAACTCCGGCGCCGCCTTCTTCGAAGGATGCGAAGTGGTGAGCGGCCCGCACCGCGTGCTGAACCAGCGCGTCGCCCCGTGCCCGCTCGAAGTGCGCGGCTCTGCCGTGGCGTGGGTGGACGGCCGTTTGCATCAGTGGCTCAGCACCCAGGCGGCGCAGGGCGCCAAGACCCTGATCGCCAAGACGAATGGCGTCGAGCCCGACCAGGTGCTGGTGATCGCTCCCGATGTGGGCGGCGGTTTCGGCGCCAAGATCTCGTGCGACCCCGAGGAGAGCCTGCTCGGCGTCCTGGCCGCGAAAATCGGGCGCCCGCTGCGCTGGCGCGAGACCCGCAGCGAGTCGATGATGGTGCTGGGTCACGGCCGCGCGCAGGTGCAGTACGTCACCATTGGCGGCAACCGCGACGGCAAGGTGACGCACTACCAGTTGCATGCCATCCAGGACTGCGGCTACTTCGCCGAGATGGGCACCATCCTCGCCCCGTTCATGACCCGACCGATGTCGAGTGCCGTGTACGCCATCCCGAACATCGAATGCCGCACCACCAGCGTGGTCACCAACTCAGCGGTCACCACCGCCTACCGCGGCGCAGGGCGCCCGGAGGCCACCGCGGCCGCAGAACGAGCGATGGATCTCTTCGCCGCGGAACTGGGCCTCGATCCGGCCGAAGTGCGCCGCATGAACCTGATCCCCAAGTTCATGGAGCCGCACACCACCGCCGTGGGCCAGACCTACGACGTGGGCGACTACGAGACCGCCCTCGACAAGGCCCTCGATGCCGCCGGCTACGCCGACCTGCGCGCCGAGCAGGCCCGCCGTCGCGCTGCTGGTGATGTGAAGCAGCTCGGCATCGGCGTGAGCACCTACGTCGAGATCACCGGCGGTGTCGGCTCGGGCGAGCACGCTCGCATCGAAGTGCTCACCGACGGCCGCGCCATCGTCTACACGGGCACCTCGCCGCACGGCCAAGGGCATGTGACGGCGTGGAGCATGCTTGCCCACGAGCAGACGGGTATCCCGATGGACCAGATCGATGTCGTGTGGGGCAACACCGACCTCGTGCCGCAGGGCGACGGCACCATGGGCTCGCGCTCGCTGCAGCAGGGCGGCAACGCTGTGTTCCTCGCCGCTGCCGACCTCGTCGATAAGGCTCGCGCCATCGCAGCCAAGTTGCTCGAGGCCGACGAAGCCGACGTGGTGCTCGACAAGGCGTCGGCATCGTTCCACGTGTCCGGCACGCCCAGCATCGGCAAGACCTGGGCCGACCTCGCAACGGCAGCAACGATGGACCCGGAACTGCCCGAAGGTCTCGCCCATGCCGCGTACTACGCAGTTGCCGGCGCCACGTTCCCGTTCGGCGCCCACGTGGCTGTCGTGGAAGTAGACACCGAGACCGGCAAGGTCACTCACCTGCGCCACATCGCGTGCGACGACGCTGGCACCGTGTTGAACCCGATGCTGCTCGAGGGCCAGATCCACGGTGGTGTGGCCCAAGGCACGGCTCAGGCGCTGATGGAAGAAGTGCGGTACGACTCCGACGGTAACCCCGTCACCTCGAACCTCGCCGACTACGCCTTCATCTCGGCCGCCGAACTGCCCAGCATCGAAGTGGTGCACATGGAGACCCCGACGTTCATCAACGCGCTGGGCGCCAAGGGCATCGGCGAGAGCGGCACCATCGGCAGCACGCCGGCCGTGCAGTCAGCCGTCATCGATGCCGTCAGCCACCTCGGCGTGCGCCACATCGACATGCCCTGCACCCCTCAGAAGGTGTGGCTGGCGCTGGCCGCCGCCGCCCAGTAGCAACAGTCGCAGTAACAGTCGTTGCCGCACATCACCCCGGCTCGGGGTGAATCTCTGTCACACCCTTTGTTCATGCTCACGGCATGGACCTGCAGGCGTTGCGTGAACTCATCGAGGCGAACCCGCTCGCCGATATCGATGCGTGCCGCACCGAACTCGCTGCGGTCCGAACCATGCGAGGCTTGCTCGATGCGCGCGAGATGAAGGTATGCGCCCGGCTCGACGAACTGGCTGGCGAGCGGCCGTCGATCTTCCCAGAGGATGAAGTCGCACGCGCGTCGAAGACGTCGCAGAGCAAAGCCAGTCGGGTACGCGACCGCAAGAAGGCCGCCGACGACGTCCCCGAACTGGG
>CAIXIJ010000140.1 GCA_903919455.1 uncultured Acidimicrobiaceae bacterium | reverse complement strand
TGCGGTGGCCGGGCCCACCTCGGGCGCAGTGGCTGCGCTGCTGGTGGCGGCGATGTCGGCGTCGCCCGCCATCGAGGGATTCCAGGCCAACGGTGAACTACTCAGCGGCGCAATGAGTGCAGTGGCGGTGGCGGTCGCTTGCGGCGTGCTGACCGAGCGGATCAGTGAGCGATGGATGGTGATCGCAGGGGTCGCCGGCGGACTTGGTTGGAGTCTGAAGCAGTCGGGCATCGACGGACTGGCGGCTGTTGCGGCCTTTCTCGTCCTCTCCGCGCTGGTCGGTTGGGACGGATGGCTCGTCACATGGCGACGGCTCGGCTCACTGCTCATCGGCGCATTCGGAGTGGTGGGCCTTGCTGCGCTGCACGGTGCGCTCACCGGGTGGAACGACTGGACCTATGCCGCATGGGGGTACCGACTGGAGAAGCGCAGTGCGCTCGAGGGCTCGAACTGGCACCGTCTTTGGAAGACCGCTGCTGAAGCCCGGCCGGTCTTCGCGCTCGTCGTGGTGGTGTTGGTGACCAGCGCTTTCTGGCTGCGGCACTCCGGAGCGGAACTGTTGGGTCATCGCGCTGGTGGCCTGTTCGTCGTATGGCCATTTGCGGCGCTGCTGACGTTCGTGCTCGGTGGTCAGTTCTTCCTGCACTATTGGGTGATTCTCACGTTTCCAGTGGGTGCCCTCTGCGGGTTGCTGGTGGGGCGTTTGTCGCAGCGTGCGGCGCGGTCGGCCGCGGTGACCGTGGTGCTCGTGCCGATGCTCGTGTCGTTCGTGTTGCTGGTGCGATTGCCGAACAGCACGGTGAACGAGGGGGTCTCCGGCGAACGGCGCTCGTACCGTGCGAAGGCTGCGGGGGAGTGGTTGGCGGCGCATCGCTCGCCGGGTGATTCGCTGTATGTGCTGTGCGCTGCTGCGAACCTCTACGCCTACGCGGAGATGGACCCCATGTATCGATACCTGTGGTTCGACGGCGTGCATCAGGGCCGCAACGCCCGAGCCGATCTGGAAGCGTTGCTCGCTGGCGACGCACCACCGACGTGGGTGGCGAAGGTGGACACGGTTGCGTCGTGCACCTCGTCGAAGTTGGTGGCCGAGTCGCTCGATACGCGCTATCGCGCTGTGTCCACCGTGGAGGGCATCACGCTGTTGCGTCGGATCGACGACTGAGCGCTGTCACGGCTTCTTCTTCGCCCTACTCGGTTGCACCCGGGTGGGCTCGCCCGCCATCTTCGGGTACTGCGGTGGCCACGGAGCGTCCTCCATGCCGACCGCCATCGCCAGGAGCGCATCCAATGACTGCGGATGGTCGTCGATGGTGGCCCAGGCGTCGCCATGGGCATCGACCCACGCGGGCACGCTGGCAATGGTCATGTCGTGCGGTCGCAGCGTGGGCAGTAGGTCCCACGGGAACGGGAAGCTCACTGGTGCGTGGTCGAGAGCGCGCACGCTCCAGGGGGCGAACATGGTCTTGTGCGGTGCGTTTTGGTTGTAGTCGATGAAGATGCGCTCGCCGCGCTGCTCCTTCCACCACTGCGCGGTGATGAGGTCGGGGCGGCGACGTTCAAGTTCGCGTGCCAGCGCCACGGCGGCCGTGCGCACGGTGTAACTGTCGTGCAGCGGTTCCAGCCGCACGTATACGTGCAGGCCGCGGTTGCCCGAGGTCTTGATGAACGACAGCATGCCGAGCTCGTCGAGGAGGCGTTTCGTCTCTGCTGCGGTCTCCTGGGCCATCGCGTAAGTGGTGCCCGGGCCGGGGTCGAGGTCGATGCGCAGTTCGTCGCAGATGTCCTGTTGGGCCACGCGTACAGGCCACGAATGGAAGCCCATGCAGCCGAGGTTCACCGCCCACACGAGATGGGCGAGGTCGGCGATCACCAGCGCGCGTGAGGGCGTGCCGTTGGGTGTGAGCACTGTGGTGGTGTGCAGCCAGTCGGGCGCCCCATCGGGGATGCGTTTCTGGAAGAAGCTCGAGCCGTGTGCCCCGTTTGGGAAGCGCTGCAGCATCACCGGCCGGTCGTACATCTGGCGCATCACCGCATCGCCCACCGACAGGTAGTACCCCACCAGGTCGAGCTTGGTGTCGTTGCGCGCCGTGAAATACACCTTCTCTGGGTTGGTGATGGTCACCGTGCGGCCGGCGACGCGTAGCTCCACCGGCTCGCTCATAACGAGTCGACCCTACCCGACTACCGTCGACGCCTGTGGGGGACATCATCGACATCACCGCACCCATGCAGGGCACCATCGTCACGCTCGACGTGACCGACGGCCAGCAGGTGCGCAAGGGCCAACAGCTGATGCTCATCGAATCGATGAAGATGCATCACGCCATCGAATCCGCCGCCGATGGTGTGGTGAGGGGGCTGCTCGTGGCTGCCGGCGCCACGGTGATGGACGGTGCGGTGGTGGCCCGCGTGGAGCCCGGTGTGGTGCAGGTGGCTGAGCTGAAGGTCGAGGCCGTGGAAGATCCTGCGCACGTGCGACCCGACCTGGCCGAGGTGATCGCCCGTCACGAGGTGGGGCTCGACGCGGCTCGGCCCGATGCCGTTGAGCGACGCCGCAAAGTGGGTCGCCGCACAGCACGCGAGAACGTGGGTGATCTGGTCGACGAGGGTTCGTTCGTGGAATACGGCCCGGTGGTGATTGCCGCGCAACGCCGTCGACGCGAGTTGGCCGACCTCATTGCCCGAACCCCCGCCGATGGAATGATCGGTGGTCTGGGGAAGGTGAACGGCCATTCCGTCGTGGCGATGAGCTACGACTACACCGTGCTGGCCGGCACGCAGGGCACTCAGAACCACCGCAAGAAGGACCGTCTGTTCGAACTGGCCGAACAACTGCGTTTGCCGGTGGTGTTTTTCACCGAAGGCGGTGGTGGTCGCCCGGGCGACACGGATCAAAGCGGCGTGAGCGGCCTCGACTGCCTGGCCTTCCTGTACTTTGCCGAGCTCTCGGGTCTGGTGCCCATCGTGGGGGTGAACGCCGGTTACTGCTTCGCCGGTAACGCGGCCATTCTCGGTTGCTGCGACGTGGTGATCGCCACCGAGGACAGCAACATCGGCATGGGTGGTCCGGCGATGATCGAAGGCGGTGGTCTCGGCGTATTCGACCCGCACGACATCGGCCCCATCGAGGTGCAGCGCGCCAACGGCGTGGTCGACATCGTGGTGCCCGACGAGGCAGCCGCCGTCGCCACAGCGAAGCAGTACCTCGGCTACTTCACCAAAGAGCCGTCCGACACGTGGGAGTGCGTGGACCAGCGAGAACTGCGCCATGTGATCCCCGAGGATCGCAAGCGCAGCTATGACGTGCACGACGTGATCCAGCGCCTGTTCGACACCGGCAGTGTGTTGGAACTCCGCCGCGACTTCGGCGTGGGCATGGTCACCGCCTTCGCCCGTGTGGAGGGCCGTCCGGTGGGTGTGGTGGCCAACAACCCAGGCCATCTCGCCGGTGCCATCGACAGCGACGGCGCCGACAAAGCCGCCCGCTTCCTGCAGTTGTGCGATGCGTTCGACATGCCGGTGGTCACGCTCATCGACACCCCCGGGATGATGGTGGGGCCGGAAGTGGAAAAGACAGCGCTGGTGCGGCACTGCAGCCGTCTGTTCGTGACGGGCGCGAACATCACCGTGCCGCTCATCTCCATCGTGCTGCGCAAGAGCTATGGCCTGGGTGCGCAGGCGATGATGGGCGGCAGCACCAAGGCAGCGCAGGCCTGTGTGGCATGGCCAACCGGCGAGTTCGGGGGCATGGGCCTGGAGGGTGCTGTTCGGCTGGGCTACCGCAACGAACTCGCGGCCATCGCCGACCCGGACGAGCGCGAGCGCACCTTCCAGACGATGGTCGACCGGATGTACGAGATCGGCAAGGCCTCGAACGTGGCGTCGCATTTCGAGATCGACGATGTCATCGATCCGGCCGATAGCCGACGTTGGATCGCCGCCATTCTGGAGGCCTCACCGGCGCCTCCGCGACGCGAGGGGAAGAAGCGGCCGAACATCGACACATGGTAAGAAACATGCCGTGAAGATCGATGAGATTGAACTCCGCAGCGTTCTCCTCCCGTACCGCTCTCCCTTCCGTACCTCGTTCGGTAGCGAGTCGCAGAAGCACGCCACCATCGTCACCGTGCGCTCCGAGGGCGTGGAGGGCTACGGCGAAGGCGTCTTCGACCCGTTCCCGATGTATCGGGAAGAGACCATCCCCGGGGCATTGCACCTGCTGCGCAACGCGTTCGGTCCGGACCTGTTGGCCAACGGCTGCGACCACCCTTCCGAGGTGGCGGCGCGCTGGGCGCACTGGCGCGGCAACCCGATGGCCAAGACGGCACTCGAGTTGGCGGTGTGGGACTGCTATGCCCGTCAGCAGGGTGTGCCGCTGCGTGCGCTGCTCGGTGGCGATCGCACCGAGATTCCTGTGGGCGCGTCGCTGGGTATGAACCCCGTGGAGGTCACGGTCGCCAGCGTCACCCAGCATGTGGAGCAGGGCTACAAGCGGGTGAAGCTGAAGATCGAGCCGGGCTGGGACGTGGAGGTCCTGGCCGCCGTGCGCGCCGTTCACCCCGACATCGAACTCACCGTCGACGCCAACTCGGCCTACACGCTGAACGACATGGATCTGCTGAACCAGATCGACGAGTTCGGGCTGCACTACATCGAGCAACCCCTGCACTGGGACGACATGGTCGACCACGCCTCGTTGGCGAAGCAACTCCGCACCGAACTGTGCCTCGACGAAACCCTTACGTCGCCCGCGCGGGTGAAGGCAGCGCTCGACATGGGCGCGTGCACGGTGGTGAACATCAAGGTCGGGCGCGTTGGCGGCCTTCAGGCAGTGCGCGAGATCCACGACCTGTGCGTTGCGCGCAACGTGCCCATGTGGTGCGGCGGCATGCTCGAAACGGGCATCGGTCGAGCCCACAACATTCACCTGGCCACGATGCCCGGCTTCGTCTTCCCCGGCGACACCGCCTCGTCGAGTCGCACCTATGCCCGCGACATCACCGAGCAGCAACTCGAGGCCATCGACGGCATCATGGCCGTGCCCGAGGGCCCCGGTATCGGTGTCACGCTGGATCGGCAGTTTCTCGACACCGTCACCGAAGCGGTGGAAGTGGTGCGGTGACGCTGGAGTTTCGCGTTCTCTCGTCGGCGGCCGAACTGGCGGTCATGCCGGAGTTCGAGGGGCTCATCTGGGGTGGCGACGACGAGCGGGTGTCGGTGAACGTGCTCGTTGCGGTCGTGCATGAGGGGGGCCTTGCGCTGGCCGCCTTCGACGGCGATCTCGTCGTGTCCACCGCATTCGCGTTTCCCACGCACGAGCAAGGCGTGCTGCACTCGCACTACATGGCGGTACATCCCGAGTACCGCAGCCGCGGCGTCGGCGAGCAGATGAAGCGCGCACAAGCCGTGTGGTGCCGAGACCACGGCTATCACGCCATGCGCTGGACATACGATCCGATGCAACTCACCAACGCGCACCTGAACCTCAACAAGTTGAGTGCGCTTGGCGTGATGTACCACGCCGACCTCTACGGCCCGCTGGGCGGTATCAATGGCTCGCTGCCCAGCGACCGACTCACCGTGCAGTGGGAGTTGGTGGCCCCGAGGCCTGCGTTCGCCGAAACATTCGTCCTGTCGGTACCGCTGGTGACACCCGAGCAGATCGCAGCATCCGCGCCCGAAGCACATGCGGCGCGAATGGCCATTCGCGAGGCGATGGAGCCGCACCTGCGGGATGGCTGGGTGGTGGCGGGTGTGGATCGACATGCCCGCACCTACACCCTGGCCCGTTAGTAGACGTCACGAGCGAGGTCGGGAAAGACCTTGCTCACCTTGGCTCCCAGCCATTCACCGTAGGTGCCGCTGATGTCGCGCAGGTTGGAACGATCCCAGCGTTCTCTGGCGTCCGCAGGCGGCATCCAGTCGTCATCGAAGTGCAGTGGATCGACCGCAGCGTTCCAGCCGGGGTCGAAGAAGAAGGGCAGCGAATAGCGATCGTGCCCGTCGTGGTTCCTGGCGCGATGAGGGGTGCTGCGGTAGCGGCCGCCGGTGAGTCGATCCAGCATGTCGCCGAGGTTGCAGATCACCAGATCGGCATCGGCCGGGGCGGGAATCCATTCGCCGTTCAGCTTCACCTCGAGGCCGGGCGTGCCGTCGGTAGCCAGCAGGGTGAGCAATCCGTAATCGGTGTGTTCCCCCACACCCCAGGTGCTGGTGTCGCCGGTGGGGTGCGGTGGGTACCGAAAGATGCGAAACAACGGCGTGGGGTCGGCGGTGAGCCCGGTGGCGAAGTAGTTCGCAGGTCGGCCGAGGCCGATGGCCATCAGCGACAAGACCGACTGTCCAAGCTCCGCCATTGCCGACATCCACTCGGTGGCCAATGGCTGCAGCGACGGTGGGCGGGTCGGCCAGATGTTCGGGCCGTGCATGGGTCGCGAATCAGGGGGCAACTCGGCCCCGAAGTAGTACCCCTCCTTGCGGTCGGGTACGCCGGAGGTGAGTTCCCCCTCCAGCGGGAACCACCCACGCCACGCGGAACCGCCGACGGCCATGGAGACCAGCGACTTCTCCTCAGCGGGGAGGGAGAAGAACTCTGTCGCTGCCTCGATGAGCGCGTCGCGAGTGGAGCGCAGACCTGGCGGCAGCGGCACAGCGAAGAAGCCGACGTCGCGGCATGCCCGATCGATCGATGCGGCGGCATCGGAGGCTGCGGGGTCGATGATCGGCAGTGGCTTCATCTGTGAACATCGTAGGTGGCAGACTCATCCACCGTGACAGCGACAGAACTCATCGTGGTGGCTGTCGCCATCTTCTGCGCAGCGTTCGTGCAGGTGCTTTCCGGGTTCGGATTCGCACTGCTCTCCATGCCGATCATGACCATCGCGCTTCCGGTGAAGGAAGCGGTGGTGGTGAGCACGATTCTCGGAATGATCAGCACCACCTTGCAGGCGGTGCGACTCCGCGCCGATGCCGAGCGACCGCTGGCGAAAAGGTTGATTCTCAGCGCATTCGTCGGCATGCCGCTCGGCCTGTTCATCCTCAACGTCGTCAGCGATACGGCGCTTCGGCTCACACTCGGCATCGCCGTGATCATCGCCACGATTCTGCTGATCGCTCGTATCAACCTGACGGCAGCGAGCAATCACTTCGACTACAGCGTGGGCTTCGTGTCGGGTGTGCTGAACACGTCGCTGTCCACCAATGGACCGCCGCTGGTGTTCGGCCTGCAGGCGCGCCATCTGCAGGCCGCCCCGTTCCGCGCCACCATCTCGATGGTGTTTGCGTTCAGCAATGTCGTGGGCCTCAGCCTGTTCGCGTTGAACGGCAAGATCACCGCCGACGGGCTGAAGGCTGCGGCCATCGCGTTTCCGGCATGGCTGGTGGGTCAGGGCCTTGCGTGGCCGGTCCGCAAGCATGTGCACGGCGAGCGATTCCGCGTGATGGTGCTCACGCTGCTGTTCCTTGCTGGCACCAGCACCATCGTGTTCGCGCTGCTCTGACATGCTGGAACGATGACCGGTCCCCGTAACGCAGTGGTGGTGCTGCTCGACTCGCTGAATCGCCACATGCTGGGTAGTTATGGCGGCTCGGAGTTCGCCACGCCGCATCTCGACCGGTTCGCCGCCGAACGGGCCACCCGCTTCACCCGGCACGTCACCGGCTCGCTGCCGTGCATGCCTGCTCGACACGACATCCTGTGCGGAGCGCTCGACTTCCTGTGGCGCCCGTGGGGTTCGATCGAGCTGTGGGAGCAGCCGATCACTGTGGACCTGCGCGACGCGGGCGTCACCACGATGTTGGTCACCGATCATCCGCACCTGTTCGAAACCGGTGGCGAGAACTACCACACCGACTTCGGCGGGTGGGATTACGTACGGGGCCACGAGGGCGATCCGTGGCGCACTTGGCTCGATCCCAGTTGGATGGGCGTGCCAGCGCCGCCAGCAGCGCCGGGCGACTGGTTCTGGCGCCGGCGGATGGGCGACAACGCCCCTCGCCTCGAACGCGCCTACGACCGGTCGCGCACGTGGTTCCGGACGGAAACCGATTACCCGGGTCCGCGCACCATGCGGGCTGCTGCCGAATGGGTGGCGGGTGCAGCGCAGCATCAGGGTGATCAACCGTGGCTGCTGTTCATCGACGAGTTCGATCCACACGAACCGTTCGACACACCCGAACCGTGGCAAGGAATGTACGAAGACGAGCCGTGGCAAGGCGATCGGCTCATCTGGCCGCCGTACATGGTGGGGGCGGTGGCGAGTGGCCACCTCTCGGAGGGCGAAGCCCGGCACCTGCGCGGCAACTACGGCTCGAAACTCTCGATGATCGACGACTGGTTCGGTCGCCTGCTGGCCGAACTGGATCGCAACGGGCTGTGGGACGACACTGCGGTGATCGTCTGCACCGACCACGGCCACTACCTGGGCGACGAACGTGGCGGCAACGACATCTGGGGCAAGCCGCTCGTGCCGCAGTTCGAGCCGCTGGGTCACATTCCGCTGCTGATTCATTGGCCAGGTGTTGCGGGAGGCGGAGTATGCGACGCGCTCACCACCGCAGTGGATCTGCACGCCACGCTGGCCGACCTGTTCGGTGTGGTGCCGGCCCATCGCACGCACGGCCGCTCGCTCCTGCCGTTGCTGCGGGGCGAGGCAACCAGCGTGCGCGAGTGGGCCGTCGGCGGCGTGTTCGGCAACTGGGTGCAGGTCACCGACGGCCGGCACAAGTACGCCCGTGCACCAGAGGGCGACAACTTTCCCCTGAGCATGTGGAGTAACCGCTGGAGCACCATGCCCGTCCACGTGAAGGGCATCACCGAACTACCGAAGCCAGATGGCAGAGCCTGGCTCGACCGTATGCCGGGCAGTGAGATACCGGTCATCCGGCAGCCGTTCGAAGCGGGTGACGCGTTGCCGTTCTGGGTGAGCGGCGGGGCCAACGTGGGCAAGCATCACCTCTACGACATCGAACTCGACCCCGATGAGCGCGAGAACCGAGTAGGCGAGGCGCAGGAGCGGCGAATGCTGGATCTGCTTCGCACCGCGCTCGACGAACTGGAAGCGCCCGCCGAGCAGTTGGCCCGTCTCGGCCTCAGTGGCTGAACATGGTGAGCCACTGCTCCTTGCTCTTGGGTCGGTAGACGTAGTTCTGCTCGCGAATGGCGTCGATGGTGGCGCTCGACGGGAGTGAGTAGCGGTGCCCCGGATACACCACGGTGCCTTCGGGCATCGCGCCGAGCACCTGCAGGCTGTCGTACATCGCAGCAGGGTCGCTGCCGGGAAAGTCGGTGCGGCCGCATCCGTCGAGGAACAGCGTGTCGCCGCTGACCAGTCGGCCTTCCACATGGAAGCACTGACTGCCCGGCGTATGGCCGGGCGTGTGGACGAGCGTGATCTCGAGGTCGCCCACCTTCACCACATCGCCACCGTCGTGCTCCACGAGTTGGTCGGCGCCGAGGCCACTGGTGCGCATCACCCACGGCGT
>CAIXIJ010000139.1 GCA_903919455.1 uncultured Acidimicrobiaceae bacterium | reverse complement strand
CGATCGGCGAGATGGGCATCGAGGTCGGTGATCACTCCCGTTACGTGCGGTAACCCGATGAGTGCATCGAACGTGGCGCCACCCTTGTAATCGATGAGCACGAACTGCAGTTGCGCCGGACTGTTCCGAACAGCGAGACCGGCCACGAGAGTGCGGAGGAGTTCGCTCTTGCCTGCCCCGGTGGTGCCAGCCAGCAGCCCATGAGGGCCGTCACGCACGAGGTCGATGTCGACCACGCCGTCGGCAGCCATACCGATGGGTGCGCGCGGCGCAGAGCGGTGTGCGTCGAGGGTCCAGGCAGCCGCGATCGCATCGGCATCGATCGGTCCCATGATCTCTGCCCAACGCACATCGTTCGGCATGCGCCCGGTGGCGAGGGTGTCTTCCGGGTCCTGCAGCGGTGCGAGCGCAGCAACCACGGAGCACGTGGACGCCGCACTCATGCCCGCAACGCGCACCTGCACCGGCAGCAGGGTGGTGGCCGTGTCTTCCACCCAGCGCGCCATCGGCCCTCGCTGCAACGTGAGCGATGCGCCACACACCGCTGGCACCTCGCGGTCGTCCGGCAGCACGGCCAGGAGTGCCGGTTGGTGGCGTGTCAGCACCCGGCGCACCGAACTGGTGCGCGTGGCCAGCGCGTCGGCGTCGTCGGTGACCAGGACGATGTGGTGGCCGTGGTCGCCGAACTGCTCGAACACCAGTGGCAGGTCATCGTGCGACACAACGGCCTCAGTGCCATCAGGTGCCGCAAGGTGCGGCAGGCCGCGAAAGCACTGCCACCGCTCGGGGTGTGCGGTTGCCACCACGATGCGTAGGTCGGCCGGGCCGCACGTCGTGGCAAGCTGCACCAACCAGGCGCGGGCGACAGCGTCGGCGCCGGTGCCTGCTACGACCACGCGTTGGTCCGGTCCCAGCACGGCCGGCACTGGCATGTCGGGCAGATGCGCCGAGAGCTCGGTGCCGCTACGCCACGCAACCGGGCCGATGCCGATGCTCACCCACCACGCGTCGGCCTGCGCCGACCGACGCTCCCACAGCCCGGTTCGCTCGTCGGCAGACTGTCGTGCCGCGGCCGTGGTGGGTGTGGCCGAGAGGTGGGCAATTGCGAAAGCGGCTCGGTCGGCCTGCAATGCGGTGGTGTGAGCAGCCACGGCGTTGGCGTAGTCCGAGCGCGCCGCTGCCCGGCGCCGATGGTCGGCAGCGTGTTGTGTCGCCCAACTGGCCACGGCCATGAACGCGCCCATCGCGCCGAACACCACGAACATCATCTGGTGCAGCACGGCGGCCATCACGCCGGCACCCACGAGGCCGAGCAGCGCAGGTACCAAGCCGCCGGGCGGTTGGCGATGCAGATCGGGCTCGCTCGGTGCGGCGAGGTCGGCAGGCTGCCACGTGGGTACCGCGCGTGGTCGGCGGGTGACGGCGCCGTCGGCTCGAACGTTGGTGGTTGCCTCGACGGCAGCCGAACGTGTGCACCACAGCGTGCTCGACCCGATCTCCAGCGCGGTGTCCGACGCGATCGGGCTTTTGCCATCCACCACGGCTCCGTCACCGCTGCGTACCGGAACACGACCCGCGAGTTGGGTGGCCGTGAGGCGGCCGTCGTCGTGAACCTCCAGCAACAGATGGTGGGGTTCCAGTGCGGTGTCGTCGCACCTCACGGCGGCTCGGGGTGCTCGGCCAACGACGTGGCGCCCAATGGTGAGTGTGGTGGTTGCGCCGGTGTCGGGCCCGGTGCGCCACGTGCATCGCCAGTGCGTCGAAGTGTCCATCGATCTCACTGGGTACGACGGCATCGGCGCTTCTGCAGAGAAAAGCTGCAGGTGAGCGGCACGGTGAGGCGGGGAGTGAACGCTCCGGAGAGCGGCCGCGCGGACGCTGCAGCCATGACTACTTCCTTGCTTGCTCCGTCGTCCGCATCCGCACTCGCCCGCCTCAGCCGTGAGTGGCAGGTGCTCTCCACTCGACGGGCGCTGGTTCGCCAGGCAGTGCGTTGGGAGCTGGGCGTGCCGGTTCGCTCGCTCGACGACGTGGTGCTGGCCACCGGCTTTCGTGCGGCTGGTGGGGAAGCCGGCGAACCGAGTGAAGCGGGCAACGATGTGCTGTACCGATTGCTGCTGATCGCGCGCCTCGACGACCTTGCTGCGCGGGCAGTGTTGCAGCGCATGCTGCCCGGGCTGGCCGCGATCGCCCGTCGGTGGGCGCGGCGTTCCGACAGCACCGACCCAGTGGAGGAGCTCATCGGTGCCGCTTGGTTCGTCATCCGCACCTATCCGGTGGAACGCCGACCGGGTCACCTTGCGGCCCAACTGCTGCGCGATGCGGAGTACCACGCCTTCCTTCGACAGCGTCGTCGCGCTTCGGTGCACGAGTTGGTGCCGAGCGACGCGTTCGATCTCGATCACTTTGCCGTGCACCCGGATGATCAGCCCCGCGACTCCGGTGTGGAACTCGCCGAGTTGGTGATGGCGGCGCGCAGTTCCGTGCTCAGTGAACGGGACCTGCAACTTCTGTCGTTGCTGCTCGACAGTCGGTCACCTACCGAGGTGGCCGCAGCGATGCGCGTGAGCGTGCGTTCCGTCAGTAACCACCGCAATGCGTTGGTGTCGCGACTGCGTCAGACCGCCCGTGTGCTGGCGGCAGCGTGAGGTGGGTGTCAGTGGCCGGGTTTGAAGTGGCGCAGCCGCAGGCTGTTGCTCACCACGAACACACTGCTGAAGGCCATGGCGGCACCGGCCACCACGGGTGAGAGGCGCCACGACATCGCCAACGGGATTGCAGCCACGTTGTAGGCGAAGGCCCAGAACAGGTTGCCCTTGATGATGCGGAGCGTGTGCCTGCTGAGGCGAATGGCATCGGCTGCGGCGTTCAGGTCGGCGCGCACCAGCGTGAGCTCACTGGCTTCGATGGCCACATCGGTGCCGGTGCCCATCGCAATGCCGAGGTCGGCCTGCGCCAGGGCGGCAGCATCGTTCACGCCATCGCCCACCATTGCCACCACGCGGCCTTCGGCCTGGAGGCGTTGAATCTCGGCCACCTTCTGATCGGGTAGCACGCCTGCGATGACATCGCTGGATTCGATGCCCACCTGGTCGGCGACGGCTTCAGCGGTGGCGCGGTTGTCGCCGGTGAGCAACACGGGCCGCAGCCCGAGTCGCCGGAACCGGGCGATGGCTTCTGCGCTGGTGGGCTTCACGGTGTCGGCGATGGCGATGGTGCCGACCAGAGCGCCGTTCACCTTCACCGAGATGACGGTGCGGCCTTCGCTGTGCACGGGCACGTCGGCAGCCTCGGCGCGACCCACCCACACGGTGTGGCCTTCGACGGTGCCGGTGGCACCCACGCCCATCTGGGAGGTGAAGTCGTTGACGGGTGTGGCAGGGAGTGCTGCGGCGTCGGCGGCGCGCACCACGGCTTTGGCGATGGGGTGTTCGCTCGCGCGTTCCACGGCTGCGGCGAGGCGAAGGGTTTCGTTGGCATCGGCATCGCCCACCGGGGTGACACCCACCACTTCCATCTGGCCGGTGGTGACGGTGCCCGTCTTGTCGAGCACGACGGTGTCGACCTGGCGGGTGCTCTCCAACACCTCGGGACCCTTGATGAGAATGCCGAGTTGTGCGCCGCGGCCGGTGCCCACCAGCAGCGCCGTGGGGGTGGCGAGGCCGAGTGCGCAGGGGCAGGCGATGATGAGCACGGCCACGGCCGGGCCGATGGCTTCGGTGAAGCTGCCCGAGCGAGAGAACCAGAAGCCCAACGTGGCGGCGGCGAGCACGATGACGATGGGCACGAACACGCCGGCGATCTGGTCGGCGAGACGCTGCACGGGTGCCTTGCCGCTCTGAGCGGCCTCCACCAACCGGGCCATCTGAGCGAGGGCGGTGTCCTTACCCACGCGGGTGGCACGCACCACGAGGCGCCCATTGGTGTTGATGGTGGCGCCAGTGACGCCGCTGCCGGGGGCCACGTCCACCGGCACGCTCTCGCCCGTGACCAGGCTCATGTCGACTGCCGATGTGCCCTCTTCCACTTCGCCGTCGGTGGCGATGCGGTCGCCGGGGCGCACGACGAAGCGGTCACCGACCTTGAGCACGCTCGCGGGTCGGATGAGTTCGGTGCCGTCGGCCTGCAGCACGTTGGCGGTGTCGGCCCCGAGGGCGAGCAGAGCCTTCAGTGCACCACCGGCGCGACGCTTGGCCTTCACCTCGAAGTAACGGCCGGCGAGGATGAGGGCGACGGTGGTGCTGGCCACCTCGAAGTAGAGGTGATGGTTCTCGCCGCGTGCCGGGCTGAGCGACATTGGCATCTTCATGCCCAGGTCGCCAGCGGAGGTGGTGAGCAACGCGTAGAGGCTCCAGCCGTAGGCCGCGATGACGCCCACCGACACCAACGTGTCCATGCTCGCTTCGGCCTGGCGGAGGTTCTTCCATGCCGCCCGGTGAAAGGGGAGGGCCGACCACGCAGCGACCGGTGTGGCCAAGACAAGGCACACCCACTGCCATCCGCGGAACTGGAACGCCGGCACCATGCTGAGGAGCAGTACGGGCACGCCCAGCACCGTGGCGAGCACCAGTCGGCGGCGCAGGTCGGCCAGACGGACCTCGTTGGGGTCGGGTTCGTCGCTGGGTTCATCGGTCGGCACGATGGCGCCGTACCCGATGCTCTCCACGGCTGCGACCAGTTGGTCGGTGCTCACCTTGGCGGCATCGAACGACACGCTCGCCTTCTCGGTGGCGTAGTTCACGGAGGCGGTCACGCCGGCGAGTCGGTTGAGTTTCTTCTCGATGCGACCTGCGCACGACGCGCAGGTCATGCCCGTGAGTTCGAGGTCGAGTTGATCCAGCCCCGGCGGGATGGCGATGACGGGTGTGTTGGCGTCGAGGCTCATGGCTGCGCCACGGTGAACGGGATGGTGAGCAACGTGCCGTTGTGGCCGAACTGCAGGAATAGCCGGTACGTGCCGGGTTGCGGCAACGTGTCGCCGAACATGAACATGCCGTCCATCTCGCTCATTGCATGCAGGTGCACGTACGACAGATCGCCCTGGCGGATGGCCACGAGGTGGGCGGGTTGGCCTAGGTATGGCTCGAGGCCCGTGGCTGGCGTGCCGTCCTCGTTGTAGACGTTGAAGTTCAGGCCACTGCGAATGAGGTGCAGCCCATCCACCACCACGTCGTCGTCGGGGGCGGGCAGCGGTACCGGCTCGACCGAGACTTCGTCGTCGAGGTTTGCGCTGAGCACGATGGGCGCACTCTCGCCCTTCGGTGTGCTGTCGAAGATCAGGTGCCACTGGCCGGGTTCGTCGAGGGTGACCTCCCACGAACCACGATCTGAGATGGTGGGGTGGAAGTGCTCGTAACCGCTCAGGTCGGGCCGAATCATCACTGCGTGAAGCAGTGCCTCGTGGACCATCTGGAACTCGGTGACGCGCTCCTCCATATCGATCGTCTGCAGATGGAACGAAACGACCCGCGGCTCGCCCTTGGCCCCCACCACGCTGTCGGTGAGGAGGCGGTAGTTGCCCGATTCGAATGCAGGTGGCACCAGCGGAGCGACATGCGAGTGGCTGTGGCCGGAGTGGGTGTGGCCAGGCATGCGTTCGCCCATGGCGTAGGCCGTGCCGAAGGTGCCCAACAGCACCACCACAAATGCGCCGAGCCGCGCCCACACCGACATGTCAGACGACGACTTCGTAACCGGCTTCGTCGATGGCGGCCACGATGGCATCGCGCTCGAAGGCTTCGCCGGTGACGGTGACGATCTTGGTCTCCAGGTCGACGGCCACGCCTGCGACGCCCGCCACCTTGCCCACTTCGCTCTTCACGGCGGTTTCGCAGTGACCGCAGCTCATGCCCGGCACGTGGAACTGGATCTCACTCATCGTCGGCATACCTTTCCTCGTCCGTGATCAGGTCGTGCCCGAGGCTCGCAGAGTTCCCGGCGGACGACATGCAACGCTTCTCTATCTCACATGTTGCAGGCGCGGGGAGCACTGCGACAACCCACCCGACACGGATGGGTCGCAAGGTTCACCCGAAGTTCGGCCGTCGCTTCTCGAGGAATGCAGCGATGCCCTCCTGGGCGTCGGGGGTGACGGCGGCACTGGCCATGGTGTGCACGGCGAACTCGTACGCCTGGGTCTGGTCTAATCCCGCCTGCGCGTAGAAGCCGCGCTTGCCGAGCCCCTTGCTGGTGGCGCTGCCGCGGGTGGCCCGGGCCAGCAGGTCGTGGGTGGCGGTGTGCAGTTCCTCGTCGGGCACGGCGCGGTTGATGAGGCCCCATTCCTGAGCCGTGGCGGCGTCGATGGCATCGCCGGTGAGGGCCATCTCCATGGCGCGCTTGCGGCCCACGTTGCGGGCCACGGCAACGAGTGGGGTGTGGCAGAACAGGCCGCCCTTGCCGCCGGGGATGGCGAAGCCGGCGCTGTTGGCGGCCACCGCCAGGTCGCAGGTGGCCACCAGCTGGCAGCCCGCCGCGGTGGCGAGCGCATGCACGCGGGCGATGACCACCTGGGGGATCGATTGCACGGTGTCCATCATCTCGGTGCACACGTCGAAGAGATGTTTGGCCTGTTCGAACGTGGCGCCTGCCATGTCGCCGAAGTTGTGGCCGGCGGAGAACACCGGACCGTTGGCCGCGAGGATCACGCCGGTCGCGTTGCTGGCGCCCACATCGCGGAAGGCCTGGGTGAGTTCCAGCATCACGTCGAGTGCGAGGGCGTTGCGCTTCTCGGGACGATTGAGGGTGATGGTGGTGAACGGGCCGTCGGTCTCGACGATGAGGTGCGTGTACGTCACCCCGTCATTCTCGCACTGCGCGGACGTCGTCACCAGCCGATGTCGGGGCAGTCGGGTTCGCCAGCCACTTCGATCTGCAGCGTGGAGTGGTCCAGGCCGAAGCGCTCGGTCAGCAGCTTTTGCGCAGCGGGCAGCACGCCCCGCATGGCCGGGTCGTCGCTCACCTGCACGTGCGCGGACAGCACGTGCATCTCACTGGTGAGCGTCCACACGTGCAGATCGTGCACGCCCACCACATGGTCGAGTTCCAGTAGTGCTTGCTCGATGTCGTGGACGTCGAGTTCGTGTGGTGCCGCTTGCACCAGCACCCGCACCGCGTCGCGACCAAGGCGATACGCCCGGGGAAGGATGAACAGGCCGATGCCGGCACCGACGATCGGGTCTACCCAGCTCCAGCCCGTGACGCTCAACACGATGGCCGACACGATGACACCGACGGAGCCGAGCATGTCGCTCACCACCTCGAGGTAGGCGCCGCGCATGTTCATGCTCTCCTGTGCGCCCTCGCGCAGCAGAAGGAACGCGATCACGTTCACGACGAGCCCAATGATGCCGACCACCAGCACGGGTGTGGAGTGCACCTCGGCCGGGTCGCGGAGGCGAAGAATCGCTTCCACGAGCACATAGATGGCGACGGCGAACAGCAGCACCGCGTTGGCCAGCGCTGCCAGGATCTCCAGTCGGTACAGACCGAAGGTGCGATGGCTGGAGTGGTCGGCACGGTTCGCGGCAGTGATGGCGGCCAGGGCCATGCCCAACCCCAGTGCGTCGGTGGCCATGTGGCCGGCGTCGCTCAGCAAGGCGAGGGAGTTGGTGGCCAGGCCCACCACCACCTGCACCAAGAAGAAGCCGACGATGAGTGCGAATGCGATCTTCAACCGACCAAGGTGTCGGGCCCCGGCGCGCAGCGACGCGTGCCCGTGCGAGTGGTGGTTGGAGTGGTCGTGACCCACCCGACGAGTGTGCCACTCGCATCCCACTACTCTGCGGACATGAGCGAACTGACCGAGGCAGCGATGCACGACATCGGCGACCGATTGGTGGCCGCCATCGCGGCTGGCGACGTGGAGGGCGTGCGGGCCATCTACGCGCCCGATGCCACCATTTGGCACAACTTCGACCAGCGCGATCAGTCACCCGACGAGAACCTGCTCACGTTGGTCGACCTGCATCGGCGGGCCAGCAACCTGCAGTACACCGAGATCCGTCGCTTCGTCGCACCCGATGGTTTCGTGCAGCAACACGTGCTCACCGGCGATGCCAGAGGAGGCCCGCTGAAGATGCCGGCGATGATCCGGTTCTGGGTGGAGGGCGGCCGCATCACCCGGCTCGAGGAGTACCTCGACACCCGCCAGGCGATGGTGCTGTACGCCGCAGACTGACCCGGCACTGCCGGTGGTTGGCGTGGTGCCCCCCCAGGGACTCGAACCCTGAACCAATGGATTAAAAGTCCACTGCTCTAACCATTGAGCTAGAGGGGCGGGGGGCGGTGCAGAACCCGCCGCGAAACTGTCGCGGGGGAGCGAACGCCGCCCTGTTTGTACGAACTGGCAGGCTAGTTGCCGTTTCGGGCGGTCGAACTGTTCAGTTCGTGCGAACTGAACTCGTCGCCGGTTTCCGGGCGCGGCGATGCCGCCCCGTGGGGCGGCTGGGTTGATCTGGGCCGGTCAGGCGGCGGTGGTGCCCGGTGGTGCCTGGGCGTTTCGGTCGCGGTGGTGTAGCGCGGACAGCGTGTTGCGGGCGATGCCCATGAACAGCAGGTCGAGGTGTTGGTTGTCCTGGCCGTAGCTGCGTGCTCGCCTGCCGGGCAGGTGGGCCTTGATCCACGAGTTCAGTGATTCGGCCATCTGGCGGCGGTTGTGGACGTCAGACAGCTGGTGCCGAGCTGAGCTCCATCGAGACCGCCACGTTCTGACCTATGCACATGCAGAAACGGAGCCCACGGTTCGACTAGGCGTGGCGGGGATGAGGGCGTGTGGGTTGGAGATGGGGTACTGAGAGAAGAGCCACTGAGCCGAAATCGGGTTCCAGCCCAATTCTGTGGTAAAGCTTTCTTGGCCGGCGTAGTAGCCATAGTGAACCGTGCCGTAACCATCGATGAATCCGGTCTGTCGAAGCCGCGGGTAGTGCCCAGGGGTCGTGTCCGTTGCCAACTGGAAGTAGTTCAGCCATCCAGGCGTCATGACGCCACCGTTGTTGGTCGAGAAAAGATGGTTCTGGAACGTCGCTGTGTACCAGGTGGTCGTTGGTCCATAGACGCCATCGACTGGAATGATGCAACCGTCCGCATTCACGATGGCCTGCCAGAAGGCACTCATGTTCGAGTACTTGTAGCTGGTCTGGCTCAAGGTAATTCCCGAGTCGGCCCACCAGAAGTGATTGAATCCTGTCCCGGCATATGCGGGTCGGCCCGTTGCAGCCAAAGAGGACAAGATTGCAATAGTTGCGAGCAGTGTCGCCTTCGTCTTTCGTGCCGTGCTCACCTATCGACCTCACTATCCGGTAAACGTGATTGACTGAAGCAGGTCGGCGACCACTGACACGGAGGCGGCGGCACCCGATCGGTCCCCCGACGATGTCTGTGTACTAACCAGGACAGAGAGAGCCCCCTTCATCCCAACTGCAGTGATCTGGCTTCCATCCTCGGGCCCAATACCGTATGTCCGCCAGATGATCCCGTTCACTTCCTGCTCCGAGACCAGCTGAGTGTCAGGAAGGAGCGGTTGGACCTTTTGCAAGGTGATCATGAGTCGGCAACAGTTGGGAACGATCCATTGCTCGATCGCCAGCCCGAAGTCCGGAATTGGCGGTGGACGGACCGGATCGGCAGTTGCGCCCTTTGGGAGCGAATAGGAGATGGTCCCGATCTCTGTAGGGATGGTGCGAAATGCGGAGGATACCGTCGAGGCGGTTGGCGTTGAACCCACGGTGACCGGATCGGACGTGTGCGCCAAAGCGCTCTCCGTCGTGAGTACCGAACCCAGTGTCCGAACAGCAGAATCGTCGTGTGCCGGTTCGACACCGTGTGGATTTCCACAGGCCGATAACAAGAGCGCCAACGGAGAGAGCCAGCGCAAATGACGAGGCATTGAAGACCAGCGACAGATCCCTGATGGCATCGGACTCCCCCTCTTTGGCGGGCGTTGACTTTCCACAGTACTCCGCGTCAGGAAGGTGTCAATAGTGTGAGTGCAGGTGGGGCGGCACTACCGGTGCCGCCATCGCCTGCAGGGCACGGCGAAGGGCAGGACCGGAGCCACGTAACCGATCGACTCACTTCGCGTAACCCGCCGACTCGCTGGCCCTTGCGTACGCTGGGCGTCTGGGTTTCGCGCCGCCCCCAGAGGGGCGGGCGCGCGAGGAAACCCGCACGATAACGCGCACCAGTATGCCCGCCGACGTGGCCTTGCTGAGCCCCCGACACGCGACGCGGGCACCAGATGCGTCCCCGAGGATGCATCCGGTGCCCACGATCGGCACTCCGGAGGTGAGAACGCTCAGATGCGTTCGATGATGATGGCGGGGGCCATGCCGCCGGCGGCGCACATGGTGACCAGGCCGTAGCGGCCACCGGTGCGCTCGAGCTCGTCGAGCACGGTGCCAATGAGCATCGCGCCGGTCGCGGCGATGGGGTGACCCAGCGCCATGGCGCCGCCGTTCACGTTCACCTTGTCGCGGTCGAGGTCGAGGTCGCGGATGAACTTCTCCGCCACCACCGAGAACGCTTCGTTGATCTCGAACAGGTCGATGTCGTCGATGCTGAGACCGGCCTTGGCGAGCACCTTCTTGGCGGCCGGCACCGGGGCGTTGAGCATGAGCGTCGGGTCGTCGCCCATGTTGGCGGCGGCCACGATGCGGGCACGCGGGGTCCAGCCGTTGGCCTTCACGGCGCCGGCGCTGGCCACCAGGATGGCGGCTGCACCGTCGACCACGCCAGAGCTGTTACCGGCGTGGTGCACGTGGGTGATGTCGAGGCCGGGGTAGCGGGCCAGCACCATCGAGCGCAGCGTGATGCCGCTCTCGTCGAGCGGGAAGTCGGCCATGCCGCCGAACGACGGGGCCAGCTGAGCCAAGCCCTCGAGCGTGGTCTGCGGACGGGGGAACTCTTCGCGGTCGAGGGCGAGCGTGCCGTCCTCCTTGTAGACCGGCACGAGGCTCTTGTCGAAGCGGCCCTCGGCGATGGCGCGGGCGGCGCGCTGCTGCGACACGTAGGCCAGGTGGTCGAGTGCCTCACGCGGGATGCCTTCCAGCGAGGCGATGGCATCGGCGGCCACACCCTGGTGGGTCTGCGGGTGACGGGCACGCAGGCGCAAGTTGCCGGCGTCCATCAGCGGGGCGCGCACGCCAGCCTGAGCGGCACCGAGGGCCGGGTGAAGGCTCATCATCTCGCAGCCACCGGCGATGACCACATCTTCCATGCCGGCCATCACGCTGGCGGCGGCCATGTTGGTGGTGGTGATGCCCGAGCCGCAGAAACGGTCGAGCGTCACGCCCGACGCGCGCACGTCGTAGCCGGCATCGAGCAGTGCCATGCGGGCGAGGTCGCCGCCCTGGGTGCCCACCTGCATGCTGGTGCCGAAGATCACGTCGTCGACGGCCGAAGTGTCGAGGTCGTTGCGGTCGCGCAGGGCGGAGAGCACGGTGGCGCCCAGCTGCTGCGGGTGGATGTCGGCGAGGGCGCCCTTGCCGACCTTGCCGATGCCGCGAGGGGTGCGGACGGCATCGATGATGAATGCTTCGGACATGGTGGGGACCTCCTCAGGGGCGGCCGACGGGCCGCAGGAACGACGTCGGACGATATCCCGACCGACCCGTCGCGAACCCAGTCGAACGGCCCGGTATCCCTGGTTCGACGGGCACGCTCGCGTCAGATGGCTTGGGCGCAGGCGAAGTCGAGGTGGGTACCCGAGTCGGATGCGCTGAACGGCGTGCAGTCCACAACGTCCCATCTCCCGGAGCCGAACGTGTCGCGTGTGGCGTCGATGTAGGTGCGCACGGTGCCGTCGTGACCGGTGACGAACACCGTGGCGACGGGATCGCCTTCCGTTGTGGGGCGCTGAGTGATGAACATGGCTGGCTCGTGCTTGGCGAGTCGGTCGACGAAGCAACGGCGGGCCGATTCCTGCACGTCGTCGTCGCCGCTGATGCCGTTGTCCTCGTAACCGCAGAAGATCGCGTCGCCGAGCTGCACCACTTCGGTTGGTGCGGCGCCGCGGTCGATGCCGAGATCGATGAGGGCTGCGTCGAGTCCGGTCTGGTCGGTCTCCGCCACATGCGGGGCAGGCGGTGCGGGCGCGTGCCAGATGTACGACTGGTTGTGTACCGGGTCGTTCGGTTGCATCCCGGTGGTGCCGCCGAACGTGAACGCGTCGCGGCCAGCGGTGACCGTGGTGGCGCCGCTCTCGTCGTCGAGCCCGTCGGGCAGGGTGGGGATCCTGATCCATGTATTGGTGCGCATATCGAGCACCGCACCGCGCACGCCGCCGAAGTACGACACCGACGGCCCGATGGCACCCATCACGTCATCGGGCGGGTTCGCCGGACCCGGCCGCCACATGTCGAAGCGGGCGTCGTACACGCCGAACTGGGGGCTGACCACCCACGAGCCATCGGCGAACCACAGCGACTGCACCTCGACGTTCTCCGGCAGTTGGGTCCACTGTTGCGTGGCGTCATCGAACCTGGCCATGCGCGTCGGTATCGATGTGACGCCGTTCTGTACGAGCGCGATGGAGTGATTGAAGAGCATCAAGTTCCCACCCACCTCCAGGATCTGGCGGTCGAACGATGCGTCGAAACCGTCGTCGGGGAGTGCCGTCCATTCGTTCGTGGTGGGGTCGAACGACCAGTCGGGCGCCAGGCCGAACTCGTCGGTTGCGGAGTACAGCAGCAGTGCATTGCTGCGGGTGGTGAGTGCGAACGCCTGTGGCACCTGCGAGGGCAGCGGCACCTCGGTCCACTCATCGTTGGCGACCGAGTAGTGCCACAGGCGGTAGGTCTGTACTGACGCTGTCACGTCGGGCTGGAACAGCGAGTAGAAGTACACGTCGCGCGGGAATGCCACCGACTGACCCACGTACGAGGCTTCGTCCGGTAGAGGGGACATTGCTCTCCAGGTGTCGTCGATGGGGCTGTAGATGGCGCCGTCGTGGAGGGTGTCGCCGTATCCGTAGTAGTCGCACGCCGGGCAGTCGGGCTGGGTGGTGCCACCGAACACCACCACCTCACTGCCGGTCCAGACACCCTGGCTGTGGTTGCGCGGCGACAACGGACTGGGTGCTGTTGCGATCCACGCGCCATCCGTCGACGTGGCGGGTTCGGTGCTTGGCGTCGGCGAACTCGTCGACGGGTTCGTGGACGGTGGTGCGGCGTGCTGCGTGCCCGTACCTCGCGTCAGCAAGACCACCCCGCCGAGCACCACGGCGACGGCTGCAGTGACCGCTAAGGCTCGCTGCCATGCGGGCCGTTCAATCGTGGGTGGTAATGGCTCGGACGGCATCGACGAGGACAGCAGCCACGGGTCGTGTGCGTGGGGTTCGTCGTCCATCGTCCCTCCTCGCATCGGTGGCGCCGGTCGATCACGGCGGTGAACACATTGTTCACCACCGAGCACTGCGTTGGGCGCCGCCCGATCAGTCGGGTCGTAGACCGCGCATGATGAATGCCGTCATCTGCTCGGCATGCTCCACGGCATCGAGCGGTCCGTCCTCGGCGTCGAACGCACTCGACAGCGCCACCAACGTGTACGGGGCCTCTGCGCCGTGTGCCACGAGGAAGAACAACGCTCGTCCGGTGATGGGGCGAATCGTGCCGGCCTTCACGAGTCGGCGCAGCGTGCGTGCGGCCGGCATGAACGCTGGCTCCACCACGGTGCGAACGATGTGGTCGAGGCGGTCGCTGTGCTGGAGGCCCTCGGTGTTCATCAACCGGCAGAGCTCGGGCCGTTCGATGTTGGCCAGCAGGAAGGCGCGTACCAACTCGGCGAGATCGTCGAGATCGCTCGTCGGTTTCGGGCGCGCTGCGCGCTGCTGGTTGATCTCGGCCAGGAACGTGGCGAAACCGTGATCGACGGCAGCGAAGTACAGGCGCTCCTTCGAACCGAATCGCTGGTTGATGGTGCCGTGGGCAAGCCCGAGCTCGGAGTTCAATGCGCGCAACGACATGGCGTCGTAGCCCTGCACGGCAAAGGCGCGCAGGGCTGCGGTGAGAATCTCTTCGTCCGCATGGATGCGCGGGCGGCCTCTGGTCTCGACCGTCATACGGCCCCGGTCATCCGATCGAGTGCGTGGTGAATCAGCTGGGGCATGTCGCCAGACTCGTGTGCGAAGCGGGCGCCCACGTGCTGGTCGGGCCGAATGACGATGGCGCCATCAATGGGCAGGTCGGATACGCGTGCCCAGTGGCCTTCCGTGTCGTTCACGTCGTTACCGATGAGCACCACGTCGAGCGGAATGGGGCCGCCGGTGATGGCGCGAGCGGCATCGGCCCACGCTGGCGACGAGGTGAGCAGCACGAAGCGATCGAGCGGCACCAGGTCGAGGGTGGAGATTCGTTCGCCGTTGCGCTGCACCCACGCATGCGGCAGACGCGCCCCGGGGTGTGTGGTGGGTAGGTACCCGCGCACGATGTCGTTGGGCACCGGGAGTTCGGTGTTGTCGTCGATGGTGATGCCAGCCTCAGCCGGATAGGCGAAACCCAGCTGCAGGCCGAGCATGTCGAAGTGCTCGGCCTGGTTCTCGATGGCGGCGCTCAGCGCAGCGCGCCCTTCGGTGGTGCTGATGGCACGCTCGTAGTTCGCCTTGGACACGGCAGGGTCTGGGTCGGCGCCCAGCGCCATGATCACCTCGAACATCTTCATTGCGTTGTTGAGGCTCTTCTCGGCGTTCACCTCGGCAACTCGACGCCGTTCGGGACCATATGTCTGCAGCAGCGACGGTGCGGCCCAACCGTGCTCCACGGCGGCCAGCTTCCACACCAGGTTCTGCACATCCGCAGCGCCGGTGTTGAGGCCCATGCCGCCCGTGGGCGGGAAGCGGTGTGCGGCGTCGCCAGCAAGGAACACGTTGTCCTGCGAATACGTCGCGGCGATCTGTGACGACATGTTCCACGAGCTGACCGTGCGCAGTTCCAGGTTGGCTACCTCCGCGCCGATGCCGCGGCGGAACATCGCCAGACAGCGCTCTTCGGTGTAGTCCTCGATGCTCTCGGTATCGGGGTCCCAGGTGGTCATGTACACCCACGTGCCGTCGATGTCGTGGGCGAGGTAGGTGCCACCGATCTCAGGATCGATCATCCAGTACAGGGTGGCGGGCCGGTGAGCCACGAGGTGGCGCAGGTCGGCGGCCACGTGGATGGCGATGAACGCCTGCAGCCGCTGCGGGCCTTCCATCTCGATGCCGGTCCACTTGCGCACGCGGCTGCCGGCTCCGTCGGCGGCGATGACGTAGCGACTGCGAATGCTGCGTTCGGTGCCGTCGGCAACGTTGCGGATCGTGGTGACGATGCCGCTGTCGTCCAGCGCTGCGCTCTGCCATTCGGTGCCGGTGACCAGTTGTGACGCATGGTCGCGAAGGATGGGTTCCAGCAGGTGTTGGGAGAGGTTGCGGAGCGGATTCGGTGTGATGTCGTAGAGATCTTCGACTTGCTGCTGCCGCTCGTACTCGAGGCAGCCGAGTTCCTCGCCGGTGAGCGTGGTGACCCAGCGGGTCCAGCCATCGGCGGTCGGCCGACACGCCGCAAGCAGACGGTCCATGTCGATGCCCGCTGCGCGCATGATCTCGAACGTGCGGGCGTTCACCACATGCGCAGCCGGTGCTTGCTGCACCTCGTCGCGCCGCTCGATGAGCGCGTGGTCGATGCCCTGTTGTTGCAACAGCACCGAAGCCAGCAGCCCGATGGGGCCGGCACCCACCACCAGCACGGTGGTCTGATCGGGAATCTCTTCGAAACGCATCAGATCAGGCCTTCGTAACTACCGCCGTCGAGGCCGATGTTCTGGCCACTCACGTACGACGCCTGAGCGCTGCACAGGTAGGCGCACATGTCGCCGAACTCCTTCGGCTCACCCAATCGCCCGGCGGCGATGGTGGCCACCTGCTGGGCGCGGGCCTCTTCGTACGTGCAGCCGGTGAGCTTCATTGCCAGATCGGCCATGTAGCGCTGACGGTCGGTGTCGAAGCGCTCGGGCAGCAAGTTGTTGATGGTGACGTTGTCGACCACCACTTGCTTCGAGAGTGCCTTGGTGACACCGGTGAGCCCGGTGCGAGCACCAATGGACAAGGCCATCAGCGGGTTGGGGGATTTCACCATGGCGGAGGTGATGTTCACGATGCGGCCGAACTTGCGCTCGCGCATGCCGGGCAGCACTCCTTGGATGAGCATGAGTGGGGCCAGCATGTTGCTGTCGACTGCGGCACGCCAGGTGTCGAGTTCGATGGTGGCGAAGTCGGCTGGTCGGGGGCCGGCATTGTTGGTGACGAGGATGTCGACCTCAGGCACGGCAGCGAGGAGCGCAGCGCGCCCTTCTTCGGTATCCACGTCGGCCAACACGGGCAGCACGTTCACGCCGTACTTGTTGGCGATGTGGGCGGCCGTGGCATCGAGCGTGTCGGCGTTGCGCCCGTTGAGCACGATGTGCACACCTTCGTTGGCGAGCGACTCGGCGCAGGCGCGGCCCAAGCCGCGACTGGACCCGCAGACGATGGCGGTGCGGCCCTGGATGCCGAGGTCCATGTCAGCGGCCCGCCGCTTCGCGACCCTTGGCGATGTCGGCGATGTCGACCGGCTCGAAGAAGTCGGGCTTGATGGCGGTGGAGTTCCACGCGGCCACCTCGAACGGGTTCCAGTCGGTGCGGTGGTTCTCCGCTGCCCACTTCTCGTCGTCGACGATCTGGTCCATGTCGGAGTACAGCTCGAACATGCCGCCTGCGGGGTCGAGCAGGTACCAGAACATGTTCGCACCCACCACGTGGCGGCCCACGCCGGTGACCGAGCAATCGGGACGTTCGGCCACGATCTTCTGGCCGGCCAGACCGATGGCGTCGATGCCGTCCATCTCCAACGCGTAGTGGTTCAGATTCGGCACTGCGGCAGGGGTGATGAGCAGGTTGTGGTGGTCGTTGGAGCAGCGCAGGAAGTAGGCGAACTCACCGAACGAATCGGAGACCTTGAAGCCGAGGCCATCTACGAAGAAGGCGCGGCTGGCCTCCACGTCGCTGGTGCCGAACACGACGTGGCCCAGGCGCCGAGGACTGTGCGGCTGCTCGGAGATGCAGGCGGGTGAACGCTGGCCGATGCGCTCGTAGGCGCCGGGCAAGTTCCACTGACGGGGCGCAGCGGGCGTGATGGGCGCTGCACCACGCACCTGCACCACTACGTCGTGGTCGAGCACAGGGTCGGCGCACCGCAGCACACCGTCGCCGATGGCGGACGCAATGCCGAGGGCGTCAAGCCTGGAAGCGATGGCCACGAGGTCGGCCTCGGTTTCGCACTCCACGCGAAGTTCGCTGACGTGGCGGTAGCCGCCTTCGCGAAGGCGAAGTTGCGACGGGCGGTCGGTGGTGCCGAGCGTGCCAGCGGTGGTGAGTTGCATGCCGTGATCCGTCCAGAACTGCTGCAGTTCTTCGGGTCGCGGTACGGCGAGTTCCAGATCGAGCAATGACGTCAAACCCATGACATTCCCCCTTTGGTCGATCGGGAGACTAGTTGGTTTCTCTCCAGCCGTCCATCAATAGTTCACGGGTCATCATTCGCGTGCGGCAAGCAGCCGTTCGACGAACCGAACGGCTGCCTGAGAGCTCTCGATGCGCCACATCGCCACCGGGTCCGTGGTGTCATCGTGAGCGGCGAGGCGTGCGGCCATCGGAGCGAACGAATCGCGCTGGGCCACCAGCATTGCCGTGGCGTCTACGCCATTCATGTCGGCCAACACCACCTTCAACAGCAGCTCGCTGCGCACGTCGCGTAGGTGACCCACGGGCTGGTCGAGCCACTTTTTGAGGTGTGCCCTGCCGCTGCGAGTGGGGGCCAAGATGGTTCGGTTGCCGCCGGCAATGCCGGGCTCCTCGCCCTTCGGCTGCACATAGTCGCGCTGCGTCAGCTGATCGAGTGCCCGATAGGTGAGGGCACGCGACAGCGACCACACTCGCCCCACCTCGCCCTCGGGTTTCAGTTGCGCTGCGATGGCGAAGCCGTGTGAGGGCTTGGCACACAGAATGCCCAGGCAGGCCCATTCGCCGAGAAGAAGCTGGTGTTCAGCGGTGCGCGCCACCCGTACATCCTCACACCTGGCGCTAGGCCGGGTACACCTCGATGTCGGTGGCCTTCGCCGCGACGTACACCTCGTCGCCGGGTCGAAGGGCGAGGGCGTCCAACGCCGCCAACGTGATCTCCGCTGTCAGCGGCAACAGGCCCTCGATGCCGACCCGTGCCCTCTCGCCGAGGCGGTCGATGTCGGTGATGGTGCCATCCCACACGTTGCGACTGCTGGCGCCCGCTGGCGCCTCGCGCGTCAGCGTCAGCGAGTGTGGCCGGAGCACGGCGAACGATAGCCCGTTCGGTGCATCGGCGATCACCACTGCAGCCCCACGCTCGGTGTGCAGCACGCCACCTTCGACGCTGCCACTGACCAGATTCACGCCGACCAGGTCGGCCACGTAGCGCGAGCGCGGATGAGCGGTCACCTCGGCCAGCGTGCCCGACTGCACGATGCGGCCACCTTCCAGCACCGCCACACGATCTGCGAGCGCGTACGCGTCGATCGGGTCGTGGGTGACCAGTAGACGCATACCGGCAAACGAACCGAGGTGTTGGCGAAGGTCGCGACGTACTGCGGCGCGGGTGCCGGCATCGAGCGCGGCAAGTGGCTCGTCGAGCAACAGCACGCGTGGGTCGGTGGCCAGTGCTCGTGCGAGCGCCACTCGTTGCGCCTGCCCGCCCGACAGAGCACGCGGTCGATCCCGTGCCATCGATGCCAGCCCGACGCGTTCCAGCCACTCGTGGGCGCGGCGACGCGCATCGGCCTTCGGTGTGTTTCTGGCGCGAAGACCAAACGCCACGTTCTCCAGCACGGTCATGTGATCGAACAACAGATAGTCCTGGAACACCACGCCAATCGGGCGCTGTTCGGGTGGCACGAAGGTGTTGGCGGCTGGGTCGTCGAGCGCCGTGCCATCCACGCGTATGTGCCCCTCGTGAATCGGTCGCAGCCCGGCCAACGCTCGAAGCGCCGTGCTCTTGCCGGCGCCGTTGGGGCCGAGCAGTGCGAGCAGCTCGCCGTCGGCAACGGTCAGTTCGGCGCGTAGGTCGAGCGTGCCCACCTGCATGCCGATGGAGGCTTCCAGGCTCATGTCAGGAGCTCCGTGCGGTTGCCCTGGCCGAACCAACGGTCGCGCAGCCCCACGAGCACTGCGAACGAGATGGCGATGAGCACCAGCGATAGAACGATGGCTTCCTCGGGGTTGGTCTCCAGACCCAGATACACGGCGAGTGGCAGCGTCTGCGTGGTGCCCGGAAAGTTGCCGGCAAACGTGATGGTGGCGCCGAACTCGCCGAGGGCACGTGCCCACGCCAGCACCCCACCGGCCATCAACGCGGGCCGGATAGCGGGCAGCGTGACGCGGCGGAAGGTGTACCAACTACTGGCGCCGAGCGTGCGGGCAGCGTCTTCGACGCGCTGGTCCATCTGCCGCAATGCAGCCTCCACCGTGATGATCAGGAACGGCATCGCCACGAATGTCTGGGCCACCACCACGCCTGCCGTGGTGAACGGCAGACGGATGCCAAACCACTGATCGAGGTACTGGCCCACGATGCCGCGACGACCGAGTGCGAAGAACAACGCCACGCCACCTACGACGGGTGGAATCACCATGCTCAGCGTGCACAGTGCGCGCACCGCGCTGCGGCCGGGAAAGTCGACCCGAGCCAGCACCCAGGCCAGCGGAACGCCGAGCACGAACGAGATGGCGGTGGCCCACAGCGAGCACACCAACGACAGCCGCAGCGCCGTGAGTGCATCGTCGGAGGTGAGGTACTGCCATGCCTTCGACCACGGCGCCCGCCACAGCAGGCCAGCCAGTGGCAGCGCGAAGAACGCCGTAGCGAGGGCAGCAAGAACGAGCACCGGAGCAGGGACTGGGGATCGCCCGCGCCGGCGCTCGTCGATCACGGTGCTCCGAACCCGAAGGAGGTGAGGATCTTCCGGCCCTCGGCCGAGTTCACGAAATCGACGAAGGCCTGGGCGCCGCTGGCATTCGGAGCAGCGGCCGTGACGCCGATCGGATACTCGGCCTTCACGTTCACGTCGGCAGGAATGTCCACCCCAGCGGCCTTGTCGCCTGCGGCGAGTACGTCGGTGATGTAGACGATGCCTGCATCCGCTTCACCCGAGGTGACCTTGGTAACGACGGCCTTCACGTTCTGCTCCAGCGACTTCGGTGTCACGGCAACGTCAGCGTTGGTGAACAACTGCGTCGTGTACTTGCCGCATGGCACCTCGGGATCGCACGCCACCACGATGAGATCTTGGTTCGCCAGATCCTCTACGCCAGCGATGCCTTTCGGGTTGCCCGACCCCACCATGATCTGCAGCATGTTCGTGGCGAACACGGTGGGCTCGCCGGCGATCTCGCTCTTGTCGCTGAGCTTGGTCATGTTCTTCATGTCGGCCGAAGCGAACACGTCGGCGGGCGCACCCTGGTCGATCTGCGTGACCAGTTCGCTCGAGGCGGCGAAGCTGAACGTCACCTTGGCGTCGGGGTTGGCGGTGGTGAACGCGTCGCCGATCTCGGTGAATGCGCCGGTGAGCGACGAGGCGGCGAACACGACGATTTCGCCCGACACGGTGGTGGAGTCCGCTGCAGTAGTGGCAGTTGCCGCGGTGCTGTCGGAGCCGCAGGCCGCGGCGAAGAGGCAGAGCAATGCGACCGTCGCGAGCAGGAGATGTGAGGCCTTGTTCATGATCCGCACAATAGTCACGTAATGACTATTGGCGTCAACCTCCTCCCGCGATTGTGGAGCGATGCGCGTGGCATGATCGATCTATGAGCGTGGTGAATGGTGGCGTGTCGTTCTGGATGCGCGAGCAGCCGACCGAACCCGAACGGGCGCCGTTGCGTGGTGATGCGACCTTCGACATCGCCATCATCGGCGCCGGTATGTCGGGTCTTTGGGCGGCCTACCACCTCACCGAGGCGCAGCCCGATCTGCGGGTCGTGGTGCTCGAGGCCGAACGCGTGGGCTGGGGTGCCTCGGGCCGCAACGGCGGGTGGCTGTCGCAACTGATCCCTGGGAACCGCGTGAAGTACGCGGCTGGGCCCGAGGGTGCTGCGGGTGTGACCCGGCTGCAGCAGGCGATGCTCGCCGGCATCACCGATGTGGTGCGCGTGGCCGCCGAACACGACCTCCCCATCGATGCCCACCGCGGCGGCAACCTGGTGGTGGCCACCACGAAGGCGGGCGTGGCGCGATTGCACGCGCGAATGGCGGCCGACCTGCACCACGGCCTGCCTACCGCCAGCGTGCAGTCGTTGGATTCCGCACAGGTGGCCGAGCACATCGACGTGCACGGCGTCCTCGGCGGGCTGCGCTACCCCGACGTCACGCGGATCAACCCTGCGAAGCTCGTACGGGGTCTGGCGCGCATCGTGGAGGCTCGTGGGGTGATCATCCACGAACGCACTCGCGCCACCTCGGTGCAACCGCGTCGAGTGGAGACAGCGGATGGCATCGTCAGTGCGGCGACGGTGCTGGTCTGCACCGAGGGGTACAGCGGGCCACTGATGGGTGCGCGCCGCATCATCCCCGTGAACAGCTCGATGGTGGCCACGCGGCGTCTCAGCGACGACGAGTGGGCGCGCATCGGATGGGCCGGCCTCGACTGCCTCAGCGATGCGGCTCACACGTTCATCTATGCGCAGCGCACGGCCGACGGTCGCATCGCCATCGGCGGACGCGGCAACCCGTATCGCTTCCGATCGGGAACCGGCGGCAACGGCCACACCCCGGAGGCCACCATCGAACTGCTCAGTACGCGTCTGCGCGAGTACTTCCCGTCGGTCGACACCACGGTGGAGCACGCCTGGAGCGGGGTAATGGGTGTGACACGCGATTGGTGCACGTCGGTGTCGTTCGACCCAACCACCGGGTTGGGCCACTCGCTCGGCTATGCAGGCCACGGAGTGACCACCGCGTACTCGGCCACGAAGTCGCTCGCCGACCTCGCCCTGGGCCTTCACACTCCGCACACCACGTTGCCCTGGGTGGGCTATCGCTCTCGGTCGTGGGAGCCCGAACCCATCCGGTGGACCGGCGTGCACACCATGTACCGACTGTTCCGCGTGGCCGACGCGTGGGAGGAATGGCGTGGCAGCACCGAGACGTGCTGGCTCGGCCGCATGGCCGGCCACCTGGCGGGCCTTCACGGCTGACGGCCGCCGCCCCTCGCCTCCCTGCGCCCACCTCCACCTCCATCCCGCACTTCTTCGTTCTTGTCGCGGCTCGACCACCACCGCTGGGGATGATCCCGCGACAAGTTCGAGGAGTTCGGGGGCGGGGTTCCTGGTTTCGGCAGATTGGTGCGCCCTGCTGACCGAGGCTTTTTCGAGGGTTCCACCGCTACGTTGACCACGTGCTGAACCCTGTCTCGAAATGGCATCACGCCGTCGTTGCCGCCGCTGCTGCCTTCGTGCCATTGCTGGTGGTGATGGGCATCGCAGGTGACGGCCAGTACAGCGAACGCTTCGAGGCGAAGCAGATCGTCGTCACGCCCGGCAGTGCCGACGGGATCCACATCCACGAGGTGGACGACATCGATTTCGGCAACGAGCGTCGCCACGGGTACATCCGCCGTGTCCCGGTCGATTTCGGCCAGCCCATCGACATCACCGCTTCCTCACCCGACGCGCCGGCCGATGTGAGCGAGCAACCCGAGTTCAACGCCGTGAGCCTCCAGTACGAGATCGCCATTCGGGTGGGCGACCCGAACGTCACCGTCACAGGGCAGCATCGCTACGAACTCGACTACACCCTGCCCGAGGCCCAAGTGTCGAAGGGGGTGCTGGCGCTCGACATCATCGGCAACCAAGAAGAGTTCGACACCGGCCGGTTCGAGGTGGTGGTCGCAGGCATGGAACTCACCGATCCCACCTGCAGTGTGGGTGCGGCCGGTGCCTCCGGTGGTTGCACGCTGGCACGCGATGGCGATGTCTACCGCGTCGTCATCAGCCCGCTGGCCGCGGGCCAGGGCATCACCATCGGTGGCACCATCACCAACGTGTCGTCGCCGGCCGCAGTGCCCACCCCGGCTATTCCCACTCGCCGCACGTCGCGCCGCGGGGTCATGACCGCCATCGCTGCGCTGCTGGGTCTGCTCGCTTCGGTCGGCACGTTTGGTGTCATGCGTCGAAGGGGCCGCAATGTGGTGGGTGGTATCACCGCAGCCGACGCTGCATTTGGCAGCGGTGCGGTGGTAGGCGCGACGCGGCTGGTCACCGATCGGCAGCTCGACGCGATGGCCACCACCGAGTTCGAGGCCCCGCGCGGCATGCGGCCATGGCACGGCGCCATGCTCCTGCACGAAGCCATCGACCACGACACGGTCTCGGCCTGGTTCTCCGACCAGATCGCCCAGGGTGTGCTGCAGGTGCGAGGGAACGGTGAGGCACTCGTGGCCGGGCCCCACCTCGAGACCGCCCCTCCCATCACCCGCGAGCGCATCACAGCGCTGCTCGGCGACAACGGTGAAGTGGCCTTGGGCAGCTTCGAGCCGCGTCTGCGGACTCTGTGGAAGCAAGTGGAGGCCGAGCAGGTGGTGGCCGCCAAGGGGTCCGGCTGGTGGGATCGCCACGCGCCGGGCAACCCAGCCGACCCGCTACTGCCGTCGTTGGTGTCGTTCGGCATCATGGTGGTCGTCGTGTTCGGTGTGGCGTGGGCGTTCGGAATGCGACACTCGTTCCTGGCCACCGCGCTGGCCGCCGTCGTGTTGCCGCTCGTGGTGGCGGTGGTGGCCTATCGCCGTCTGCTGCCGCGACGCAGCGCAACCGGTAGCGCCGCAGCACTGCAGGTGGAGTCGTTCCGCCGGTTCCTCGAGGCCAGTGAGGGCAAGCACGTTGATTGGGCCTGGGAGCACGGCGTGCTGCGCGAGTACAGCGCCTGGGCGGTGTCGCTGGGTGCTGCGGCAGCCTGGGGTCGGGCCATCGCCTCGAGTGCTGTGCCGCCGCCCGAGGTGAGCCTGAACACGATGCCCTTGCTGATGTACACCCATGCCAGCGCGTTTGCGTCCACCTACACCACACCGGCACCCGCCAGCGGCAGCAGCAGCTCGGGCGGCTTCTCCGGAGGCTTCTCCGGCGGCAGCGTTGGTGGCGGCGGTGGTGGCGGTAGCTCCGGCAGTTGGTGACCTTCCCCGTCGTGCGGGGTTAGTTCATTGCAGGCCGCTGTAGGCGCCGCCGTCCACGGGGATGGCGGCACCGGTGATGAACTGGGCGGACTCGCTGCAGAGGAACGCCGCGACTCGGCCGAAGTCGTCGGGATCGCCGAGCTTCTTGGCGGGCACACTCTGCGCCACCGAATCGGGGTTGTCGTACAGACCCACCAGCCGGTCGGTGCGGTGCAGACCCGGTTGCACGGAGTTCACGGTCACGCCCTTCGACGCCACTTCCAGCGCCAACGTCTTCAGAAATCCCGTCAGGCCGGCGCGAGCGGTGTTCGACAGGATGAGATGCGGGATGGGCTGACGCACCGACACCGAGGTGATGGCGACGACGCGACCCCAGCCCCGTTCGCACATGGCGGGCACGGCGGCCTTGCACATGGCCACGGAGGACAGCAGGTTCAGCTGCAGCGCTGGAAGGTACGCGTCCAGATCGGTGGTCTCGAACGTGCCGGCAGGAGGACCGCCAGCGTTGGCGATGAGGATGTCGATGCCGCCGAGCATCGCTTCGGCCTGCGCCACCATGTCGGCCACGTGGGTGGTGTCGCTGACGTCGGCAACGAGAGTGTGTACGTCGCCATCCAGGCTTGCCGCTGCTTCGTTGAGGCGTTCCTGGGAACGCGCCACCAGCACCACGCTGGCACCGGCCGCAACCAAGGCGCGCGCCGTGCCCAGGCCCAAGCCACTCGATGCACCGGTGACCAGCGCCCTGCGTCCATGAAGTCCGAGATCCATGGCCTGCACGGTATCCGGCTTCGTCGTCGTGGCTATCGTGCGGACATGTCGTCGCTGCCGGAACGGATCGTGATTCGCGAGGTGGGCCCGCGCGACGGCCTGCAGGCCGAAGCGCCGATCTCGGTGGACCAACGACTCGACCTCATCGACGCATTGCTCACCGCCGGTGTCACCCACATCGAGATAGCGGCGTTTGTGAGCCCCACTGCAGTTCCCTCGATGGCTGGAGCCGCCGAGGTGGTGGCGCGGCTGGGCGAACCGGAGGGCGTGGTGCGCACGGTGCTGGTGCCCAATGTGCGCGGCGCCGAGATGGCGCTCGCTTCGGGTGTCGATGAACTCACGGTCACCGTCAGCGCTTCGGCCACTTACAACCAGCGCAATGTGAAGATGACCATCGACGACTCCATCGAACAGGTGGGCGTCATCTGCCGTCTGGCTGCTGGTGCCGGTGTGCCGGTGGATGCGGTGCTGTCGTGCGCGTTCGGCTCGCCCTACGAAGGCGACGTCACGCCTGTGCAGGTGGCCACGCTGGTGGAACGACTGCGCGCCGAAGGTGCTACTGCCATCACGCTGGCCGACACCACCGGCATGGCCACGCCTCGCCGCATCGCCGATGTGCTGGCGGTGGTGGGCGCCGATGTGGGCCTGCACCTGCACGAAACCCGCGGTACCGGGTTGGTGAATGCCTACGCCGGCATGCTCTACGGAGTGCGTCGATTCGACACATCCGTTGGCGGTCTGGGTGGTTCGCCCTTCGCGCACGGCGCCGCGGGCAACCTGGCCACCGAGGAACTGGTGGCGTTGTGCGACGACATCGGTGTGAGCACCGGGTTGGGTGTGGAAGCGCTCATCGATGCGGCATTGCTCGTAGAGGGTTGCATCGGCCACGCTGTACCGAGCCGAGTGGCCCACGCCGGGCCGCGCAGTCGGCATCAGTAAGAGTTTCCGAGGGGAATCGAAGTGGCCTCCATCCCGCTGTGGACACCGTCGAGCGAGCGCATCGCCAGCACGCACATGCATCGCTTCGCGCAGGCAGTCGGGCGCGACCATCCGGAGGTCACCGACTCGGTCTCGTTGCAGCAGTGGTCGGTGCGCGAGCCGGGTGAGTTCTGGAGGCGGCTGTGGGACGACTGCGGTGTCATCGGCGAGCGCGGCGACACCCACTTCGACCCGGTGGATGGCAGCGTGCGCTTCGGCCGCTTCTTCCCGAACGCCTCGGTGAACGTGGCGGAGAACCTGCTCGCCCTGCGCGAGGGCGCGGGCGAGGAAGCGTTGGTGGCCATCACCGAGGCGGGCGACCACCGCAGCTACACGTGGGCGCAACTGCGTGCCGAAGTGGCGGCGCTGGCCGCGGCACTCGCTGCCGATGGCGTGCAGCCCGGTGATCGTGTGGCGGCCTACATGCCGCACGTGGCCGAGACCATCATCACGTTCCTCGCTGCGAACGCCATCGGTGCCACGTTCACCTCCACGTCATCCGACTTCGGCACCGCAGGCGTGGTCGACCGCTTCGGCCAGACCCGCCCCACCGTGCTGGTTGCCGCCGATGGCTACCGCTATGGCGGCAAGGAGTTCAGCTGCCTCGACCGCATCGCCGAGGCCGTGTCGCAACTGCCGTCGGTCACTCGCACCGTGGTGGTGGGAGTGTTGTCGCACGCTCCGAAGATCAGTGGCATTCCGAACGCCGTGGCGTGGAACGACTACCTCGAACCCAACCGCGGTGTGCCGTTGGAGTTCGTGCGGATGCCAGGCGACCACCCGCTCTACATCCTCTACTCCTCGGGCACCACCGGGAAGCCGAAGTGCATCACGCATCGTTCGCTCGGTGTGCTGCTGATGCACCTCAAGGAACACCAGCTGCATAGCGACATCCATGCCGGCGACCGGGTGATGTACTTCACCACCTGTGGGTGGATGATGTGGAACTGGCTTGTCAGCGTGCTCGGCTCTGGCGCCACGGTGGTGCTGTTCGACGGTAACCCGTTCCACCCGAGTCCGAACATCCTGTTCGACATCGCGCAACAGGAACGTCTGTCGTTGATGGGTGTGTCGGCGAAGTACATCGACTCGCTCATCAAGGCCGAGTCGCGGCCCCGCGACACGCACGACCTGTCCGCGTTGCGCACGCTGTGTAGCACCGGGTCGCCGCTCAGCGACGAAGGCTTCCGGTGGGTCTACGAGTCGATGAAGCCCGATGTGCACCTCGCCTCCATCAGCGGGGGGACCGACCTGTGCGGCTGCTTCGTGGGTGGCGACCCCACTCGCCCGGTGCATGCGGGCGAGATCCAGGGTGCTGCCCTGGGCATGGCTGTGGGTGTGTTCGACATCGACGGCACGCCGATCACCGAACCCGGCGTGAAAGGCGAACTGGTCTGCACCGAGCCGTTCCCCAGTGTGCCCGTTGGTTTCTGGGGCGACGACGACGGCAGCAAGTTCCACGGTGCTTACTTCGACCGGTTCCCCGGCATCTGGGCGCACGGCGACTTCGCCTCGTGGACCGAGCACGGCGGCATGGTCATCCATGGCCGCAGCGACGCCACGCTGAATGCAGGCGGTGTGCGCATCGGAACCGCCGAGATCTACGCCCAGGTGGAGCAACTACCCGGCATCGTGGAAGCCATCGCCGTGGGGCAGGAGTTCGACAACGACACGCGCATCGTGCTGTTCGTGAAGCTCGCCGATGGCGTGACGCTCACCGACGAACTGCAGGGCGTCATCCGCAAGCAGTTGCGCAACAACGCGTCGCCGCGCCACGTGCCTGCGCGAATCGCGCAGGTCACCGATGTGCCGCGCACCCGCAGCAACAAGATCAGCGAGCTTGCCGTGGCCGACGTGGTGAACGGTCGACCCGTGCGCAACACCGAGGCGTTAGCGAACCCCGAATCACTGGAGCAGTACCGCGATCGAGCCGAACTGCAGTCCTAGGAGTGCGCGACGGCGGTGAGGCCGTCGAACAGGTCGGCGAAGCGAGTGGTGAGCGGGCTGCAACCGGCGCGGATGATGTTGGGCTCGCGGAAGTCGAACAGGATGTCGCGAGAGTGCAGTGCGTGTACCAACGCCTTCGCGTTCGGGTGCTCCACCGCCACGTGATTGCCGCGTCGTGCCGGGTCGCGTGGCGTGGGTGTGGGGAGGCCGAACTGGTCGCACAGGTCGATGGCGAATCCGGTGAGTGCACTGCCCTTGGCATGGATGGCCTTCATGCCGGCCTCGGCCGACAGCTGCACGCCTACCTCGCATGCGGCCAACGCCATGATGGTGGGCGTGCCCATCAGCATGCGGGCGATGTCGGGTCGCGGCTGAAACGTAGGACCCATGGCGAACTGGTTCTCGGTGGCGAACCACCCCCAGATGGGTTGGCGGATGGTGCTCTGCAGTTCCTTCGCCACATAGGTGAAGGCGGGCGAGCCGGGGCCGCCGTTGAGGAACTTGTAGGTGCAGCCAACGGCCAGCTGTGCGCCGCACCCGTTCAGGTCGATCTCGATGGCGCCCACGGCGTGCGACAGGTCCCACACCACCAGCGCACCGGCATCGTGAATGCGTGCCGTTTCGGCCTTCACATCCACGAGTTCCGAGGTGCGGTAGTCGATCACGCTGCGCACCACCACAGCTACGTCGTCGAGTTGGTCGAAGCCGTGGCGCACCGTGTAGCCGAGGGCCTCGGCGATGCCATCCACCACGTAGCGATCGGTGGGGAAGTCGTGCTCGCTGATGGCGATCGCCGTGCGGCCCGGCCGCAGGCCGATGGCGCCGTGCACCAACTGGTACACGTTCAGGGTGGTGGTGTCGTGCACCACCACCTCGCCGGGGCCTGCACCAATGAGCGGCGCGAGTTCATCGCCCACGTGTTGGGGCATGTCTAACCAGTGGTCCCATGAGCGGATGAGGCCGTTGGCCCAGTCGTTGTTGTAGATCTTGGTGATGCGTTCGATGGTGCGCTTGGGCGGCATTCCCAGCGAGTTGCCGTCGAGGTAGATCACGTCGGGGTTCGGAATGTGGAACCGGTCGCGGAAGTGCGCCAACGGGTCGGCAGCGTCGAGGGCAAGGGCGTCGTCGCGAGAGATCACCCCGCGACTCTAAACCGCCCCTCCTGCCGAGTCCCACGTCCCCATCCGAGTCCCACGCCTCCATGCGAGTCCCACGCCGCCATGCGAGTCCCACGCCGCCATGCGAGTCGGGACTCGCACCCGGGGTGGGAGTCCCGACTCGGATGGGCTGGCTGGTGGGCTGGCAGGTGGGTGGGCTGGCTGGCGGACTGAGTGGGTCAGCGGGTCTTGGGGATGCGGCTGGTGAGGATGCCGTCGGCTTCGAGCGCGTCGAGGGCGGCGGGGTCGAGACCCAGCAACTCGGCAAGCACCGTGCGGTTCTCCTCGCCCCGGTACTGAGGTACCCCCTCGGTGCGCACGTTCGAGCCCTCGAACCGCCACGGCGCGTTCGGCACGCGGATGGTGCCGTCGCCGCGGTTGGGCACTCGGGCCACCACCTGGCGTTCCTCGGCCCATTCGGTGGCGCACACCTCGTGCACCGAGCGCAGCTTGCCCACGGCCAGCTTATTGGCCGACATGGCCACCTCGATGGAGTCGGCGTCGGGCATCGCGCTGGCCCATTCGTCCATCGCGGCGAAGATGGATGCGAGGTGCTCCAAACGACCGGCGGTGTCGGCGAACCGCGGGTCGGCGATGAGGTCGTCGCGTCCGATGGACATCATGTAAAAGTCGAATGTCTTGTTCTCGGCAGGGTGGCCGCTGATGATGACACTCTCGCCGTTGGCGGCGGTGAGCACCGGATAATCCATCGGCCGGAAGCTACGGATGACACCTTCGGGAACCGGGTCGTCCCACAGGTGGTTGTGGGCGTGCTCGTTCACGTACAGCATCGTCTGCGCCATCGACACGTCGATGCGGTCACCGCGCCCGGTGCGCTCGCGTTGGAACAGCGCCGCCAGCACGGAAGCGCCAAGCTCCAGCGCGGTGTACACGTCGGCGTGGCTGTGCGCGTCGTTCGCGTAATCGCCGCCGCGGGCGTCGCCCTGGGCCATCGTGAATCCGCTCTCGGCGCCCACCACCGGCGCGTACGCGCGGCGGTGCACCCAGGGCCCGGTCTGCCCGTAGCCGCTGGCGCTGGCGTAGATGATCTTCGGGTTGCGGGCGCGCAGCACGTCGTAGCCGAGGCCCAGGCGATCCATCACGCCGGGCCGGAAGTTCTCGATGACGACGTCGCAGTGGTCGGCCAACTGTCGCACCAACTCGCGGCCAGCCTCGTGGTCCATGTCGATGCTGACGCAGCGCTTGCCGGCATTCTGCTGGGCGAAGTAACTGGAGATGCTGTTCACGCGCGGGTACGTGGTGCGGGTGATGTCGCCCTCGGGCGGTTCCACCTTGATGACCTCGGCACCGAGGTCGAGCAGCATGCGCCCAGCGTGCGGGCCAGCGAGCACCCGGGTGAGGTCGAGCACGCGTACGCCTGCAAGTGGGCGGTTGTCGGTTGCCTCGTCCATCGTGCGGCGACGTTAGCCCCGACTGCGGTGGGTGCTCCCGTTCGGCGGTGCGATGTATGCGTGGGCGTCGGCCAGGTGCAGCGCCACGAGGTCCCAGTCGATCGGGCCGTCGTCGAGATACATCCCCACCCAGCCGCGGCCACCCACGTAGGGCGGCCGAAAGTAGAGGCCGGGACTGGCTGCGATCATCGTGTCCTGAGCACCGGGCGGTGCGGCGAAGAGAACAGCGTTGCGTTCGTCGTGGTGATGATCCCACGTGGTCGCGAACTGTTTCGGCTTCGAACCGGGACCCACGCTCCACGCCAGTTCGCCGTGGCTGGTCTTCGCCGTCACGTACTCGAGTTCGGCGCAGATCTCTGACAGCCGTGCCCACACCTCGGGGTCCGACGGTCGCTCGGTTGGGTCCATCGCGCGCCGACGTTAGTGCGTGTGCTCACCTTCACCCGCTGGATGGCGCAGTGCGAATCGGAAGACGTCGGGTCGCGTGATGTGTCGTACGTGTCGCGGCTGGACCACCAGCGATGGTGATGGGGCCGCGACACAAACGGCGGCAACGGTGGCGGGCGACCTAGGTGTGGCCGCGGTTTCCGTCCGACGGCACCAACCCCGGTTCGGTCGCGTCACCTAGCCTCTCGCGCATGCACGACGATTCGGTCTTGGTGGAGCGACGCATCCGTCGCGAGCTCGGAGAGCGCCTGTTGCCGGCGATGTATTCGGCCAGCGTGCCGATGACCGTGGAGGCGTGGGACGCGCCCGGTGAGCCGGTCACGTACTCGGAGGCGATCGAAGGCCTGGCGCAGACTGCCCGCCCGTTCGCCATCGGCGCCCAATGGAGCCGACCGTGGGGGACCACCTGGTTCCGCTTCACCGCCGACGTGCCCGCCGAATGGGTGGGCTCGCAGCTGGAAGCTGTCATCGACCTCGGCTTCCACCCCGACTCGGCAGGTTTCCAGAGCGAGGGCCTCGTGTGGCTGCCGGACGACGACGGGCAGGGCTTCCCCGTGCAGGGAATCCACCCACGCCGCACCGGCCTTCCCTTGCCCACGGCCGTCGCAGGCCCGTTGCAAATCGTGGTGGAAGCTGCCTCGAACCCTGCCTTCCCTCGGATGGGAACGCGCTTCGGTCACCTCGGCACGTTGAAGACCTCGGGTGACCAACCGTTGTATCGATTGCGCCAGGCATCGTTGGCCTTGCGCAACGACGACGTGTTCCATCTGCTGCTCGACGTGGAGGTGCTGCTGGGCCTGATGGCTGCGCTGCCCGTCGCCGACAAACGTCGCCATCGGCTGCTGCGCCAGCTCGAGCAGGCGTTCAACTCCGTCGACGTCGCCGACGTGGCCGGCAGTGCCGTGGAGGCCCGCGCTGCGTTGGCCCCCGCCCTCGATCTGCACGCCCGCGATGGCGCGCACCATGTGATTGGCGTTGGCCACGCCCACATCGACAGCGCATGGTTGTGGCCCATCCGCGAGACCGTGCGCAAGTGCGCGCGCACCTTCGCCTCCGCGACCCAGTTGATGGACCTGTACCCCGAGTATCGGTTCGTGTGCTCGCAGGCCGTGCAGTACCACTGGATGGAGACGAAGTACCCCACCGTGTTCCAGCGCATCAAGGAGCGAGTGGAGCGTGGTCAGTGGCAGCCCGTGGGCGGCATGTGGGTGGAAGCCGACATGAACCTGCCCAGCGGCGAGAGCATCGTGCGGCAGTTGGTGCACGGGCAGCGCTACTTCGAATCGCGGTTCGGCATGCGCTGCAAGGAGGTCTGGATTCCCGACGTGTTCGGCTATCCCGCCTCGCTCCCGCAGATCTTCCGCGCCGGCGGCTGCGACCGTTTCATCACCCAGAAGCTCAGCTGGAACAAGCAGAACCGCTTCCCGCATAGCACCTTCGTGTGGCAGGGCCTCGACGGCTCGGAGGTGCTCACCCACTTCCCACCAGTCGACACTTACAACGCCGAGGTGAAGAGCGAGGAGATGGTGTTCAGCGCGACGAACTTCAAGGAGCACGGCTGGAGCGACTGGTCGCTGATGCCCTATGGCCACGGCAACGGTGGCGGAGGCCCGACCCGAGAGATGGTGGAACGCGGTCGCCGACTCGCCGATATCGACGGCGCTCCTCGCCTGTCGATGGGCACCACCGACGACTTCTTCGACAAGGTGGAAGCCGAGATCGAGAGCGGCGCTCCTGTGCCCGTGTGGAGCGGCGAGCTGTATTTCGAAATGCATCGCGGCACGCTCACCAGCCAGGCCAAGACCAAGGTGGGCAACCGCCGCTGCGAAGTGCTGTTGCGTGAAGCCGAGTTGTGGTGGGCGTCGGGTGGCGATGTGCCAGCCGAGGTGGCGGCCGAGCTCGACGAACTGTGGAAGGAAGTGCTGCTGCAGCAGTTCCACGACATCATCCCCGGCTCCAGCATCGCGTGGGTCTACGAGGACAGCGAGGCGGCACACGCTCGCGTGGCCGAGCGACTCGAGGCATTGATCGTGCAGGCCCTCCAGCGACTGGCGGCCGAGAAGCCGTCGGTGGCCAATGCCGCTACCCATGCGCGCACGGAGGTCATGACGGTGGCGGGTCCGCCGCCGGGTGGCAGCGTCACGCAGGAACTGCACGACGGCACCTACGCGTGCATGGTCGCCGCGCCGGGTTGCGGCTTGGGTGAGCTGTGGGCCCAACCCGTCGAGGATGCGGTCGTGGTGACCGAGCACTCGTTCACCAACCGTCACGTGGCGCTTGCATGGGATCTCGACGGCAACATCACGTCGGTCATCGACGTGAAGGCCGGCCGCGAAGTGCTGCCCGCAGGCGAGCGCATCACGCTCGAACTCGCGCCCGACCAACCGGTGGACTACGACGCCTGGGACGTGGAGGAATGGACCCGTGGCCTTGGCTCGGCCATCGGTGGTGTGCAGAGCGTGCGGGTGCTCGACAACGGCCCGTTGATAGCCACGATGGAGGTGGTGCGAGCCTTTGGCCGCTCGTCCATCGCGCAGCGCATCACCATGAGGGCCGACAGCCCGCGCATCGACATGACGTTCGACATGGACTGGCACGAGGACGAACAATTGCTCACGCTGATGGTGCCGATGGCGGTGCGCGCTCGCGAGGCAGCGTGCGACATTCAGTTCGGTCACGTGATGCGACCCACCCACGCCAGCACGTCATGGGACGCGGCGAAGTTCGAGGTCTGCGCTCATCGCTATGTGGACCTCAGCGAGCCGTCGTTCGGCGTGGCCGTGCTGAACGACGGGCGTTACGGGCATGGCGTGCAGGACGGTGGCATTCGTGTGTCGTTGCTGCGGGCCGCGAAGTACCCCGATCCCACCCAGGACCACGGCCAGCACTCCGTCACCATCAGTCTGCTGCCTCACGGGCCAGGCCTGCACGAGGTGCTGCGTCAGGCCGAGGCGTTGAACCTCCCGTTGCGTTCGGTGGCAGCCGGCGCGCGCGAGGAACTGCCGACCCCGCTCGTCACTGTCGACGGCGCTGGCGTGGAAGTGAGCGCCGTGAAGACCGCCGACGATGGCAGCGGCGACGTGATCGTGCGTCTCTACGAGGCGTGCGGCGACCGTGCAGCCACCTCGGTGCGGCTGCCGTGGCGCATCACCGACGCCCGCATCTGCAATCTGCTGGAAGAGGCCGATCACGCGCTGGAGACCAGCGACGGCATCGTCGCCATCACCCTGCGGCCGTTCGAACTGGTGACGCTGCGCCTGTGCTAGTTCTGCAGGCCGGTGTCGTGTCAGGCCAGGGTCGTGTCAGGACAGGGTCGTGTCAGGACTTGGTGAGGTGACGCAATGCCATGGCTGAGTAGACGGCCATGCCATCGACCATGGCGTTCTCGTCGAAGTACACCCGGTTGCTGTGGTTGGGTGCCGCCTTCGACAGATCGCGGTCGTGCGGAGTGCCGCCGAGGAACATCATGCTGCCGGGGATGCGGTTCAGCACGTAGCTGAAGTCTTCGGCACCCATCGTGGGGTTCGGCATCTCCACGACCGACTTCGCGCCGAGCACCTCGCGGGCCACGTCCATCGAGAACTGGGCGGAACCCGGGTTGTTCACGGTGACCGGGTAGCCGTCGCGGAACGCAATGTCGACCTGTGCATCGTGGGCGGCGGCAACGCCCTCGGCCACCCGACGAATACCGTCGCGCACCTTGGCCCGCGTGCGCTCGCTGACCGCGCGGATGGTGCCTTCGATCTCGGCGGTCTCGGGGATGACATTGTTGGTGGTGCCGGCAGTGATGCGGCCCACCGTGACGACGGTGGGGTCGAACACATCGATGGTGCGCGTCACCATCATCTGCAGTGCCTGCACGATCTCGCATGCGATCGGAATGGGGTCGAGGGCTGCGTGCGGTTGGCTGGCATGCCCGCCGCGGCCGGTGACGGTGATGATCACCCGGTCGGCTGAGGCCATCGCTGCGCCACCCTTGCTGGCGATCCAGCCACTCGGCAGGTTGGCGGTGATGTGGAGCGCGTAGGCACCGGTGATGGGCGACTCGGAGCCGTCGGCGCGAGCGCCGAGATCCAGCAGGCCCTCGTTCAGCATGAACTCGGCGCCGCCATAGCCCTCCTCGCCGGGCTGGAACATGAACAGCACGCGACCCGGCAAGTCGGCCTGGCGGGCGCTGAGCAGCTTGGCCGCGCCCACCAGCATCGCGGTGTGGGCGTCGTGGCCGCAGGCGTGCATGGCGCCATCCACTTTCGACTGGAACTCCAAGCCCGTGTCTTCGGGCATGGGCAGAGCGTCCATGTCGCCGCGCAGCAGCACCGTGGGCCCAGGCTTGCCACCATCGAGCACTGCCGCAATGCCGCTGGTGGTCTCGTGCAACGTGATGTCGAGCGGCAGGCCGTCGAGGGCACTGAGTACGTTCTCGCGGGTGGCCGGCAGATCGTTGCCGAGCTCGGGCCACTGGTGCAGGGTGCGTCGCAGAGCAACCGTCTCATCGAGCAGATCTCGGGCTTCTTCGCGCAGGGTGCTGATCTCCATTGGCGCATGCTAGGCATGACGGTGTGCAGGGGTCGGCAGGCGAACCGTCGGCGGAACTCGTCGACGTGGTGGACGACGACGATCGAGTCGTGCGAACCGTGACCCGCGCCGAGATGCGTGCCCACCGGTTGCAGCATCGGGCCGTATCGATCGCCGTGTTCGGCAGCGATGGTCGTCTGCTGGTACACCGCCGTGCCGACACCAAAGATGTGTGGCCCGGCATGTGGGATCTCGCCGCCGGTGGCGTGGTAGCTACCGGCGAGGAGTACGACGATGCGGCTCGTCGCGAGTTGGCCGAAGAGTTGGGTATCGAGGCGAACCCGATGGAGTACCTCGGCGAGGGCCGTTTCACCGATGAAGATGTGGCCCTGATCGGTCGCGGGTACTCCTGCGTGCACGACGGCCCGTTCACGTTCACCGACGGCGAGATCGCCGAGGTGCGCTGGGTGGATGCAGCGGGCCTGCAGTCGTTGCTGGCGACCGAGCGGTTCGTGCCCGACAACGTGGCGCTGCTGCTGCCGTTGCTGCACCTTCGCTGAGATTCTGCCGATCCGGTCGTCTCGCCGTACCCAGTGAGGGTGTGCGCCGCATCGGGTGGCGCAGAAGGAGACCTTCCGATGACCATGTATGGCGCCAACCCTGAACAGCTCGCGCAGCTGGGTCGATCGCTGCAGCATCAGATGGCCAGCATCGATGGCGTGCTCAGCACCGTGACGTCGGCGCTCGGTGGCACCACCTGGGTGGGCCCGGCACGCGACCAGTTCGAGCACGCGTGGAACACCACGTTCCGCAACGCGCTGCGTCAGTTGAACCAGGCCTTCGACGCAGCGGGCCGCGACTGCGTCGCCCGCTCGGCCGACCTCCAGCGAGTGATGGGTGTCCGCTGAGAACTCTGTACGGATCATGAGTCGTTGTCTGTACAGAACGAGCGTGGACGGCTGCGGTGGAGGAATGGGAGACCTTCTGGCCTCATGTTCGCCCCGTGGAACTCACCGGCGGGGTCGCCCGCGCGTCGCAGCGTGCTCGGTCGCTACCATTCCAGCGTGCTGCTGCTGGAGTTCACCATCGAGCCTTTCACCGAAGGCAATCCCGGGCCCCACGTGCGCGCCGCGGTGGATGCCGCCGAAGCGCTGGGCGTGGAGGTTGAGTTCGGCCCCTTCGGTTCAAGCTGCACTGTTGCCCAGTCGCAACTGCACGAGGTGTCGGGCGCCGTCATCGCCGCCGCGTTCGCCAATGGCGCTACGCATGTGAACCTGCACGTGGAACAACTCGGGGACAGCCAGTGAGTAGCAAGCTCCCGCGTCACCCGCTGGTGCTGGCGGTGAAACCCATCGTGGAGACGCTCGGTGCGTCGCTGGTTGCCGCCGACGAGCGCGAGCCCGGCGACCTGCCGTTGAAGTGGGAGGGCGAAGTGATCGCTGCGGTGCGTCCTGCCCCGTTGCACGGTGCGCTCGATCGCCTCATCGAATCGGTCGAGCGCGAGCTCGGTGCGCCGCTGCCCACGTTGAGCCGTGAAGACAAGCAACGCGCAATTCGCCTGCTCGACGACCGAGGTGCGTTCACCTTGCGCCGGGCCGTCGAAGACGTAGCCGATGCGATGGGTGTCAGCCGCATCACGGTCTACAACTACCTGAACGCTCTGCACCGGTGACCGCGGCTGAGTCCTTCGACGTCATCGGCTTCGACGCCGACGACACGCTGTGGCACAGCGAGGATTCGTTCGCAAAGGCTGAAGCCACGTTCGCGGAGTGGGTGTCGCCATATGCCGCCGACGGTGTGGACGTGAAGGCGGCGCTCACCGCGGTAGAGCGCAAGAACCTGCACACGTTCGGCTACGGCGTGAAGGCCTTCGGTCTTTCGGCGGTGGAAGCGGCCATCACGATCACGGAAGGACGCGTGCCCACCAGTGTGATCGCGCAGTTGGTGGAGTTGGTGCGGGCCGACCTCACTGCGCCGGTGAGGTTGCTGCCGCACGTGCCCGAAGTGCTGGCTGCCGTGGGTCGGTCCTACCGGATGGTGCTCATCACCAAGGGCGACCTCATCCACCAAACGTTCAAGGTGGAGACCAGTGGCCTGGCACACCACTTCGAGCATGTCGAGATTCTGTTGGAGAAGGACCCCGAGGCGTACCGCAAGGTGCTCGCCGGCCGCGGCATCGCCCCGGCCCGGTTCTGCATGGTGGGTAACAGCGTGCGCAGCGACATCCTGCCGGTGATGGCCCTCGGTGGCACGGCCGTGCACGTGCCGTACCCACTGCTGTGGGAGCTAGAGCACGTGGAGCACGACGAGCACTTCGCCGAACTTGCTTCCATCGCCGACCTCCCCGCCTGGCTCGGTCTCTGACTCCAGCCCCTAGGCATACAAGGGCGTCAGGGGGTCCAGATCTGCTGGATCGCCACGACCTCATCGGTGCGCACCGTGAGCAGGAACGGATAGGGGTGGTAGGTGAACCCCTCGGGTGCGTCGGCCGCGGGCGTGCCGCCACCGATGAGGTTCACGATCTCATCGGAGGTGACCGCATAGTTCTGCCGCTTGTCGGTAACAACGCTGATAGGGGCGCGGCCCGCAGTGGCCACCACGATGTCGCGGGAGGGGTCGGTGCGCAGACCGTGGTCGCCGGTGCAAGCGGCAGCCCCGAGTTCGGCTTCGCAGGCGGGCCCGAAGAACGCCTGGCTCAGTGTGAACTTCAATCGGAACCCGGTGACCTCCACGGTCTCCGACCAGTACTGGCCATCGGGCAGCGGTGTGTTGCCGATGAGCACGGGCATGGTGCGGTCGGGCACAGGCGGCACTGGCGCCTTGTCGTAGGGCTGCACCACGATCGGCTTGTCGGCGCACGCCACCAGCAGCAGCGCCGCCGCGCAGAGCAACCCGAATCGGCGCATCACAGCCGGCGCAGCGAGACGTTGGTGACGCGGTGGTCGACGCCCTTGCGCAGCAGCAGCCCGGCGCGACCCTTGGTGGGGTCGATGTTCTCGCGCAGGTTCTTGCCGTTGATCTCGCGCCAGATGAAACGGGCGGTCTCGGTGGCCTCCTCGCGCGTGAGGTGCGCGTAGTGCTGGAAGAAGCTGTCGGGGTTCTGGAAGACCGTCTCGCACAGTGTGAGGAACCGCTGGATGTAGAACTCTTCGATGTCGCTCTCGTCGGCGTCGATGTAGATCGAGAAGTCGAAGTAATCGCTCACGAACTCGGGGTTCGCCACATCGGCGGTGTTCCCCACCTGCAGAACGTTCAGGCCTTCGAGAATGAGGATGTCGGGCTGGTGCACGGTCACGTGCTCGCCGTCGACGATGTCGTACACGACGTGGCTGTACACCGGCGCGCTCACCTCGGCGGCGCCGCTCTTCAACTCGCGTAGGAACTGCAACAGCCGACGCGTGTCGTAACTCTCCGGGAAGCCCTTGCGGTTCATGATGCCGCGCTCTTCCAACACCCGGTTCGGGTACAGGAAGCCGTCGGTGGTGACGAGTTCCACCTTCGGGTGATCTGGCCAGCGCGCCAGCAGTGCTTGGAGCAAACGGGCGAACGTGCTCTTTCCCACGGCCACGCTGCCCGCCACACCGATGACGTACGGCACCTTCGGAGCCAGCGTGCCGAGGAACGCCGCCGATGCCTTGTGCAGGTTCTGCGTTGCAGCGACGTACAGGTTCAGCAGTCGGGTGAGCGGCAGATACACCGCTGCGACCTCATCGAGATCGATGCGATCGTTGATGCCGCGCAACTGTTCGAGGTCGGGTTCGCGCAGCGTCAGCGGAGTTGCAGCGCGCAACTCCGCCCATTCGGAGCGATCGAAGTTCAGGTAGCGGTCGCTCGTGGGCATCGGGTCCGGTGCGGTCACGAAGCGAAACCCTACGCTGAGTGCGTGAGCGAACCCCAACGTGAGCCGCGTCGGCGCAAACAGTTGGGTGAGTGGTACACGCCGTTAGCGTTGGTGGATGCCGTGGTTCGCGAGGCCGTCTTTCCCGGCGCGATCAGCGTGCTGGACCCAGCGTGTGGCGATGGACGGTTCCTTCGTGCTACCGGCTTGCCGCAGCAGACCGGCGTTGACATCGACCCGAACACGGCATTCGTGCATGACGATGCGCTGCAGCGCGAGTGGGGGGAGCAACGGTTCGACGTACTGGTGGGCAACCCGCCGTACCTGAACCAACTGTCATCACTCACGTCGCGCGGCGGCCGCTCGAAGTTCGGTGGTGGGCCGTATGCGGATGCCGCCGCTGAGTTTCTGGCACTTGCCATGCGACTGGTGCGCCCCGGTGGGCGAGTTGGTCTGGTGCTGCCGCAGTCGCTGCTGTCGGCGCGCGATTCGCAGGCCATCCGAGCCGAGGTGGATCGCGTGGCGGCGCTGCGCTGGATGTGGTGGACCGACACGCTGATGTTCGACGCCAACGTGCGCGTGTGGGCGGGGGTTTGGGAAGTGGGCGGTGAGCCGGGCATGGTGCGGCGGTCGTATGGGCCGTCGTTCGAAACGCTGGAGCCGTTGCCGACGCCATCGAAGTGGTCGGGCCTCATCGCAGGTGGTGTTCTGCCCGCGCACGACGGCCCGGTGTTGGGCGACATCGCGACGTTCACCGCCGACTTCCGCGACCAGTACTACGGGCTAGTCGGTGCTGTGGGCGACGATGTGGGTGGGCCCCCGTTGGTGACGTGTGGGCTCATCGACCCGGGTGTGTGTCATTGGGGGTCGAAGCCGGTGCGGTTCGCGAAGCAGCGGTACGCGGCGCCGCGGGTGGCGTTGGAGCGACTGTCCCCGGCGCTGCAGCGGTGGGCAGCTCAGCGGCTGGTGCCGAAGATCCTCATCGCCAATCAAACGGCTCGCGTCGAAGCCGTGCACGACGTGCGCGGCGAATGGCTGCCCGGCGTGCCGGTCATCACGTGCATCACCGACCAGCCGCAACGGGTGCTCGACGCGTTGGCCTCCGATGCGACGAACGACTGGATCCATCACCACGCTGCCGGCAGTGGGCTGGGCGTAGGCACCGTGAGGCTGAACCCGAAGCTGCTCGCGTCGGTGCCGCTGTTCGGCTAAGCGTCGTCAGGCAATCGCCGCAGTGTGCGCCAACCCGAAGCGTTGCGCCGCCAGGTGCAACCACCGCCGCCAGTTCACCATGGCGCGCATCGTCATCCAGCACATCTGAGCACCCCAGATGCCGGCCAGGCCGAGGCGCGGCCACACCAAGGTGGCGATGGCGAGTGGCGCGAACGACACCAGGTTGCGGATGGCCTGCCGGGCCAGCCACGCCATGTCGTGCGCGCCGATGAGCGCGCCGTCGAGCGCGAACGCGATTGCACCGGGGAACTGCATGACCGCCAACACCAACAGCGCGCCGATGAGCCGCGAACGAACTGCGGGATCGGTGGTGAACACCAACGGGATCACAGGGGTGAGGGCGAGCAAGATTGCCGCCAGCACACCGGCGGCCAACAGCGAAAGGCGCACACTGATGCGCCCGATGCGTTCTGCGCCATCGGGGTTGCCCTGGCCGAGCTCGCCCGCCACCAGCGAATGCAGAGGCACGGCGAGCGCGTCGAGCATCAGTGCCAGGAACATGAAGATCTGGGTGACCACCTGGTTCGCTGCCAGCGTGGGTGCATCGAGGTGCGCAGCGATGATCGTGGACACGTTCCACACCGTGTACATCGCCACCGACCTCACGGCCATGTGGGCGCCGTTGGTGAGCAGTGGCCGGTAGTGCAGCCATGCTGGTCGTACCGAGGTGAGGTGCTGGCGCATGGCTACCAGGAAGACGACTGCAGCCACTGCCTGCACGAGCACGGTGCTGCCTGCCGAACCCGCCACGCCGAGGTGCAGGCCGTACACGGCCACGATCTCCAGCACCAGGTTCGCGATGTTGGCCACCACCACGATCTTCAGCGGTGTGCGCAGGTCGTTGTAGCCACGCAGCACGCCGTGACCGAGAAAGGCGATCAGTACGAACGGAACCCCGATGGCCGAGATGCTGAGGTAGGTGGTGGCGTGCTCCAACACTTCGCCTCGACCACCGATCAGCCAGCACAGCGGCCGCGCCACCAACGCCAGCAGCGCAGCGGCGGGTACGCCGATGAGCATCGAGAGCCACAGGCCATGCGCGGCAGTGCGTTTCGCGTCGTCGGGCCGTCCGGCACCGATGGCGAAGGCGATGTCGGGGGTGACGTACTCCAGCACCGACAGCACGCTCACCACGTTCAGCAGGATGATGCTGGCGATGGCCATGCCTGCCAGTTGCGGCGTGCCCAGTCGGCCGACGATGGCGGTATCGACCAGTACGTAGACGGGTTCCACGGCCAGCGTTCCCAGCGCGGGGATGGCGAGTCGCACGATCTTTCGTTCGAGGTCGTCGCGCAGGAGCGGCATTACGCCATGCTCGCACGCCAGCCCGATGGTGCACGTGTGTATTCGCTACCGTGCCGGCATGTCCGAGCAGGCGTCGTCGTTCATCCGTCACCACGTGGAAGGCAAGGTGGGGGTGATCACCATCGACCGGCCCGAGAAGCGCAACGCCATGACGTACGCCATGCTCGGGGAGTTCATCGAGACGGTGGGCCGCGCCGACGCCGACCCCTCCACCGTGGCTTTGGTGATCACCGGTGTACCGGGTGCGTTCTGCGCTGGCACCGACCTCGCCGATCTGGCCACCATTCCGGGCGAGCAGCGCGGTCTGCGCGGCACCGCCGAAGAGCGACACAAGTGGTGGCCCATCGCCCAGGCCCGTAAGCCAACGGTGTGTGCCATCGACGGCCCGGCCGTGGGCATGGGCGCCGAGTTCACATCGCAGTGCGACCTTCGACTGGCGTCGCCCAATGCTCGATTCGCATGGAACTTCGTGCACCGCGGTCTGGTGCCCGACACGGGTGCCGGTACGTGGTTGCTGCCGCGCATCGTGGGCCTGCAGCCCGCACTGCGCCTGCTCTACACCGGGGCAATGATCGACGCCGCCGAAGCGCAGCGGTTGGGCTACGTGATCGACGTGGTGCCCAGCGACGAGTTGTTGCCGCGTGCCATGGAGTTGGCCGCCACCATCGCAGCGGGCTCGCCCCACAGCCTGGGTCTCATCAAGTCACTCGTGCAGCAGGGGCTGACCGCCCCGGTGGGCGAGCACATGGAACGGCACACTGCGGCAATGGCGGCGTGCTTCGCCAGCGACGACCATCGCGAGGGCGTGGCGTCGTTCCTCGAGCGGCGCCCCGCCCACTTCACCGGTCACTGACCGGGTCAGCGGCGCCAGGGGGCGCTGGGGCTGACTGAGCCGGGTGCGGTGAGCACATCCACGCCATCGTCGGTGACGAGCAGCGTGTGTTCGTATTGCGCCGTGCGTTTGCCGTCGGCGGTGGCAGCGGTCCAGTCGTCGTCGAACACCATCTTGTGCTGCCACGTACCGAGCGTGATCATCGGTTCGATGGTGAAGGTCATGCCGGGTCGCATGATCATGCTGGCCCGCTCGTCGTAGTAGTGCAGCACCTGGACGTCGGTATGGAACTGCTCGCCGATGCCATGACCGATGAACGCCCGCACTACTCCGAGCTTGTGCTTCTTGGCGTGGTTCTCGATGGCGCGGCCGATGTCGGACAACGGACGCCCGGGCTTCACGGCCTCGATGCCGTGCCACAGGCACTCCTCGGTGACCTTCACCAGCATGCGGCTGTCGGGTTCGACCTCGCCGACGAAGAAGGTGGCGTTGGTGTCGCCGTGGACGCCGTTCACGTAGCACGTGACGTCGAGATTCACGATGTCGCCCTCGAGCAACGCCCGGCTGTCGGGGATGCCGTGGCAGATGATCTCGTTCACGCTGGTGCAGACGCTCTTCGGGTAGCCGTGGTAGTTCAGCGGGCTCGGATAGGCGCCGCGCTCGACGGTGGCATCGTGCACGAATACATCGATCTCGTCGGTGGTGATGCCCGGGCGAACGAGTTCGCCGGCGAGGCGCAGCACCTCGGCAGCCATGGCGCCGGCGTGGCGCATGTGCTCGATGATCTCGGGTGTCTTCACCCGCGGCTCGGCCCAACGCGGCGCCGAACCGGTGAGGGCATACGGCGGCAGTTGAATGTGCGCCGGCACCGATCGCATGGGGGTGATCACACCTTGCAGCACCCGACCCTCGAGCGGCTTGTGGCAGCGCTTGTACTTGCGGCCACTGCCGCACCAGCAGGCGTCGTTGGCCTGGGGAAGCACCTCGGGGGGTTCGGTCTGCAGCACGTCGAGCATTCTATTTGTGCGTGCGGGGATTGTGACTTTGTGAGAATGTGACGAAGGTCCCTGCTGGGTACCCCTTTCCTCTGATTGTCTAGGTCCCCATGGATGAGTTATCGAAGCCCATCAGCGTCTTTCTGCTCGACGACCATGAGATCGTGCGTCGCGGCGTACGCGAACTCATCGAAGCCGAGTCCGACCTCACTGTGGTGGGCGAAGCCTCCACGGCGGCCGAGGCCATCCAACGCATTCCCGCTGTGCGGCCCGATGTGGCGGTGCTGGATGTTCGGCTACCCGACGGCAGCGGCGTGGAAGTGTGTCGTGAGGTTCGCAGCCAACTGCCCGGCCTGGCCTGCCTCATGCTCACGTCGTTCAGCGACGACGACGCATTATTCGAAGCCATCATGGCCGGCGCCTCTGGCTACGTGCTGAAGCAGATTCGCGGCAACGATCTCGTGGCTGCCATCCGCCGCGTGGCTCGTGGCGAGTCGTTGCTCGACCCGACCGTCACCAGCAAGGTGCTGCACCGTTTGCGTCATCCGTCCGAGGAAGACGAGCGCCTGGCGAAGCTCACGCCGCAGGAACGAAAGATCCTCGACCTCATCGCTGAGGGTGCCACGAATCGCCAGATCGGCACCGAACTGCACCTGGCTGAAAAGACCGTGAAGAACTACGTGTCGAACATGCTGATGAAGCTGGGCATGAGCCGCCGCACCGAAGCCGCCGTGTTCGCGGTGAAGGCCGGAGCCACCCGAACTCCCCAGTCCTGAACCCGGCGGGGCCGATCAGTCGGCGACAGGAATCTGCCAGCGGACGGTGGTGCCGGCACCGGCTGTGGAAGTGACGCCACAGCCGCCCCCGAGTCGTTCTGCTCGGTCGTTCATGTTCAGCAGTCCGCTGCCCAGCCGGTGGCTGGCGGGAATGCCTTCGCCATCGTCGCTGACCACCAGGCTCAGCTCGCCGTCGGCGTTCTTCAACGACACCTCCACCTTGCGGGCACGAGCATGACGGGCCACGTTGCTCAGCGCCTCGCGGGTGACCGCAGCGACTTCCGCGGTGGTGGCTTCGTCGATGGTGTCGAGCACGCCCGACATGTGCAGCGTGGGGCGAAAGCCGAGTACGCGCGCCGACTCATCGACAAGGTCGTTCACCACCACGCGCACGGTTCGACCGGCGCTGCGTTTGCTGGCAAGTCCGAAGATGGCCGTGCGCAGTTCGCGGATGGCGTCGTCTTGGTCGTCGAGGATGCGCTCGATCTTTACTTTCGCCGTTTCCGGCACCGTGGGCAGCATGCTCTGCAGCGATAGGCCTGACGCGAACATTCGCTGGATGACGGTGTCGTGCAGATCGCGGGCAATGCGCTCGTGGTCTTCGGCCAGCAGCACGCGCTCGCGTGCGGCATTCAAGTCGGCGTCGGCCTGGCGGTGCGCGGTGACATCGCGGATGGTGGCGATCACCACTCTGCTGCCGTCGAGTTCCGTAGGGGCCAGCGAGATCTCCACGGGGAACACCGACCCGTCCTTGCGTTGCGCTTCCAAGTCGAGACCCGCCCCCATCGAACGACGGCGCGGGTTCGCCTGAAAGGCTTCTCGGTGCGACAGATGCATGTGCCGGATGTCGGCGGTCAGCAACATCTCCACCGGTTTGCCGAGCATCTCGTCGCGGGGGAAGCCGAGCAGACGTTCCATCTCGCGGTTCACGAGCAGCATCTCGCCACGGTCGTTCACGATGACCACGCCGTCGGGCATCGCCTCGACCACTTCGAGGAGCCACTGATCTTCATGGAGTGCTTCGGTCACTCCGCACAGCCTCGCAGGTGTAGAACACGCCCGTTGCCATTCGTACGGATTGGTGTTCGACGCGCCCTCTGCTGTCCGTTGCAGCCGGTCAGGCGGCGCCGATGGAGCGGGTGCCCGTAGCCCATTCGGGAAGCGTTTGCTCGTAGGCGTGGGCGACGCACAGGAGGTCCACATCCGCTCGGGGTGCGCCGATGAGCTGCATGCCCATGGGCAGGCCACGCTCGTCGAACCCCACGGGCACGCTGATGGCGGGCAACCCGGCGAAGGTGGCGTAGGCGGTGACCTCCATCCAGCGGTGGTACGTGTCCATCTGCCGATCGCCGATCTGGGTGGGCCAACGCTCTTCGATGGGGAAGGGCCACACCTGTGCCGTGGGAATGGCGAGGACATCGAAGTGTGAGAACAGTGCCACCATCGCCGTGTGGAATGCGGTGCGCGAGGCGCCTGCTTGGGCAACCTCGGGTCCGGTGAGCGCAAGGCCTCGGTCGATCTCCCAGAGCACCTCGGGCTTCAAGAGTTCGCGTCGCTGAGGATTCTTGGCCAACGGTGCCAAACCGGCGGACACCAGGAAGTGCCGCCACACCAGCCACGCCTGCCACACCTCATCGGGTGACATCGCGAACCTTGCGGGTTCTACCGAACAGCCGAGCCGCTCGAGACGACGAAGACCGTCGGTGCACACGTCGAGGATCCCGGGTTCCATTGCAAGATGCCCGTCGAGGTCGCCCAACCATCCGATGCGCAGACCATCCACATCGGTGTCGAGGGTGGCGCGAGCATCGGCCACGGTGGCGAACTCGGACAGGGTGCCAGAGATGCTCAGTGGGTCGCGACAGTCCCAACCTGCCTGCGTGCCCAGCAGCATCGCCACGTCGAGCACGCTTCGACCCATGGGACCCTCAGTGCCGAGTTGGGCGAAGTAGTGATCGCGAGCCGGAACGCCGGGCACCCGACCTTGGCTGGGCCGGAAGCCGAAGATGTGGTTCCACCCAGCGGGGTTGCGTAGCGAGCCCATGTAGTCGCTGCCGTCGGCCACGGGCAGCATTCGGGTGGCTAGCGCCACGGCTGCACCGCCACTACTGCCGCCTGCAGTGCGACCGGTGTCGTAGGGATTGCGAGTTGCGCCGAACACCGGGTTGAAGGTGTGCGAGCCGAGGCCGAATTCGGGCACGTTGGTCTTGCCCACCACCAGGCACCCGGCGCCCTTCATTCGGCTCACCACGAGGGCGTCGAAGTCGGGTACGAAGTCGGCGAACAGCGGCGAGCCCGAGGTGGTGCGCAGGCCGCGGGTCTCGGCCAGGTCCTTGATCGCCTGAGGCAACCCATGCATCCAACCGCGAGAGAGATCGTGAACGATCTCCTCGTCGCACACGGCTGCCTCAGCAGTCAGCGTGTCGCGGTCTCGCCGACTGACGATGGCGTTCAGCGTGGGGTTGCGCAGATCGATCCGGTCGAGAAATGCAGCCATCACCTCGCGGCACGACACGTCGCGCGCATGGATTCGTTCCGATAGCGCTGCTGCTCCCAGTTCGGTGAGGTCCACACCCCCACTGTCGCAGGTTCAGCCGCCGCAACCTCGACGGGCCTTCGCCATGAACGCGTCGATGGCATCCTTCTCGGCTGCTGAACGGTGAGCGTTGGACAGAACTCGGGCCCCGCTGGGGTCGTCCACCAGTTGGCGTGCGGCGCAGAGGAACGGCGTTGCAGCCGCGGCGTCGCGCACTGTGTGCGGAATCGCGGCGTTCTCCACCAAAAGTGCGGTGGTGGTAGAGACCGTGGGCTTCGGCGGAGTTGGCGCCGTGCGGCCGCGAGGGCAGGCGTCGAACGAGACCGTGTTGCCGCTCACGGTGGGGCGTGCCGTCGAACCGCTGGCGCCGGCCCACCACGTGACGGCGTCGGCGAAGCGGTGTGGATCGGTGGTGAACTGCGCCGAAACGGCTGCGCACAACGGCCCATCCGCAGTCGTGCGGTATGGCACGAATGCAGCACCCGACAGAGAGTCCAACGCACCACGCGCCATCGACCATGGCAGCCAGGCGTCGAACATCACCAGCAGCTGCAACCTCGACATCGGCGCACTAGCCCCTGCCTCAATGGTGCGTTCGGGCGCTCGAGCGTCTACCTGCGTCGGTGTGGCGTCGATGCCGGGTGACCATTTCCATGGGCTGAGCAACTGGGCTTCGGAAGGCACGGTGTGGAACAACAGATTCACGCCGTCGTTGCCGCGCTGGTCGTACACCATGTTGACCAGCGCTGGCCCGAGTTCGTAGGGGGCCATGCGCAGCGCGGTCAACGTCCAGGGCACAGTTGCGAGCGCGCGCAGTGCCTTCGCACTGATGGTGTTGTCGGCCATGGCAGCGGCGCGGTCCTCGGGCAGCAGACCGTTGAGATACCTGTCCTCGATCCGCATTGCATCGGCTTCGGCGACCGAGCGCACCACGCCGCTTCCATCCAGCCCTTCGAGGTCGAAGTGTTGAGCCTGCAGTGCGTGCGTGAGCTCGTGTGCCATCACCACTCGCACCGCCGGCGTGAGTCGGTTGCCGCGGATGGCGATGCGGTCGGTGGCAGGTGTGTAGAAGCCAATCGTGGCCGCAGCTGAAATGGCCGCCTCTGCTCTCGCGACGTTCGTAGTGCCCACGAGGCCGAAGGCGTTGAACAGATCGTTGGCGTCGCTCGCCGCCGCCAGCGCCTCGGTGGTGTCGGTGCTGGATGAGGCGTCGCCGCGCACGGCGGTTTGGTAGTCGGCGTCGGTGAGGAAGTCGACGTAGATCGCGTGGTCGAACGTGAGGCCACGTTCGCGCTCCACGAATCGCACGATCGGCACCACTCGTGGGTCCCACGAATCGGGGTGTGGTGGCCCGGTAACGAACCAGTGCTGGTAGGCGTACGCGCCGCCACCAGCCACTAGGAGCGTCACCAGCAACATGGCGAAGCGACGCTTGAGGGCGTTCGTGTCGATGCGGCGACGCGGCTGCACGGAGCGCACAGCGGTGGTGCTCTCGGCAGCCGAGCGAGCGAACGGAGATGCAGCGACGCTTGGTCGGGCCGGCGATGGCACACGCGGTGCTACCGGTGCCAGCTGCGGCATCAGCGTCGCGACGTTGGCCACACTTGCCACCGACGGTCGCTTCGGCGTAGCGGGCAGCGACGGCGTGAACGGCGGGGGAAGGTCCGCTACGCGCAGGGTGCGCGGCGGGGCTTCGAACGTGTTCACGGGCAGCCCCGCAACGAATGCATGTAACGACTATCGGCAGATTGCGCCGGTTCCTTGATGCAACCGTGAGGATGCGCTGTGTCAGCGACCGAGCGTGACCAGGACACGCTCGTAGCGGTCCATGCGTCGCGGATCGTGCCGAACGTCGCGATCCATCAGGGTCAGGTCGGGGCAATCGGCTGCCAGCAACTCGATTGCGACCTGCGTCTGCATTCGTGCCAGGGGAGCCCCGATGCAGTAGTGGATGCCCTGACCGAAGCCCAGCGACACCAGTTCGGGGCGAGTGATGTCGAACCGCTCGGGTTGCTCCCACCGCGATGGGTCTCGGTTGGCGGCACCCAACGCCACACGCACCGTGCTGCCGGTGGGGATGACCATGCCTCGGACCTCAACATCTTCCAGCGCCAAGCGAGGCGTGGTGGTCTGCTGGTTCGGGTGGTGGTAGCGAAGGATCTCGGTGACGGCCGCACCGATGCTCGCTGGGTCGCGTCGTACTGCAGACCACTGTTCGGGATGTTGCAACAGCAACAGCATGCCGCTACTGATCATTCGCTCGGTGGTGGTGCCTGCTGCCGTGTAGAGCGTGAGCAGCGCAGCGAGGATCTCGTTGTTGGTGAGCGTCTCGCCACTTGCTTCGGCGTGCACGAGCGCGCTGACGAGGTCGTGCTGCGGATGACGCCGACGCTCCTCCACCACCTCGCCGATGAAATCCAGCTGCCACACCAGCGCCTGTCGTGCAGCCTCATGCTGTTCCGCGGTGGCCGTGGGGTCGCCCAGTCGCTCGGTGTCTTCGAACGAAGCGCGAAACCGCTCGCGTGCGTCGGCGGGAATGCCGATCATCTCCGAGGCCACGGTGATGGTGAGCGGGAAGGCCAACTCGGTGACGAGGTCGAGAGCGCCCTGCTCCATGCCGTGCTCGATGCAGTCGCGGACCAATTCGGTCACGCGCCCACGCTGCTCGTCGACCGCTGCACGGCCGAACGCCTGCTGCACCAGCACCCGGATGCGGGTGTGCGATGGAGCGTCCTTCATGTTGAACGAATGCAGCACCACCTGCTGGGCACGCACGAACGGATCGTCGAGGTCGGGTGCCCCGCGGTGTCGTTGGCTCACACCGGGTAGCGAGCCTTTCTTCGTCCACTCGCTGGAGAGCCGTGGGTCTCGCAGGGCGGCTGCCACGTCGTCGTAGCGCGTCAGCAGCCAGTAGCCGTACGCGCTGCGGTGCACCGGGTCGTGCTCGCGCATCCACGCCAGCGTGGGAGCGGGATCCTCGAGGAACTCGCGGGAGTGCAGGTCGAGCGGCGTGAAGTGGGGCATGAGCGGCACCATCATCGCCCAACTGCCGACGCGGGCAGGAATGTGTGCACCCCGTGCACGAATTCCTGCCCGCGTCGGGTGTGGCTAGAGGCCGAGCAGCTTTGCCTTCGCGGCCGCGAACTCGTCGTCGGTCAAAATGCCCTGGGCCTTCAGTTCACCGAGTTGCTGGAGCTTGGCGAGGGTGTCGTCGCCACCGGCAGAGGCCGCCGGAGCCGCCGGAGCCGCCGCTGGCGGAGGCATGGTGGCCTGCGTCTGCTGGGCTGCCATCTGCGCCGCAACCTGGGCTTGCACTTGGGCGTCGATGGCTGCCTGCTGCTGCATCTGCTGATAGGCGGCAGCATCTGCTGCCTGCTGTGCCCCAGCCGCCTGCTTGTTCTGCATTCCTCCTACGACGGCGCTGGCGGTGCCGGCGACCACGGCGGTGCGGGCCATCGTGCCGATCAGGGTGGGGCCTCGTCGGCCTCCGATTCCACGTCGAATCATGTTGTTCTCCTCGTGACGATGTTGGTTGAAGGGTCAGGCGGTCGCTGCGGCGATCTGGACGAGTTCGTGAGGGATGCGTCCACCGGCGATGAGTTCGCCGCCGGCGTTGCGCACGGCCTGCGCGAACGGTGCCGCCCACAGGTCTTCCCACACCAGCAGCACGGCGGTGGAGTTCGGGTCCATCACCTCGGCGGCGGTCAGCACGTCGCTCTCGTTCAGTAGGCCGGCTTCGCCGTCGAGATGAGCGAATCCGAAACCGTCGCCCGACTCACCGGCGTCGTACTCGTCCCACAGCACCGTGCCATCGGTGTCCTTGGTGATGAAGACGACGTCCACCAGGCGAACGGTCTTGTTGCTGATGAGGTCTTCCAGGGCGGGGATGATCTCGCCCTTGAACTGGTTGCCGGGGAACTGGATGATGACGTACTCGACGGGTCCGATGGCCATGGTGGCTTCCTCTCTGTGCTGCGCCCCGCTGTGCTGCTGGCGAATCGCTTCGCCGCGAACGCGGGGATGATGAGTGTCGCGTGCAGCATCCGGACTCCGCATCACCCCGCCCGGATGACGCTTCCGCGGTGTCTCAGGGCTTAGCGTTGCACCATATGACTGACGTGCCGTCCACCCCTCAGGTCGAAGCTCCCAAGGCGAGTCGCCAGATCGGCCGCCGCGTCGGCACCGGTGTCGCCGTGGTGCTGGCCGTGGTGCTGTTCCTGGTCGCCACCATCGGTGTGTGGGCGAAACGAACCGTGCTCAGCGCGGATCGCATTGTGACGGCGGTCGACAAGGCTGCCAGTGACCCCCGTGTGGTGGATGCGCTCGCCGAGCGCATCACCGTGGAGATCGTGTCGGCGGTCGACATCAAGACCATGTTGTCGGGCGTGTTGCCCGACAAGCTCGACCCGCTGGCGCCGGTGGTAGAGGCCGCAGTGCGCGACGTGCTGCAGAAGCAGGTGGCCAAGGTGGTCGGCAGCCCGCAGGGTCTGGCGCTGTTGAACGGTGCGGTGCGTTCGGCGCACGACGCAGCCATTCGCCTGCTGAACGGCGGCGGTCTTTCGCCGAACTCCATCGTGTCGGTCACGGACGGCGAGGTGACGCTCGACGTGGTGCCGCTGATCGCCCGCTCGCTGTCGCTCATGCAGGACCGCGGCATCATCCCGGGCAAGTTCGACGTGCAGAGCATCGCCAGCCAGGCGTCGTCGAACGACATCGTGAAGAAGATCGCTTCGGTCTTCGGCGTCACAGTGCCGGAGGGCTTCGGCCACATCGTCATCATCGATTCGCAGCAGCTTGCTAATGGCAAGGCTGCGCTCGCCAATGCGCAGAAGGCAATGGCCATCTTCCAGAAGGCCACCCTCATCCTCGTAGCGCTGGCGCTGATCTTCATCGCCATCGCGCTGCTGGTGTCGGCGGATCGGCGCCGCACGCTGGTGCAGTTGATGGTGGGTATCGGTGTCGGCGCCATCCTGCTGCGCATCGGCATCGACAAGGTGGTGCAGGTCATCAACCACGCCATCGAGGAAGTGGGCATCAAGGTGGCTGCGGTGCAGGTGACCGAATCGCTCACCGAGTCGCTGGCACGAACGCTCGTGGTGATGGCCATCGTGGCGCTCTCAGTTGCACTGATCGCCTATCTGCTGCGGCCGGGTAAGGACGGCAGCGACAGTCGGCTCACAGCATCGATCAGCGCCCGCCCTGAGATCGCTCGCATCGTCATCGTCACGCTGTCGTTGCTGCTGCTGGCAGCGGTGGGTGTCGGTCTGGTCACCGTGCTGATCGTCGGCGCCCTGTGCATCGCTGGTCTGCTCTACGTCGGCCGCCACGCGGCACCCGCTATCGACTGACGAACTGACAGACTGCCGTCGTGGCAGCCCCTTCACCCTCTCTCGTTCGTCTTGTGCAGCAGATGCCCAAGGCGGAACTGCACCTGCACCTCGATGGGTGCCTTCGACCGGTCACCGCCATCGAACTCGCGCGCCAGCAGGGCATCGAAGCGCCCACCACGTTCGAGAGCATGTTCCACGCCTTGGTGGGGCCAGCCAAGTGTTCCTCCCAGACCGAACTGCTGCTGCGGTTCGACCTCCCGTTGCAGTTGCTGCAGACCGCCGACGCGCTGGCCCGCGTCACCGCTGAACTGGTGGAGGACAAGGCGGCCGATGGCGTGCGCTTCATGGAGGTGAAGTGGGCTCCGCAGTTCCACTGCAAGCAGGGCCTCACCATCGATGACGTGATTCGCGTCGTGGGCACTGCCGCCGTTGAGGCCGGCGCTCGCCACGGTGTGGAGGTGCGCTTGTGCGTTGCCGCAGTTCGCGCCGAGGCCCCCGAGGCCACCGTGGCGCTGGCGCATGCTGCGGTCGCCAACCGCCGCTACGGCGTCACCGGGTTCGACCTGGTGGGCTACGAAGCCGCGAACCCCGACCCCACTCCGCACCTCCCGGCCTTCGAGGTGGCGCGTGCGGGCGGACTGGGTACGTGTGTGCACGCTGGCGAGTTGCCCGATGCCGACCTCGTTCGGCGGGCGCTCGTGCTGCGTACTGATCGCATCTCGCATGGAGCCCCGGCCATCGATGCGCCCGACGTGATGGCGCACCTGGCGCAGCACGGCATCACGCTCGACCTGTGCCCCACCAGCAACGTGCAGGCCGACACGGTGGCCACCTTCGCCGACCACCCGGTGGTGCGGTTCCTGCGCGCCGGGGTGCCGGTCACCATCAACACCGACGACATCACGGTCAGCGACATCTCGCTGTCGGAGGAATGGCTGTCGTGCATCGACGTGCTGGGCCTCACCCTGCCCGAGCTATGGGCGTGCAACCTGCACGCGCTGCGCGTCGCGTTCGTTGATGAACCCACCCGCGCCCGTCTCCTCGCCGAGTTCAGCGAATGGGCGACGTCGGTGCCCGAAGTGGCCGCCTGAGCAGCCACCACCTGCTCAGCCCAGCGTGGGGCGAATGAGGAACTTCTGGCCGGTCGCCTGCTGTGCGTACACGGCGATGGCGGCCGGGTCGATGGCGCCGGTGAGCGACACCTCGTTCGTGTAGTGGCTCGCAAACGTGGTGGTGAGTTCGGTGACCACGCGCTCGCGCAGTCGCAGCATGCCCTCCAGGCCAAGCTTGCCGAGGAACGGCGTGAGCAACCACCCGCCGATGCCCCACGACATGCCGAAGTTGCGCTGGAACTCGGTGGGGCTGCGATCCAGACCGCCGTAGATGTACACCTGCTTGTGCACGTCGCTGCCGTAGCGGTTGTAGCTGGTGGCGCTGGCGTTGATGGCGGCCTCCATGCTGGCCAGGATCTGACCAGCCAGTCGACCGCCGCCAGTGGCGTCGAACGCGATGGTGGCGCCGGTGGCGACCAGCGCAGCCTGTAGATCGTCCATGAACGTGGGTGCGCTGCTGTCGCACACGTAGATGGCACCCTGCTCACGCAGCATCGCTGCCTGCTCGGGGCGACGCACGATGTTCACCAACGGCACGCCGTCGGCGAGGCAGATGCGGTTCAGCATCTGGCCCAGGTTCGAAGCGGCGGCTGTGTGCACCAGACCCTTGTGGCCCTCCATCCGCATGGTCTCCACCATGCCCAGCGCGGTGAGCGGGTTCACGAAGCACGAGGCGCCCTGCTGCGGGGTGGCGTCGTCGGGCAACACCATGCACATGAACGTGCTGACGTTGCGGTACTCGGCGTAGGTGGCGCCGCCCACCATTGCCACGCGCTTGCCCACCATCGGCTGCGCGTCGGGCGCGCTACCGGCGGCCACCACGATGCCGCAGCACTCGTTGCCAACCGGCATCGATTCGCCGATGCGGGTGCGCAGGCCGGGCAGCACGTTCGCGGGAATCGGTGCAGTGGTGACGGGGTGTTCGGTGGTGCCGCCAGTGGCGAGTTGCGTCACGTCGGCCATGGCCAGCAGCAGGCCGAGGTCGCTGGGGTTGATGGGCGCAGCTTCCACGCGCACGAGCACTTCGCCCTCGGCGGGTGTGGGCACGCCCACGGTGTCGATCGACAGCTCCAACCGACCGTCTTCGGTGACCAGCGAACGCAGCTGGCGCATCGTGCTCGGCGTGTCGGTGGTGGCGTTGTGGTCGGTGGTGCTCATGCGACGAATCTACGCCCCTACCCGTTCATCTCACGCTGCCGGGAACGCCGGCGAACGACGACCCGAGTCATGGACCGGCGCCGCCGGTGGGCCAGTCGCGGCTGAACATTTGACGGAATGAATGCAGCCACGAATGTGCCGGCAGGGGCTCGGGGTTCATCGGGTCGGGGGTTCCCTTCAACATCATCGTGACGGCTCTCGACACGATCTCGGCGCGTTGCGCGCTGCCCTCCGGCGTGTCGTGCACCCAGTCGCCCCTGGTCCACTCGGGGTGGTCATTGGCGATGGCGTCCCAGTCGAAGATCTGCATGTTGGTGTAGGCACCGGCCACCTCGCGCAGTGTCGCATTCCACGCCGCGGCATCGTGCGACGAATACTCGATATCGGGCTTGATGAGGTGGGTGTTCACCCACACCACCTGAGCGCCGTCGAGTTCGTCCATCATCGAGCGGATGAGGCCGATGCGCCACTGATGCTGCTGTTCGGGGGCGTGCACCAGGAAGTCGGTGTTCGCCGTGTCGTTGGTGCCCAGCGCCATCACCCAGCAGCCGTCGAACCCGGTGGCCTTGATACGGCGGACCGCGTCGAGGCCCGTCATGTCGTCGAACATGAAGCTGGCGATGCCCCGCCCGCCCTTGGCGTCGATGCGTACGTCGTTCCAGCCGCGCCGGGCGTACTGCTGCCCCAAACCCACCTCGGCCTGCCAGGTGAGCGAATCGCCCACATGGGCAAGGCTTTCGCAGTGTTTGCCGCCGTGTTTGGCCGGGTGGTGCACCGCGTTGCGGTGAGCCACCGCGTACTTGATGGGGAACACCAACGCGATGGCGCCGAGCACCCCTCCGGTCGCGGCGTGCACCGCGCGACCCCGCTTCGAACGCGACGTCGTCATCGATTCGATGGTACGCCCGGCCAGCCACACAGGAATGGGCGAAAGTCCCTTCTTCTCTCCACCGCGCGCGCCGACGATGGAAGCGAGCAATCGCTCGAAGGTGGTGTGGATGCGCGTTCACGATTTTCACCTAGCGCTGCCCGCCGGATGGCATGGGCATGTGCCGACGGACACGTCGCACGATGTGGTGGACCGACCCGCGTCAGCGCTGCCCACACTCCTCGCACCGTCAGCCGCAGCCGCAGCCGCAGCCGAACGGGTGGACGGCCTCGACGGACTTCGTGGACTGGCCGTGGCAGCGGTGCTGGTGTTCCACCTGTGGCCGACGTTGTTGCCCGGTGGCTTCATCGGTGTCTCATTGTTCTTTGCCCTGTCGGGCTTCCTCATCACTTCCATCCTGTTGCGCGAGTTGGAGGGCACCGGCACCATTTCGCTCCGTCGCTTCTACCGGCGGCGCGTCCGACGCCTGGTGCCGCCAGCGCTGCTCACCATCACCGTGGTGGCGGTGGGATGGTCGTTGGCCGGTTGGTTCACGCCCGACCTTCGCCGTGGCACGTTCTTCGCCGTCGGGCAGAGCGCGAACTGGGGGCAGGTCCTCACCGGGCAGAAGTACGGCACCGATGCGTCGGCATCGCCGCTGCTGCACTTCTGGTCGCTCGCCATCGAGGAGCAGCTGTACCTAGTGGTGCCGCTGGTGTTGCTGCTGTGCGGCACGCGGCGACGGGGCCAACTGCTGATGGGCGTGGCCTTGGCAGGCAGCGTGTACGCCATTGTGCGCTCGGCCGACTCCGCCACGCTGAGCTACTACTCCACGTTCACTCGCGGCGGCGAGGTGTTGGTGGGTGCACTGGCGGCGCTCACGATGCACGGTCGCCAATGGGGTCATCGCCTCACCAAGTGGGCGGCGGTGTTCGTCGCCACGTTCGGGCTGGCGGTGCTGACCATGGTTGCCGCCACTCGCCAGGTCAGCGATCCGTTGTTCTCGCGGGGTGGGCTGTTGGCATGCGCGCTGGTGTCGGAGGCCGTCATCGTGTCGGTGGTGGGGTGGCCCGCATTGGGCCGCCGCATCGATTGGTGGCCACTCGCCAGGCTGGGTCAGATCTCCTACGCGGTGTACCTGTTCCACTGGCCGCTGTTGCAGACGCTGCGGCGCTTGAGCCTGCCAGCGGAGCTCGTTCCGTGGGTAACCCTGTGCATCACGCTGGTGCTGGCGTTGGCGTCGGAGCGATGGCTCGAGCGCCCCATCCGCGCCGGCGCGGTGAGGGGTCCACGATTTGCCGTGGCGGCAGTCTGTATCGCGATGGTGGTGCCGCTGGTGGGTGTCGTCGGCGTCACCAATGCTGGGGCGTCGACAGACTTCGAAGCGGCGGCTGCGTCACTCGACCACATCATCGCCGCGGCCCCTGCGGCGATGCCGTCGATGCCGGCCGCAGTGTTGTCGGCAGAGGGGCGCTGGGCCAGCGCGGATCTCGGCCTGTCGCCGGTCACCACCACGGTGGCTGGTCCCCCCGTTCGAGTGGGCTTCTTCGGCGATTCGAAGGCGCTGGCCATGGGCTTGGGCACGGCGAGGCGTGGCTTTCCCGAGATCGTGGTGGGCACGTCGTTCACCCCGCTCGGTTGCCCTGCAGGGCGTGGTGGCAAGAGCCGCGAACACGCCGGGGCGATGGTGGTTACATTGCCGAAGGCCTGCGACTGGCAGCCCGGCATCGTGGAGAGCGCAAGGAGCAATGGCGAGATCGACGTGGCGGTCGTGTGGTCGGGCACGTGGGACGTGACCGACCGCGAGGTGCCCGCCCTGGGCGGGGGCTGGATGAACATCACGGAGCCGACCTACCGGACATGGCTGAAGGCCGAGATGCTGGCCTACACCGACGAGATCGTCACCGTGGCCGGCGCTCGCGAGGTGCTGTGGCTCACGGTGCCGGTGGACCCGGCATCGAGTCATCCCGAACGGTTTGCTATCTGGAACACACTGCTGCAGGAACTACAACGCCTGCGACCGGGCATCGTGAACATCGTCGACATCGCGTCGTATGTGACCAACAGTGGTGAGGCGCGGCGACTGTTGCCTGACGGCGTGCATCCGAGCCTGGGCAGCGACGATCCGCACGGCAACACTGCCGCCGAACTCACGCAGCGACTGATCATCCCGTTGTTGACCGCCGGCTGAACCCGGGCGCCGCGCTATCGCGTTGGCGGAACGGGAGGGATT
>CAIXIJ010000138.1 GCA_903919455.1 uncultured Acidimicrobiaceae bacterium | reverse complement strand
CTCGACCGTCTTCCTCGTGCTGGGTGGCAGATCCACCCTCACTGTCACTGCGACCGGGATCGCCCGGGTCGTGTTCTCCGACTGATCCTCCTCGAAAGGAGCTGCACGTGCGCGTGCCCTTCCGCCCCCTGCTTCGCCTGCTGGCCTTCCTGTTCCTGCTGGCACTCCTGGTCGGTGTCCCGATCGCGGTGCTCGTCTTCGTCGGAGTGCCATTGCCCACGTCTGCACAGTGGCGCGAGGTGTGGCGTGGGCATCGGCTCGACACCGACGTGGTCGTGCGGTTCGGCGCTGCTCTGTTCCTGGTGTTGTGGGCCTGGTTCGCGGTCACGGCGCTGGCCGAACTGCGCCGGGTGATCCCGCATCGTCATGACGCGTCACGATCGTCGGCCCCCCGTGGCCGCGGGCCGGCGGGGATCGTCTGCGGTCTGGTTCGCTTCGTCGCGCTGTCGTCGGTGGGTGCGGGTCTCGTGTCCGGTGGGCTGGCTGGCGTCGGACACGCTGCGGGACACTCGGCAACCACGCGCGTCGTGGTTGCCGGTGACTCGTACTGGCACATCGCCGAAGGGCATCTCGACCGCGTGTTGGGTCGCGAGGCGACGAATCGGGAAGTGATGTTGTTGACCGCGCAGCTGGTGGAGCGCAACGCTCCGATGCTGGGTCATCGCGACCCGACGTTGTTGTTGCCGGGGGAGACGGTGGTGATCCCGTCGGCGCAGGACGAAGTGATCGAGGTGGCGTCGGCGCCGCCGAACGGGCCGAGCGTCTCCCCGGACGCTGTGACCGCGCCCACAGCTGTGGCGGCCGTTGCGAAGTCGGTCGACGTCATCGCCTCGTCGCCGCTGCCAACGGTCGCCATTGCACCGACCATTGCACCGACCATTGCACCGACCATTGCACCGACCATTGCACCCGTCGACCCGCCCACCGCGGCGCTCGACGTTGCACCTCGTGAATCACATCGAGGAGGCTCCGCGCTTCCCGGTCTCGCTGGGGCGCTGCTCCTCGCGGGCGGCACGTTGATCTCATTGGAGGGTCGTCGACGCCGCATGCTGCGCTCGGCCCCTCCCGACGTGCGGTGCGTGGTGCCGACGTTCGCGCGCGCCCGAACGGAGTTGCTCCTGCGGACCTTGGATCCGGCCGAGCGCCTGGCGCGTATCGACGTGGCATTGCGCGCGGCAGCGCGAGATGTCGCCGCACAGGGTGCGGTGGTCGTGGCAGCGACGCTGGATGAATCCGGCGGGGTGAGCCTTCACCTGCGTGGCTCGGCGCTGCCGACGTCGGAATGCTGGCGTGCCGACATCGGTCGTGGCACATGGCATCTGTCCGCGGCCACACCGCTGGAGGAACTGGCTGCCGATGCTCGTGACTGCGTGGCACCGTGTCCTGCGCTGGTTCACCTGGGCACGCTCGACGACGGCGCTGCGCTCTTCGTCGATCTCGAAGCGTTCGGCGTGGTGTCGGTCTGCGGTGCAGTGGGCCCCGCGCTGGCGCAGGCCGTGGTCGCATCGCTTGCTGTGTCGCCCTTCCGTTCCGGTGGTGTGCTCCGTGCGGTCGGCGTTCGCTGCCCGAAGAGCGCCGATGACGTCCTGGATGGCGTCGAGCGCGTCGACGACCCTCACGTCGCGCTCGCGGCAGCCCGCGCCGAGGCGTCGTTGGTGGAAGCATGGTCCGCAGGGACTTCGACCTTCGCGTTGCGTGCGGCAGCCGAGAGCGGTGAGTCGTGGGAGCCCTCGGTCGTCGTCATCGATTCGACCGAGCAGATCGTGGCGCCGATCGCGGAGATTCCCGCAGGCGCGGGGTTGGCCGTGCTGGTGGTGGGCGACGTTGCAGGGTCGCTTCGTCTGCTCGAGGAGGGCGACCATCTGGTGTGCGCGCAGCTCGGCATGCGCTTTCGGCCGGTCGCACTCGAGACCGCTGAGCTCGACGACATCGCTGAACTGCTCGTCACCGAGTCCGAGCGTCTCGAACCGCTGGGTGCCGTCGACACCACTTCGTCGTCGAGTGCCATCGGTGAGTACATCGGCGAGATCGTCGGCGAGAACGTCGGCGAGTACGTCGAACCCGAGTGGGACATGAGGGTCCGCATGATCGGCCAGGTGTTCGTCGAGGCGGTCGACGGGCCGATCGCCGCCTTCGAACGCTCGAAGTCGCTGGAACTCGTGGTCTGGATGGCGCTGCACCGCGAGCGTTCCACGCGCAGCGGTGCGCGGAGCGCGATGTGGGAGGTGGGGGTCCGATCGGCGACGTTCGCCAACGTGGTCTCCGAGGCCAGGCGTGCGCTGGGAGCCGTGGCACCTCCGCCCGACGGGGAGGATTGGATCGGTCGCACCCTGACCGACGACCTGCCGTTGCACCCTCGCATCGTCACCGATGGCGAGTTGTTGCAGGCGCGACTCGACGCCTCACGTGGTCTGCCGGCCGAAGCAGCGATCGCAGTGCTTCGCCCAGGTCTGGAACTGGTGACAGGTCTGCCCTTCTCCAGCCCGTGCTTCGCGTGGGTGGACGGCGAGGGCCACACCTCGTCGCTGGTGCTGTTGGCGACGGGGGCGGCAATGGAGCTGGCGCAACATCACCTGTCACTGGGCGACATCGAGGGTGTGTTCTGGGCGACCGGACAGGGGTTGCGTGTGCTGGCTGGGCACGAGGGGTTGATCGCCATCCGGATGCGTGCCCACGCGGTTCGAGGTGACCTCGCCGGCGTTCGGCTGGAGTGGGAGCAGTACGAGCGGGCACTCGCCGCCGACACGTGGTCGCCGGGCGAACCGTCGCCGAAGCTGGTCGCCTTGCGACGTGAGTTGCTCGGACAGCCGGTGGTGGCCCGGGCGGGTGCGCCCGGTTCTGAGAACGGGCGTCCCATTTCGGTTGGCACGAGCGGAGAGCGGCAGCGATGGGACGAGTCGTGAGTCCACGTCAGCGTCTCGGCAGCCCAAGCTCCGTGACCGAGAAGGTGACACGAGTCGGCTCGGCTGCTCATCCGCACAGAGCGGCGTTTCTGCGCTCGCGACCCGGCTGCTGCACATCGGACGCCGCTGTGCTCTGGAAGGCGCGGTGGTTGGGCGCGTTCCGCGACATTGGCGTCGTGTTTCGCACCCACGGGTGCGAAACACGCCAGATTTGGGGGTGAATCGCGCCCGTGGGTGCGGTTCGCGACACGGTGACGAACCAGGGGGTGCCGAGTGCCCGATATGGCGCTCCCTGCGCGAGGGCGCGCACCGCAGGTGAGCGAAAACTCCCTAGGTGTACTTGGCCAGGACGTTGGTGACGCGGGTGGGTTGACGCGGCGAGGACCTCCGTGTGCAGTGGCGATTGCCATCAAACACCGAACAGCGGAGGTCCTCGTGTCTCACGGTAATGCTCGTTTGACGTTTCACGGGCGGTGCCTGCTCGTGAAACGCGTCCGCGATGAAGGCTGGACGATCGCCCAAGCCGCAAAGTCGATGGGGATCTCACGACAGTGTGGATCTCGCTGGTTGACCCGGTTCGACAGCGAAGGACACGACGGTCTTTACGACCGATCGTCGAGACCACACAACACACCCACGCGAACCACACCGGCTGTCGAGGCATTGGTGTTGCAGGCCCGGGCAGAACAACGTCGCGGTCCTGACTGGCTCGCGCCACACGTCGGGGTGCCGGCACGAACAATCACCCGGATCTTGCGCCGTCACAACGTGCCCCGGCTGTGCCTGTGCGACCCCATGACCGGTGAAGTGATCCGCTCCTCGAAGGCCACCGCGATCCGCTACGAACGCGCCCGACCTGGCGAGCTCGTCCACATGGATGTCAAGAAGATCGCCCGCATCCCCGACACCGGTGGCTGGCGCGTGCACGGCCGAGCAAAGACCAGCGCCGAGGTCAAACGACGCAACGGCACCGACTACATCCACTCACTCGTCGACGACCACAGCAGGCTCGCCTACTCGGAGATCCTCGACGACGAGAAGGCACCCACATGCGCCCAGTTCCTCGAACGCGCCACCGCGTACTTCGCTGCACACGGCATCACCCGGATCGAACGCGTCATGACCGACAACGCCTGGTCCTACCGGCGAGGCCTCGATCTGCGCGACCTCCTGGCCCGCCTGGGCGCGACACACAAGTTCATCAAGCCCTACTGCCCATGGCAGAACGGCAAAGTCGAACGCTTCAACCGCACCCTCCAAGAAGAATGGATCTACCGCCAACCCTTCACCAGCAACGACGAACGCAGCCAAGCCCTTGCCCCCTGGCTCGAGTCCTACAACACTGAACGACGCCACAGCTCCCTCGGAGGCAAACCCCCGATCAGCCGACTCACGTCACCAACCTGACGGCCGAGTACACCTAGGAAGCGCGACACTCCCTGGGAACCGCGACACTCCCTGGGGAGTGTCAGTCGTGGAGCACGATGCCCGACGGGTGCACCATGTTGTGCAGGTGCTCCACCCGAATCTCGTACACCGCGTGGTGCTCGCGAGGCGTCACATGGTCGACGGTTCGCGCATGCCCAGCGGCGAACAAGGCCGTTCCCGGAGCGAGGCCCTCGGCCGGCAGCCACGCCCCCGACGGGCCCAGGAACAGTTGACCCGGCGAGCAATGGATCGCCGTCCCATCGTCCAGCGTCACGGTCACGGTCGCGGCGTCCCCGTCGAGTCGGCGCGCCATGCTGACCTTCACATGACGCACCGTGCCGTCCACGTCGAGCGCATCGGTGCGCGTCTCCACCCCGCGGTGTTGCCGCTCGACCACGTCGGCCACCGACACGCTGATACCGCCGCCCAGGAGGATGCGAGTGTCACCGGCGACGAACCCACCGGTGTGGTCGGTCGGTGTTGGATCGAGAAGGAAGGCCAACTCAGTGCTCGATGACCCGGGTGGGCACGATGGTCACGTTCACCCGGCGTGCGCCCGGCGCATCGAACTTCCCACCATCGGCGAAACCGTGCTTCACCGCGATGCGGTCCCGCACCACGTTCCCTTCATCCTCGGTGAGCTCGACCGTTCCACGAACCTCGAGGTAGCGCAGCGGCTTGGCCGGGTCGACCACCGTGAACGCCACCCGCGGGTCGCGAACCAGGTTGCGGTGCTTCTGACGGTCCGCCGTGGTGCTGACCACGATTCGGCCCTCGTCGTAGAGGAACCAGACCGGCGACGCATGTGGCGCACCGTCGACTCCCAGGCTGACGAGGATGGCCGTGTTCGTCGCCGTGAGCAGGTCTTCGTACGCGGCCGGAATCATGCGGACAGCCTGTCACACCCCGCTGGTACCCTGAGAGGGCAATCAACCAAGGGGCTGACAGGTTTCGACGTCAGAGTTCCTGGGCGAGCGTGCGACCCGAGTTGCTCAGACTCGCTAAACGGGGCAACCAAAAGAATTGCCAACGAGCAGTTCGCTCTCGCCGCCTGATTCTCAGGTGAGTGAAGAGACATCGTGACCAGAAATGGCGCACGGGGCCGATCCACCGCAGCCCGGCAACAGAAGCGGGG
>CAIXIJ010000137.1 GCA_903919455.1 uncultured Acidimicrobiaceae bacterium | reverse complement strand
TTGGCGGAACGGGAGGGATTTGAACCCCCGGGGCTTTGACACCCTTCCGCTTTCAAGGCGGACGCATTTGGCCGCTCTGCCACCGTTCCGGCAGCGAATCTACCGTCGCGAGCGGCCGCGTCAGCGAATGTCGCCGCGCAGACCCTCGACCCATTCGTCGGCCTCGCGCCAGCGCACGTCGGCCTCTCGGCGCACCGTGGTGGCGTGTTCGCCCGCAGCCGGGTAGGAACCTAGGAACTTCACTGCACCCTGCTTGACGCGCAGGGCGCGCATGGCATCGGCCACCAGCTCGTCGGCTACGTGGCCGTCGGCGTAGATGATGAAGCAGTAGTCGCCCAGACCTCCGTCCTTGGTGGGGCGCGACAGCAGGTTCGACAGGTTGATCTGGCGAGCGGCGAACTCCTGCAGGATGGCGATGAGGCTGCCCGGTTCGTCGGCACGCTGCGAGATGACCAGTGCCGTGCGGTCGTGACCGGTGGGGGCCGGGATGCCCTCCTTGGCCACGAGCACGAAACGGGTCTGGTTGCCCAGGTGGTCGGCGATGTTCTCGGCCAGGATCTGCAGCCCGTACAGCGCGGCCGATGCGCGAGGAGCCACGGCGGCGAGGCCGTCGTCGTCGGCTTCGGCCACGAGGCGCGCAGCCTCGGCGGTGGAGTTGGCTGCTCGTAGGGCAGCTTGCCCGACGTTGTTGCGCAGGTAGGCGTGGCACTGGGCGCTTGCCACCGGAATGCTGAGCACGGTGGTGACATCGGCGAGCGCTGTGCCGGGCTTGGCCATCAGGCAGTGCTCGATGTTCAGCACCACCTCGCGCTGGATGAGCAAGGTGTGGTTGAAGGCCAACTCGTCCTGGCTGAGGTTCACTGCGCCTTCGATTGAGTTCTCGATGGCGATGAACCCGAGGTCCACCTCGCCGCTGTCGACCGCGTCGAGCACATCGGGCATGGTGCGGAAGAGCACGTGCTCGGCAGCGGCCAAATCGGGCTGCGTCTTCAGCGCCTGCTCGGTGAACGTACCGAGCGGGCCCAGGAAGCCGACACGGGTACTCGGGCTGGCGGTGGTCATGGTGAGCAAGGCTATTCCACCCGGTCGGTGACCCCTCGCTTGGTTTCGCAGGGCACAATGGGCAGTCGATATGGACGAGCAGGAACTGGCCGAACTGATCGAGGGGGTGCGCACGGGCTCCGTCGCGCCCGACGATGCGGTGGCAGCGTTGCGCCGCCTGCCCTTCACCGAGGTGGGCGACACGCTGGTCGACCACCATCGGGCGTTGCGCCAGGGCATGCCCGAGGCCATCTACGGCAGCGGCAAGACCGCCGAGCAGTGCATCGAGATCGTGGGCGAACTGCTGGCGAACGGCAGCGGGCCCGTGCTGCTCACCCGCATCACCCCGGCCACCGAGGCAGCCGTGCTGGCCGCCCATCCCGGTGCCGAGGCGAAGGCCGGATGCCTGCTGTGGCGTCGGCCGCATCCGTTCCGCTCTGCCAAGGTGCTCGTGGTCAGCGCCGGCACCGCCGATGTGCCGGTGGTCGACGAATGCATGGTCACCCTGCACGCCTACGGCTTCCAACCCGACCGCCTCACCGACGTTGGCGTGGCCGGTTTGCATCGCTTGCTGGCGCACCTCGACCGAATCACCTCCGCCGACGCCGTGGTGGTGGTCGCCGGTATGGAGGGTGCGCTCGCCAGCGTCATCGGCGGCCTCACATCGGCGCCGGTGGTGGCCGTGCCCACCAGCGTGGGCCATGGCGCGGGCCTCGATGGGGTGACGGCACTCTTGGCCATGCATGCCTCGTGCGCCAGTGGCGTCACGGTGGTGGGCATCGACAACGGTTTCGGTGCCGGCTGTGCGATTGCCAGGATGTGCGGATGACCCGCACCGCATGGTTCCACTGTTTCGCCGGTACTGCGGGCGACATGACGATGGCGTCGCTCGTGCACGCAGGAGCCGACCCGGTGGAGGTGGCGGCCATCCTCAGTGGGCTGCCGCTGGATGGCTATGCGCTGAGTTTCGAGCCGGTGCTGCGGTGTGGCGTCGCCGCCACCTACGCCCATGTGGCGGTGTTGGGCGAACACGACCATTCGCTGCTCGACGACCACGACCACGACGACAATCATGACCACGACGACAATCATGATCACGACGACAATCATGACGACGACCACGGCGACGACCATCTCCACCATGGGCATCGGCCGTACCGGGCGATCCGCGATCTCATCGATACCGCCGACCTGCCGCCGCGGGTGCGCGACCGTGCCCAGCGCACCTTCCGTCTGCTGGCTGAGGTGGAAGGCGCCATGCATCGCATGCCCGCCGATGATGTGGAGTTCCACGAGGTCGGCGCGGTGGATGCCATCGTCGACATCGTCGGTGTGTGCGCTGCGCTGGAGGTGCTCGGCATCGACCGCATCGTGTGCAGTCCCATCACCGTGGGCCAGGGCACGGTGCATGCCGCGCACGGCGAACTGCCCAACCCGGCGCCGGCAGTGGTGGAGTTGCTGGCGCGTCGTGGCGCACCCAGCCGTGGCATCGCCGATCGCAAGGAACTGGCCACCCCCACGGGCGTGGCGCTGATGACCGCGTTGGCCGACGAGTTCGGCCCGATGCCCGCCTTCACCGTCGCGTCGGTGGGGTATGGCGCCGGCACCGCCGACATTCCCGGTCGCCCCAATGTGGTGCAGGTGGTGGTGGGCACTGAGGTTGAGTCGACGCGCACGCCCGACCCCGGCCAACCGGTGCAGCTGTTCGAGACGAACGTCGACGATGCCACGGGCGAAGTGATCGCCCACACCATCGCTGCGCTGCTCACTGCCGGCGCCTACGACGCGTGGGCCACCCCGATCGTGATGAAGAAGGGCCGCCCCGCACACACGGTGCACGCGTTGTGCGACCCGGCCCGCGCCGCCGAGGTGAGTGCCGTGCTCGTGCGTGAGACCGGCTCACTGGGCCTGCGCGGCACCGTGTTGCAGCGCTGGCCGCAGCAGCGAGATGAACTCACCGTGCAGGTGGGTGTTCACGACATCGCGGTGAAGGTGTCGGGCGGCCGCGTGAAGGTAGAGCACGACGACGCGGCGAAGGCCGCGCACGCGCTGGGCCTTCCCCTGCGCGACGTGTTGCGCCAGGCCACCGAAGCTGCTCACCGCGAACTCGACTGACCGGCGGCGGTCAGGCCGCCCCGCCGGTCGTTCTCGGGCTGCTGCGTCGCACAAGTGGAGACGAATCAGCCCGAGAAGCCCGTTTGGGACGAATCAGCCCGAGAAACCAGGGCGGGTGGCGGCGGGACGAATCAGCCGGCGAGGGCGTCGTCGACGATCTTCTGCAGGTCCTTGATCTCGACTTCGCCCGAGGTGCGGTTCTTCACCTTGCCGTCGGCGCCAACGATGACGAAGTAGGGCCAACCCGTGGCGCCGTAGGCCTGGGCAGCCGTACCGGCGGCACCGTCGCCCTTGCTCTCGTCGACGATCACCGGCCACGCCCAACCCTTGTTGGAGAACCACTCGGCCGGCGGGAAGTTCACGCTGGTTTCCGACACAGCGGTAGCCACACCGAAGACGCGAAGATCGGCCGGAACTGCTCCACTGTTCTTCCAGTCGAGCAGGCGGGGCACTTCGGCGTTGCAGTGCGGGCACCAGTGGGCCAGGAACACCAGCATGTACGCGCCGTCGGCGGCGTCCACCTTCACCGGCTGGCTGTTGAAGTTCAGCCCGTCGAGGACGGGGGCGGTTTCGCCGATGCCGGGGTCGGGCTTGGTGTCGGTGCTGAACGGCGTGAGCGGAGTGCCCGTGACGGTGACTTTTTGGCTGGTCGGCAGGCTGGAGAGCCCGCCTCCCGCAGTGGTGTCGCTGGCGGCAGGCGCGTCGTCGCCACCAGTGGTGGCCACGACGATGCCGATGATGGCTGCTACCACCACGATGGCGATGGTGACCCACATCCAGGTCTTGCTACCACTGCCGCCACCGGCGGCCTTCTGTGCAGCCTTGCGACGGGCTTCAGCTCGCTGACGATTCGCCATTTTCTCCAGCCTCCAGGGGTTCAGGAAGAAGTAACAGTGCCAGGATGGCAGCGAAAGCGCAGAACGCCATCACCGCCAGCGTGATCGAGGGGAAACCTGCGGGGCGCAGCGTGTTCGGGTCGATGTGACCGAACGACACGTAGTACGGGTTCGCGCACGGCACGGCGGCAATGCACTCCTTGGATTCCTCCACGAAACCGCGCTCGAGCAGGTTGTGCCACAGGCTCACCAGCAGACCGATGGTGGCCAGGGGGACGGCATACCACTTCACGCCGCGATCGCGCCGAATGGAAGCGACGATGAGAATGACGGCGCACGAGTACATGAAGATGCGCTGGAACCAGCAGAACCGGCACGGCTGCCAGTAGTTGCCGTACTCGCTCATGTACAGGCTGCCCAGCGATGCGGTGGTGGCAACCAGCGCGGCAAGGGGCAGCTGCAGCTTCCAGATGGCATCGCTGAAGCGCACCGCCGGAACCGCAGGAATGAACCGAGCCAGCACCAGCAGCACCACGCCAGCGGCGGCGACGATGGCCAGGACTGCGAAGAAGTCGTGCAACGCCGTGACGGTCATTCCCCCATTCTGACGCGGAACGCGCGAAAACGGATGGCAGGATGCTCGGCGTGATCCCGCCGGTTGTCGACGCGTCGTACCTGGACTCCCATCCCGAGGCCGTACTGGCCGATGTGCGCTGGTACCTCGACGGCCGCGACGGCCTGGCCGCCTTCGAAGCCGGGCATCTCCCGGGGGCGATCTGGGTGGACCTGGAGGGCGCACTGGCGGCCCACGGTCGGCCCGCCACCGAGGGCCGCCATCCGCTGCCTGAGCCAGCCGACTTCGCTGCAGCCATGGGCGCGTTGGGCATCGGCGACCACACCGTGGTGGTGGCGTACGACGACACCGGTGGTCTCACCGCAGGCCGCCTGGTCACCATGCTGCGCATGCTCGGCTGCGATGCCGCGATGCTCGACGGCGGGCTTGCAGTGTGGGAGGCCGACGGACGCCCGGTGGCCATCGGCCCGGCCAACGTACCCACGCCTGCCACCTTCACCCCGACGCCGTGGCCCGCGCACCGCCTCGCCAGCGCCGATGAAGCGGCCGCCCTGGCTGCCTCGGGCGGCGCCGTGCTCGACGCCCGTGCCGCCGAACGGTTCACCGGCGAAGTAGCCGCCATCGACCCTCGCCCCGGCCATCTGCCCGGCGCGCGTAACTCCCCGTGGGCTTCGGTGCTCGGTCCCGACGGGCGCATGAAGTCGCCTGAGGAACTGCGCACTCACTACGCAGCGCTCGGCGCCATCAACGGCGACGTCATCGCCTATTGCGGCTCGGGCGTGAGCGCCTGTATGAACGTGATGGCCATGGAGTTGGCCGGGCTCGCACCGCCTCGTCTGTTCGTGGCCAGTTGGAGCGGCTGGTCGGCCGACCCCGATCGACCCACCGAACAGGGTCCTGCGGCGCCGGTGCAGCCGTGACCGACGCGGCCGTGAGCGGCGCACCTGCCGACACCGCACCCAAGGCCACAGGCCTCGGTGCGCTGCGCGACCTGCGCCGCACCCGCCAACTCCATCGCCTCGGCAACCTCGACTGGTTCGACGCCGCCTACCGCGTGTACCTGTTCGGCGGATTTGGTGGCGGCGCCATCCTCTGGATCAGCAGCTCGGTGAAGGACGCCCCGTTGGACGACAACGTCGCGGCCGACGTGCTCAGCCGCGGCCCAGCCGTACTCGGACTCGTCGTGGCGCTGGCGTTCATGGCCGGCATCCGCGGTGGCGCCCAAGGCGGCCCCATCGCGCTGGAAGCCGCCGATGTGGCCCACGTGATGCTGGCGCCGGTGGATCGGTTGCGAGCCCTGTTGCGGCCGGCGTATCAGCGCCTCCGCAGCGCTCTGTTCGCCGGAGCGATGGCGGGTGCCATCGTGGGCCAACTTGCCGGTCGTCGCCTTCCCGGCGATCTGTTTCCCTGGTTCTGCGCCGGCGCCCTGTACGGGGCGAACGCGGCAGGTCTGTGGGTGGCAGCAGCGTTGCTGGCGCACACGCTGCGCCTGCCGCGTTGGCTCGCCACGCTCGTCGGTCTTGCTGGCGTGGGCTGGCAGGCGGCAGCCGTGGCATGGAGCGTGCCTGGCCCGTTCAACCTCGACGGCAGCCTGGCGCTGTGGGGTTGGCGTGTGCACACCGTCGACCTGCTCGCCGTCGGTTGCACCGTGCTGTTGCTGGTGGCCGGTCTGGCCCTGCTCCGTCGCATCTCGCTCGACGCGCTCGCTCGCCGCAGCGCCCTCGTGGCGCAACTGCGTTTCGCCGTCACCATGCAAGACCTCCGCACGGTCATCCTGCTGCGCCGCCAGTTGAACCAGGAGGTGCCGCGCCAACGGCCTCATGTTCGTCTTCGCCGGCACGCTGGGCCGCTGGGGCTGACGGCCAGCATCTGGCGTCGCGGCTGGCACGGCTTGCTGCGCTTCCCGCTGCCTCGCTTCGTGCGTATGGCCTCGCTCGCTGCAGCAATGGGTGTGTTGCAGGCGATGGTGGTGCGCGGCACTACGCCCGCCTTCCTGGGCACCGCCATCCTCGGCTTCGTGCTCGGCCTGGAAGCGATGGAGCCGTTGTCGCAAGAGGTCGACCAGGCCGATCGTGCCGATGCACTTCCCGTGGAGCGCGGCGAGATCATGGCCCGGCACCTGCTGGCACCGGCGGTGCTGTTGGTGCCGTTCGGTTTCATTGCCGCCTTCGCCGCATGGTTCACGTTGGGGGCCCGCTCCGATGCCCTCGCCCCGGCGCTCATCCTCGGCGTGCCGACGCTCATCGGTGCCGCGTGCGGCGGTGTGGTGAGCATCGTGAAAGACATGCCCGACCCCACCAGTGGCGCCACGCAGCAGGCCTTCATGCCACCCGAGATGGTGGGCTTCAGTACGGCCATCCGCATCGTGTGGCCCATCGTCGTGAGCGCCCTCACCACCTGCACGGTGCTGCTGGTGCGCTCGGCCGACCGCCTCGGCGGCAGCACCGTGTCGGCGGCCATCCGCGGCAGCATCGGCATCATGCTGGTGGCACTGCTCGTCTACCAATGGGTGCGTGTGCGCGATCGCATGCGCCGCAAGATTCGCGCCTTCATGGACGAGGGTCGCTCGTACCAGTCGCAGCAAAGGAGCTCGGCATGACCGCCGCCCTCAAGACCGTTCAACTCACGAAGGACTACGGCGACCGCCCCGCGCTCGAACCGCTCGACCTGGAGGTGGGCGAGGGTCAGCACGTGGCGCTGGTGGGCCACAACGGCAGCGGCAAGACCACGCTGCTGCGCATGGCCGCCGGGCTCCTGGACGCCAGCGATGGCGACGTGTGGATCATGGGCCACAAGAGCGGCACCATCGAAGCGCGACGCTCGCTGAGCTGGCTCAGCGACACCCCCACATTCTACGACGACCTCTCGCTCTGGGAGCACCTCGAGTACGTGGGCCGACTGCACGGTGTGGCGCAGTGGCACACCAAGGCCGAGGAACTGCTCGAGCGTTTGCAGCTGTCGAACCGGCGCGACGACATCCCCACCACGTTCAGCCGCGGCCTGCGTCAGAAGGCCGCCATTGCGCTCGGCATGGTCCGACCCTTCGACGTGCTGCTGGTCGACGAGCCGTTCGTGGGCCTCGACAGCAACGGCAAAACCACGCTGCTCGAACTGCTCGACGAATCCGCTGCGGTGGGTGCCACGTTGTTGGTGGCCACGCACGAACTCGCCTTCGTCGGCCGCGTGGGCCGACTGCTGGCGTTGCGCGATGGCGCCATCGTGTACGACGGCCCGCCCGCCGATGCCGACGTGCACTCGTTGGTGCTACCGAGCTGACCCTGCCGCCGCCGGACGAACCGTTGGACGAATGGTCAGACGAATGGTCGGACGAATCGTTGGGTGAATGGTTGCTGAAGCGGGGCTGAAGCCTCGGACAGCGTGCAGGAACAGCGCGCTACGCTTGCGCCCATGCAGGAATTCTCTTCCGTCAGTGCTTCCTCCTACGACCCCGCGGCGCTCGCCGCCAAGCTCACCGAGAAGTCGGCTGAGGGTTGGTCGGTGGTCAGCATCGTTCCCACAGGTGGCGACGTCACCGCATTCCTCAGCCGCGAGTCCAGCGGAGCCAGCAGTGCAGCTGCGGCACCGGCTGCTGTCGTCGTCACGCCTGCCGTGGTCGTCGCACCGGAGCCCGCTCCCGCCGCCGAGCCCGCCGGTTGGGCCGTGGCGCCCGAAGTTGCAGCACCGGCCGTAGCCGCAGTGGTCACGCCCGCCTACGAGCCCGCAGCCCAGCCGGTGGTGCAGCCCGCGGCCCAGCCGGCAGCGCAGGCCGCCACCCCGGCCGTGCCCGCTGGTTGGTACGCCGACCCGGCCGGTCGTTTCGAACTTCGCTACTGGGATGGCGGCACCTGGACCGAGCACGTGTCGCGCGCCGGTCAGCAGTACACCGACCCGCCCGTCGCCTGACTCGTCACTGGTGACGTCAGTCCCTGGGCTACGCCCAGGACACCTGAGTAACCTCGGCTCATGCGCGCCACCTCCATCGGCCACGCAGGCATCCTGGTCGACACCGTCGACGGTTCGATCGCCTGCGACCCCTGGTTCCTTCCGCAGTTCCACGGTTCGTGGTTCGTGTTCCCGAGGAACGACCAACTCTCCGACGAGTTGATGCAGCGCATCTGCAACCCCACGTACCTGTACATCTCGCACATCCACGCCGACCACCTCGACGAGACGTTCTTGCGTGAGCGGATGAACAAGGACACCACGGTGCTCATCCCCGGGTATCCGACGCACGAACTCGAACGCATCCTGCTCGGCCTCGGGTTCTACAACATCGTCCGAACGATCGATGGCGAAGAGAAGGCGCTGGGCCCGAACCTGAAGGTCGCCATCCACGTGGAGACCAGCATCACCGATGGCCCAGGCGGCGACTCGGCCATCGTCATCAGCGACGGCACCGGTCGACTGGTGAATCAGAACGACTGTCGCACCAACGACCTCACGGCACTGCGGCATCACGGCCCGGTGGATCTGCACTGGCTGCAGTACTCGGGTGCCATCTGGTACCCGATGGTGTACCAGGAGACTCCCGAGCGGATGCGCGAGCTCATCGATGCGAAGGTGGACAGCCAGTTCGCTCGTGCCATGCGTTACGTGGAGACCATCGGGGCTCGTGCCGTGGTGCCCAGTGCCGGCCCGCCTGCGTTCCTCGACCCCGACCTCTTCCAGTTCAATGTCATCGATGGCGATGAGCTGAGCATCTTCCCCGATCAGTCGAGTTTCATGTCGCAGCTCGCCGACGCGCACCACCATGGCATCCTCGCCGCACCGGGTACCGAGATCGAGTTCAGCACCGATGGCGAAATGCGTGTCACGCACCCGATGCCGCAGTCCGAGCTCGACAACATCTTCACCCACAAGCGTGAGTACCTGCATGCGTACCAGTCCGACTGGTTGCCGTGGCTGGCCGATTTGAAGGCCACGTGGCTACCTGCCACGCCCGACCTGCTGGCCACCGTGAAGGCCTGGTTCGAACCGCTGATGGCCTTGTCGCCCACGGTGTGCAACGCCATCGGCGACATCGTGGTGCTGCACGCCGGCCACCTCGCCATCGCCCTCGACTTCCCGCGTCGACAAGTCCGTGAATGGAACGGCGAGGACCACGGCTTCTGGTTCAAGGTGCAGCGCGAATTGGTGGAGACCGTCGTTGCCCAACGAGCGAACGACTGGAGCAACGCGCTGTTCCTCTCGTGCCGGTTCAGTGCGTGGCGCAAGGGCCAGTACAACGAGTACGTCTACAACTTCTTCAAGTCGCTGGATGTGGAGCGCATGCGTCGCACCGAGGCCGAGGCATTTCGCAAGCTCGACCCGCACCGTGGTGGCATGGCCGACGAAGACATCCGCATCGGCGACTGGATGGTGCAGCGCGCCTGCCCGCACCGCGAGGCCGACCTCAGCGTGTTCGGCGAGATCGAGGGCAGCGACCTGGTGTGCACATTGCACGGCTGGCGGTTCGACCTCGAGACCGGTCGGTGCCGCAACGCCGACGACCGTCCCCTCCGCGTTCGCCGCGCCGCCCCCTGAGTCACGTCTCGCGGGGCTTCCGGGCGGCGTGATTCCCGGATTCCGGGAATCAGACCGCCGAGAAGCCCTTTTGGGAAGGATCCCGCCGAGAAGCCCAGGGGTATGGCAGCGGGGTCAGCGCAGGAGGGTGAGGCGGTAGGCGAAGCGGTGGGTGCCTGCGCCGATGCGGTACTGCGGCAACACATCGGGGCCGCAACTGGCCGTGCCGAGGCCGCGGTGGGCCACGTCGAGGTGCACCACCACCTCGGATCGAGGAACCAACTCGGTGGCGGTGGCAGCCGCGTACAGGTCGGCGGCGGTGAAGTGCGTGGCCGAGCAGTGCAGTGCGGCAGGGCGCAGCACCTCCACGCGCAGGGTTTCCCCCGCAGCGGGGTCGAGCAGTTCGAACCACCGGCAGTCGGTGCGCAAGCCGAACTCCTGGGGCACCAGGTACGGCTGGTCGTCGGGGGCCTGGCGCCAGATGCCCACCATGGCACTGCGATTGCGGTCGGGGTAGTTCTCGTGCGGGCCACGGCCGAACCAGCGCACCTCGCTGAACCGGGCGGGCAGCGAGAACGTGGCACCGATACGCGGCAGGTCGGCGAGATGGTGGGGCACCACGACGGTGTGGTGGAACTCCACGCCACCCGCCACCTCGCGGCGTTGCACTCGGTGCTGCACCAGTTCGTCGGCGGGGAGGCGGTCGACGCCAGCAGCGAGCCATTCGCTGAGCGCAGCGCCGCCCACCTTGATGCGTTCGCGGAGGTCGGGCAGCAGTTTGAAGCCGTCGTTGTCGGTGGCCGCACGCCACAGGCTGAGGGCAACCGGTGCCACCAGCACGCCCTCCACATCGGCCGCGGTTGCCACACCAGAAGCGGGGGAGGCCACTGGCTTCGCGGTCCGCAGCTCCACCTGGTCCCACGCCGTCAAGTGAGCCTTCGGCGCCCACGCTGTGGCGACCTTGGTGAACCAGCGCACGGTGAGCTGCACCTCGCCGCGACCGGCGGGCAGCGCCACCGGCAGCGGCACGTCGATCGAGGTGTGGGGCGCCACCTTCGGCAGCCGCAGCGTGCCGCGGCGCGCCACTGCGCCGTCGACCAGCAACTCCCACTCGGCGGTGAAACCAGCGAGGTCGGTGAACGACTGGCGGTTGTGGATGCGCAGCGTGCCCTTTCGTCGGCCTGCTGCCACCGTGACGGGTCGGTACACCCACGCCACCTCGCGCATGGCGGGGTGCGGCTCGCCGTAGCTGCCCACCAGCCCGTCGGCAACGAAGTTGCCATCGTGCGGGGCATCGCCGAATTGGCCGCCGTACGCGAGACGTACGCCGCCATCGGGCAACTCCTGACGGATGCCGTGGTCCTTCCACTCCCACACGAACCCACCCTGTAGGCCGGGTGTGGATGTGATGACGTCCCAGTAATCGGCGAGCGAGCCGTTGCTGTTGCCCATCGCGTGGCTGTACTCGCACAGGATGAGTGGCCGCGTGCCAGCGCCCTGCCCGTACATGCGGATGGCATCGATGGGTGGGTACATCGGGCAGACGATGTCGGACGCCGCCATGCCGCCATCCACCCAGCCGGCGTGGAACACGGCACCCTCGTAATGCAGCGGGCGACTGGGGTCGGTGTGGCGGATCCAGCCGGCCAGTGCATCGTGGTTGCTGCCGTAACCGCTTTCGTTGCCCAGGCTCCAGAGGATGATGCTCGGGTGGTTGCGGTCGCGCTGCACCATGCGTGCGCCGCGCTCGAGCCACGTGCTGCGCCAGCGGGCGTCGTCGCAGAGGCTGGTGTTGTAGGCGTGGCTCTCGATGTTGGCTTCATCCACCACGTACATGCCCAGCTCGTCGCACAGGTCATAGAAGCGACTGTCGTTGGGATAGTGCGAGGTACGTACCGCCGTGATGTTGTGGCGACGCATCGTGACGAGGTCGGCGCGCATATCGGCCTCGGTGACGGCCTTGCCTCGCTCGGGGTGATGGTCGTGCCGGTTCACGCCGAAGATCCATACGGGCTGGCCGTTCACCAAGAGTTGGTGGTCGCGCACTTCGACGCTGCGGAAGCCGACGAGTTGGTGCGTGGCTTCCAGCACGGTGCCGTCGGGCGACAGCAGTTCCACATCCACGCGGTAGCGCATCGGCGACTCGGCAGACCATGGGGCAACCTTCGGCACCGAGAACGCGTGTGCCGCCACGTGTCCGCGGAACACGTAGGCCGCGGTATGCGAATGGGGCACGACTTGCACCGATGGCTTGCCGATGCGTTTGCCGTTCGGTGCGGTGAGCGTGACGCGGGTGGTGTAGCCGCGACGCGGCGCGCTGGAGAACCCGGCGGTGGTGAGCACGCGCAGTTCACCGCGGGCGTCATCGAGATGGAGCTGTGCGTCGCACACCACATCGGCGATGCACACCTCGGTGCGCGCCTCGATCCAGACACTGCGATGCAGACCTGCCATCCACCACTGGTCTTGGTCTTCCACGTAGCTCTGCGCGCTGTACCGCACCACCACCACGGCGAGATGGTTGGTGCCGGACACCACCGCATCGGTGATGTCGTACTCGCTCGGGAGCCGGCTGTCGGTGCCGTAGCCGATGAACGTGTCGTTCAGGTACACCGCATGCACGCTCTCGGCTCCGCCGAGGTGCAGCACGACTCGGTGCCGCTTCCACCCTCGGCCCGTGGTGAACGTGCGTCGGTACACACCGGTGGGGTTGCGGTCGGGCAACCGCGGTGGCGGACCTCCGAATGGCATCTGCACGTTCGTGTAGTGGGGCAGGTCGCCCGTGCCCTGCAGCGTCCAGTTGCCGGGCACTGCGATGGTGCGGCCCGTGGTGGGTGTGGGCCCCGAGACCGCCGTTGCCGGCACGGCATCAGGAGTGTCGAACAGCTCGAAGTGCCACTGGCCATCGAGCGAGCGGCGAGCGTCGTCGCCGAGCGGCAGCGGCACGTGCATCGGCAACCGCCCGATGCTGGTGATGGCCGGGTCGGCCCACGGTCGGATTGCGCCGAGGTGCGGCAACACGACTTACTCGTGCACCCAGACCGGCGTGCGGAGCGGCACCAGATTGTTGTCCCAGATGAAGTCCATGGCCGGCAGGCTAAGGCGCACACAGCCGTGCGAGGCGGGGTGGTTTGGCACGCTGGTCATGCCGTGGATGGCGATACCACCGCGGAAGTACTTCGGCCGGTAGATCTTGCCGAGGTCGCCTTCCCACCAACCCTCGGGCCGTTCACGATTCGTCTTGAACAGACCGTTGGGGGTGATGGCGTCGCCCTTCTCGATCTTGGTGGGGTCCTTCTTGTTCACGGCCTCGTAGGGGATGCCGCTGCCAGTGGACGTGTTGAAGGTCCAGACCGTCTTGCCGTCTTGCACCAAGAACAGAAGCTGCTTCTTCTTGTCGACCTCGACCAGGTTGCCGTTGTCGCTTTGGCCGTGGGCTTTCTCGGTGAAGTTCTTGAGGAACTTCGCGGTGGTGTCGTCCACCTTGCCGGTCGGGTCGAGGCCGAGGTACTTCTGGAACGCCATCACCGCTTGGCTGGTGGCGAAGCCGAACTGGCCATCAGCCTGACCGTTCCAGAAACCGAGCTGAGCGAGCCTCAACTGCACCACTTGCGTATCGGGCCCGTTGCGGCTGCCGATCGCAGTGATCTCGCCGTCGAAGGCACCCACGATTTCCAGGTTCTTCGGCAACGTGGTGGTGGGAGCCGCCGTGGTGGTGGGCGCCTGCGTGGTGGTAGGTGGGAGCGTCGTGGTGGGTGCCAGCGTGGTGGTGGCTGCCACCGTCGTGGTGGTGGCTGCCGTGGTGGAAGCCTCCGTGGCGGGTGCGGCGCTGGAGGCCGACGAGCACGCCGAGACGAGCGAGGCCAGCACGAGCGGCAGGCTGAGAACAATGAGGTGTGTGCGAGGCGAGTTCATCGGTGTGGGGGATCCGCTGACGAGGGTGAGGGGACACCGCTCGGACAGTGGTCAATTTCAGGTTACGTCAGTTTCCGATCAGAATGTCGGCAGCTCGAACCAGATCGTGAGGCCGTACTTCACACCTTGCTGCAGCTGGGTGGCCTGGTGCGGATGTGTCACCAGCGACGGCCACACCACCAGCTCGCCAACGGGGACCGCTGAGGTGTCGACGCCCTGCCGCGGGAAGTCGAGTACGGCGCCGTCGTACCCATCGTTCAGCTTCACCGAACCCGACAGCTGGGCGACGTCGTGGTGCATCCGCAGGCTTTCCTGCTCGCCCAGTGCGTACTTGATGACGAACACGTCGCGTACTCCGTGGTAGTCGATGAATGGCCACACCGAGTGCAGCTGCGGCCAGATTCGGACACCAAGGTCCACCTCGACGGCTTCGAACAGGCGCGGGCTGATGATGGCCAGCGACACCTCGTGGCCGGGCACCGGGTCGTGAGGTTGCGGCTCGAACGCGCCGACGGCTTCGGCAGCGCGGATGATCGTTTGGCAGAACGCGGGGGTCCAGAACGGCACGATGTGGATCTCGGTGCCGAGCTCGCTAAGGCCCTGCCGTTCGTCGATGGCCCCCCGGTAACCGAGGATCTGTTGGAGGTCGTCGAAATGCTCTGCCACGAACCCGATCGTGTCAGAGATCGGTGGACTGCAGCTGCCATGGTGTGCGCGGCAGGGTCTCCAGTTGAAACTCGACGACCAGGTCCGCGATCGTGACCGAGTCGCGCGGCGAGCACAGCCCCAGGCTGGCACCCAGCCTGGCCAGCACCCCTGTTGGCGACACACCGCGCTCGGCCAGGTCCTGCAAGGTGACGGCGCCGTGCCGTTTGGCCAACCGGCTGCCATCGGGCGCCAACACCAGTGGCAGATGGGCGTAGGTGGGCCGCGGCAGCGTGAGGAGATCCTGCAACAGGCATTGTCGGGGTGTGCTGGTGAGCAGGTCGTCGCCGCGCAGCACATGGCTGATTCGTTGTGCGGCGTCGTCCACCACCACTGCAAGGTTGTAGGCGGGCACTCCGTCGTTGCGTCGCAGCACCACGTCGTCCACGCCTCCCTCGAAGCGACCGGCGAGCAGATCATCGATGACGAAGCGCTCACCCTCGGCGCGCAGTCGCAGCGCCGGTTGTCGTCCTTCGGCCTCCCGGGCCGCTCGCTGCGTTGTGGAGAGCTCGCGACAGGTGCCTGGGTAGGCCCCGTCGGGAAGTTCTCCGTGAGGCGCATGAGCGGCCTCGCGGATCTCTCGGCGTGTGCAGAAACACTCGTAGACCCGGCCCTGCGCTCGGAGCGTGGAAATGGCGTCCTCGTAGCGGTCGAATCGTTCGGATTGGCGAACCACCGGTTCATCGGGGGTCATACCCAGTGCGGCGAGCGATGACAGTTGGTCGCGCTCGTGGTCGAGCGATGCGGTCACCCGGTCGAGGTCTTCCATACGCACGAGCCAGTCGCCACCATCCGCGCGGACCTGCAACCACGACACCAGTGCGGTGCGCAGGTTGCCGAGGTGCAGCGCACCGGTGGGTGAAGGGGCGAAACGACCGCGCATCGGCTCCAGTATCCACGCCGGAAACCCTCACGGACGCGTCAAGTCTTCGGCAGGACGTGCCGAAGAACAACTACCAGCACGGTGTTGCGAACTGCCGCACCCGATTCAGGACGACCGACATGCCGGACATGGCGACGCCGACAACCGAAGAGGCCCCGCACGAGTACGTGCAGGAGCGCGCGCTTGCGTTGGTGGCCACCAGCCTTGCGCCGGCGCCGCTTTTGATGCTGCCGTTCGTGTTGATGGTGACGGCACTGCTGCACAACGACATCGACCACGCCCGGCTCGGGTGGTGGGTCATCAGCAGCGTGGTGGCAACCGGCATCACAATGCTGGCCCTCTACCGCTACTACTTGCGCACGGACTCCAGGTTCACGCCGCGGAGCACCCTGCTGCTCATTCGCATTTCGTTCGCGTCGATTGGCGTGATGTTCGGTCTTGCCCCATGGGTGGCTTCCGGTGGTGCATGGCTCACGCGCGCCAATGTGGAAGTCGTCGTGCTATTCGCCCTGTTCCCTGCCGTTGCCGCTGCGGTGGGCCTCATCATCACTGCCGGTCGCCGCGACCTCTACGCCTTGTTCGTCGTGCCACTGATGGCGCTCTGCGTCATGTCGCTCGTCCGGTCCGACGATGCCCACGTGCGCGGCCTCGGAGTGCTGTGGCTGTTGTATTCTGTGGGTCTCATCGTGTTGCACACCGTGGTCAGCCGAAACGCCGCCGAAGCTATTCGTGTGCAGTGGCGCGGCGAGCGCCTGGTGCGCGACATCGCTCACGAGCGTGGCGAACTGACTGCCGTCAACGCGCAACTCGCAGGGATCAACACTCGTTTGGCCCATCAGGCCACCCACGACCCGCTCACGTCGCTCTACAACCGACGTGGCACCCTCGAACTGCTGGAACAGGTGATGAGTGAGGTGACCACGGATCAGCCGGTGGGCTTGCTGTTCTGCGACCTCGACCGGTTCAAGGCGGTGAACGACGCCCTCGGCCATCGTGGTGGCGATCGCTTCATCACCATCATCGCCGATCGACTGCAGCGCAGCATCGAGCCGGGTTCGGTCGCTGGTCGGATGGGCGGCGACGAGTTCGTCGTGGTGATGCCGGGCCTCGACATGGCCGCATCGGCCGCGGTGGCGAATCGGCTCGTGGGTGCACTCGGGCAGTCGGTCTACGCCGAAGGGCGCGAGATGCCGTCGTCGGTGAGTATCGGCGTGGCTGCTGCGCCCCTACATGGCACTACCACCAGCGAACTGCTGCGCCACGCCAACGCGGCGCTCTATCGCGCCAAGTCTGGCGGCAGGAATCGCGTCGAGTTGTTCGACGGCACGATGCAGGACGAACTCCTGCTGCGTCTCGAGAACGATCAGGCGCTGCGCCGCGCGATCGATGACGGCGAGATCGTGGCGTTCTTCCAACCGGAGATCGATGCATCCACGGGCGAACTCGTGGGTGCCGAACTCCTGGCCCGCTGGGTGAAGAAGAACGGGCAGGTCGTGGCGGCCCAGGACTTTCTTCATGCAGATCAGTCGGTGGCATTGGTGGATCGGATCACCGAACGGGTCATCGCCAGCGCCCGACCGCATATGCGCCGACTCAGCATGCTGGGATTGCCCGAAGGCTTCCGCTTCCGCATCAACCTCGCCTCGGCCAAGGGTGATCAACGCTGGCGGGAGGACTCCGTTGCCGCGATGCTGCGCGACCTGGACCCGCAGGTGATCACCATCGACGTGCACGAACGTGCTGTCATCGACGACCTCACCGTTGCGGCGGCGAACCTCGCTGCATTCCGTGCGCGTGGTGGTCTGGTGTGCCTCGACGACTTCGCGCGTGGCATCTCGTCGTTGAGTTTGTTGCGCCGACTGCCGCTCGATGAGGTGCGCATCGACCGCCTGGCGATCGACACCATCGGTGCACATCCCCACGACCGGGCCATCGTCCGCTCGATCATTGCTCTGGTGCGCGAGATCGGTCTTGCCGTCACCGCCGACGGTGTGGAGACCGGGGCTCAGGCTGACGCACTGATCGCGCTCGGGTGCGTTCGCCAGCAGGGTCATCTCTATGCCCCGGCATTGCCGGCGAAGGAGTTCGAGGACTTTCTGCTGGCGCGCATGGCCGACCACTACGTACAGGCCGCAGCGCCCCTGACGAACTGGCGCACCGACGATCTGACAGAGTGAGCACCGACCGAAAGGGTGTGTCGATGTTCTGTCCGTCGTGCGGTGTTGCCACCCAACTGGGCCAGCGGTTCTGCAACGGCTGTGGTGCCGCTGTCGACGTTGCCGCGCCCCAGGCAGGGCAGCTGCCTCCGCCGTCGTTGCCGCAGCCTGATGCCGACACCATCGCCATCCCGGCGGGCCTAATTCCTCCCGTCGGAAGTGCCGAGTTCGACGAGATGTTCCGCACTGCCGACTTTGCCGTGGTGGAGCAGACCACACCCACCATGGAGCAGGTGGGGGCGGCGTGGGATGCCGGGGCCACCGGAGATTGGAACGACCCCACCGACACGGTGCCGCAACTCACCGAGCAGTACACCGCGCTGGTGGAAGCACCTCCGGCGCCGTTTCGTCTGGCGATGTTGGTGCTGGCGGTCATCACCGCTGCAGCCACCGTCACGGCGGCTGCTCTCACGGTCGTCCGGTATCGGGTCACGGGCGACATCGATCACTCGTTGGTGCTGCGCCTCAACGACATCGCCACGAATGCACTCGTGGCCACCCTGTTGTCTGCCGGCCTGCTGATCGTCGGCGCTGCCCTCGGTCTCAGCGGTCGGCGCTTCGGCTCCGGTCTGGCTGGAGGCGCCGGCTTGGCAGTAGCGGGGTTCATGGGCTGGATGGCCAGCGTTGCCATCTCCATCATCGACACCGTGAAGAAGGGTCTTGCTGCCAAGGGCGTCACCTACCAACTGTCGACCACGCTCGATGTGGGGTTCTGGCTGTGTGTGGTTGCTGCAGCGCTGGGCGGAGTGATGTTCGTGATGTCGTTCACGGCGGTCGGTGGCGGAAGTCGCACCCGGGTGCACCCGGTGGTTGGTGCGGTCGGCCTGCTCGGCACGCTCGCTGTGGTTGTCGGGCCACTGCTGCCGATGCACAACACCACGCTCGCCGACAACTTCGCCACCGATCACGCCGTCGGCGCGCCGCTGTGGTGGAAGGGCTTCCTTCGCTTGCTGCTCGGTGTGGAACACGCCCCGGTGCCGCCCATCACCACATGGATGCGCATCCTGGTGCTGGTGTTGTTGCTGCTGGGCGGCGCGATCGGTTTCATCGCTCGGTCGCAGTGGGGACTCGGCATGGTGCTGGGCGCGATGGGCGTGGCGCTGTGGCAATTGATCACCAGTCTCCTCGAAGCGGGCGACTGGCCGTTCGGCATCGCCGGCGGCAACCCCGGTGTGGATGGTTTCGTGCCGCACGTGGTCACCTCGATCGGCGTGGTGATGATCGTCGTGGCGCTGCTCGTGGGCTCGGCGATGGTCTACCGCGAGCGCAGCAGCGTGTCGGCCGCCACGGAATGACCTCTGCCGACGGCGGTCACCACGTCGTCGCCGTCGGCCAACGCCAACAGCAGTCCCGCAGCGAACGCGTCGCCGGCGCCGGTGGTGTCGCGCACTTGGTGCAGCGTCAATGCCGGTACGTCCACCGGGGGTGAACCGGCCTCGGTCACGTTGCAGGGCGCCGACCCGCGCTTCACGATCACGGTTGCCCCGCCCAGTCGTTCCGGGTGAAGGCCTTCGCCCAGCACCGCTGCCTCGAGTTCGTTCGCGAGCACGATCTGCGGCCGAAGTGCGGCGATTCGCTCCAGCGCGCGGGTGGCGCCTTCGGCCTCCAGCAACGCGGCACTCGAAGTGTCCACCGAAACTCGGATCCCGCGAACGTTCGCCCACGCTGCCAACGTGGCCGTGGTGCTGGCCAAGGGCTCGCCCATCAGCGAGTAGTACGGGATGTGGAGTGTGTGCAGACCGTCCAACCAGGTCGGTTCAGGCTGGTCGAGATCGGTGCACGAGGCGCGGTCGGCCAGCATCGTTCGCTCTCCCGACGGGTCCACCAACACCACGATCGTTCCGGACCTGCCGCCCTGGCGCACCACCACGTCGGCCCCCACGGCGTGGAGTTGCTCGACGAGCCAACGGCCGGCGGCGTCCTCGCCCACTTGGCCGATGAAGCGTGCCCGGCCTCCAGCCCGACAGGCGGCCTCCACCATGTTCGCGGCGCTGCCGCCCCGGCGTCGGGTGACGACCGATTCGGTGTCGCTGGCGATGTTCACGGTTTCCCGCAGTTGCACCACCACGTCCTCGACGAGATCACCCACTGCACCGAGGAACGTATTCATCACCGCCCATCCTGCCGCACGCCGTACCCTTGTCGCCATGAGCGACACCAGCACCGACTCCGTGAAGCAGCGCATGCAAGCCGCCCTCACCGCCGCCATGAGGGCGCGCGACGAGGTGTCGATGTCGTCGCTGCGTCAGGCCCTCGCCGAAGTGGCCGTGGCTGAGACCGCCGGTGCCGAACTGGTGGTGCTCTCCGACGACGCCGTGTTGGCGGTGCTGGCGATGGAAGTGCGCAAGCACCACGAGACCGCCGATGCCTTTGTCGCCGCTGGCCGTCCCGAGAAGGTGGACCGCGAACGCGCCGAGGCCGCCGTGTTGGAGGCCTACCTGCCCGCTGCACTCAGCGAGGCCGACCTCGACGCGATGATCGATGCCGAGATCGCCGCAGCGGCAGCCGACGGTGCCACCGGCATGAAGGCCATGGGCAAGGTGGTGGCGGCGGTGCGCGCCAAGGCCGGCCCGACCGCCGACGGTGCCGCCATTGCCGCCAAGGTGAAGTCGGCCCTCAGCGCCTGACCCTGCTCGATGCGGTCAGCCACGCGCTCAGGCGGCGGTGGGAAAACTCCGCCCCGGTGGAGCGCTCGGTGGGGCCCCGCGGGGGCTCGACACGGTGTATCGCCCGTCGGGCCATGTGATCTGCAGGTTCCAGCCGTTCACCCACTGCAACCGAAGGTCGAACTGATGGACCATGTGGTGGTGGCGTGAGCACAACAGCACGAGGTTCCAGACGTGTTGTTAATCTGCCCCTCATGTCGAAGCCGTCAGCAGTTGCGATTTATGCCCGTATCTCGTCCGACCAGGACGGAACGGCGCTCGGTGTCGCCCGCCAGGTCGAGGACTGTCGAACGTTGGCAGCGCGGGAAGGCTGGCAGGTTGCGGAGGAGTACGTCGACAACGACATCTCCGCGTTCTCCGGCAAGCGCCGGCCAAGCTACGAGCGGATGCTGGCCGACCTGCGTGACGGTTCGCGGGACGCGGTGATCGTCTATCACGCTGACCGTCTGACGCGTCGCCCGATCGAGCTGGAGCAGTTCCTGGACGTGGTGAGCGCGGCCGGGGTGCGTCATGTTCGGTTCGTGTCGGGCGCGGACGTGAACATCGGCAGCGGTGACGGGCTGATGGTGCTGCGAATCATGGGCGCGGTCGCTGCGGCCGAGTCGGCCAGCAAGGGCCGTCGCGTGAAACGCAAGCTGGACGAGATCGCCGCGGCCGGGATGCCCCACGGAGGCCGCTATCGGCCGTTCGGGTTCGAGGACGACAAGATCACCGTCTGCGCCGATGAGGCCGGGGTGATCCGGGCGATGGTCGCCAGGTTCCTGGCTGGCGAGAGTGTGCGCTCGCTGGCGACGTGGTTGGAGTCGACCGGCGTGCCGACCGTGTCCGGCAAGCCGTGGCGCACGACCACGGTGCGGCTGATCTTGCAGTCCGGACGGATCGCAGGACTGCGCGAGCACCGCGGGCAGGTCGTCGGCCCTGCGGTGTGGGATGCGATCATCACCGAGGCCGACCGGTCGCGGGTGCTGGCGCTGATCGAGCAGCGCCAACGCAGTGGCCGGCGCACGCCACGCACGTACTTGCTCAGCGGGCTGCTGCGCTGTGGGAAATGCGAAGGGACGCTGTACTCATCGCGACGAGAGAACAGCCGCCGCTATGTGTGCATGGCAGGCCCGGACCACGCCGGCTGCGGGAGGCTGACGATCGTTGCCGAACCCGTCGAGGAACTGGTCACCGCCGCCGTTCTGTATCGGTTGGACAGCGACGAGCTCGCAGCGGTCCTCGAAGGCCACGCGGCACGCGACGAGCAGACCTCCGCAACGGTGCAGGCCCTCGAGGCGGACCGAGCGCAGCTCGAGGAACTGGCGCAGATGTTCGCCGCGCGCGAGATCACCCGCGTCGAATGGCTGACCGCGCGCGAAGCGATCGACGCGCGAGTCAGCGAGGCTGAGCGCAGCATTGCCCGCGCCGGCCGCAACGACGCGCTCGCAGGAGTCGTCGGCAATGGTGCTGCACTCGCGCGCGGGTGGACCGAGCTGAGCCTGTCGCGTCAACACGCGATCGTCCGTGCGGTACTTGACCATGCCGTGATTGCGCCGGCCGCACGTGGCCCGGTGTTCGATCCGCAACGAGTCGATCTGGTGTGGAAGCGATGACCTACGGCGGGTCAGCCGCCCGCCGCCAGGGCGGCTGGGCGGCTGTCCCCGCCGAGGAGTGTCGCAACCACCCTGAGCACCGCCGCGTCGGTCACCTTCACCGGCACACCGCATCGTTCGCAGGACGCAGCCACGAACGCGGCAAGTTCCTCGCCAGACAGCGTCATCGTCGGCTGGCGATCTTGTCGCGGACGCGGTCCTCGAAGGTTCGTTTCGAGACAAGCTCGTAGCTGGCGAGGTAACTCGGCAGCCGGTCACATGCCTCAGCGATCGTGAAGACCCCGAGCCACGACGCGAAGCTTGCGACACACCCGTTGAGCAGCGGCATCAACAAGCGAAGGCCGCCCCCCGTTCCTGCAGCGTCGATCCGAGCGCGCGGTAGCGACCCGAGCGCGAGGGACGACTCTTGAATAGCCGTCCACGCCGGCGAGATGGGCCAACGGCTGCGGTCGCTGTGACCGCCGCGATCGCGGTACGTCAGCCACGATTGCGTCGCGTACGCCCACAGTTCGCCAACAGCCCCGAACACGGCTTCAGGGTCGCTCAGCTCCATCTCCCGCAGCGCCTCGCGCTCGAACTCGAACTCCACCCGTGTCACTGGCCGCGTCGGGTCGTAGCGATCTCCCCACAACGGGAACCACCAGTCGTTGCCCTTGCCCTCGATCTCGCGTGTCTTGTCGTAGATGCGTGCGACCATCGAGCCGGTCTTGCGGTTGCCGAAGCTGAACCCGGTGAGATCGCCGTCGTCCTCGTAGGTCGCCAACGCCCTCGCGCGACACACGAACCGTTGACGGTCGTCGCCGCACACATCCCAGCCCTGCCAGTCGCTGTGCAGATCGAGCCGACTGACAGCCAGCACGACGTATGCGCCCTCGTTGGCCAGCCACCCTCGAACCCACGAGACCACCGATTCAGCGCCCACCGAATGCAGCGCCTCGGCCCGAGCCTGCACCCACACCGGAGGGAAGTGAGAGCTTGGCGTGATGCCCACCACCGCAGCCTCATGCTCCAATCGGTAGCGGTACTTCAACAGCCCAAACGGCTGCAACTGCCAGTCGTACCCGCCCATCGAGAACGGCTGCGCCTTCCGAGTCGCCTCAGCAACCAGCCGAGCCTCAGCCAACCGCGCCAGCAGCTCGACCGGAAGCGTTCCTCTCCCCGACAGGTAGAGCGCGTCGATGCCAGAAGCCAGCTCAACGAGCGGTCCTCCAACATCGGTCAATCCCATATTCGGGACTCTAGAACTACATCGATGTAATCCGCAATATGGGATTCACTCGGTAGCGATCGGTTCCGCCTGCCGATAGGCGGCAAGATCGATCGTCACACCAGGCATCGAGTACTCGTCAGGGTGGAATCCTGTCAGCGAACGGAAGATCTTGACCCGCCGGTAGATCGCAGAACGGCTCAGCCCCATCCGCCGCAGACCGTCGAAACCGCCCTCCAGGTGCCACGCCAGCCAGAACCCGAACACGTCCACCGCGACCGCTCCGCCAATCTTCTCCGCGGCCGGCAGCAGCAACGGATCGAGCGCAGGCCCGACGAGCTGGTTCGTCTTCTTCACATACGCGTCCCAAGCACGCCGGGCGATGCCCTTGCCGTCAGCGGACTCCATCGGGTCAGTACGAAAATCAGGCACAACGACCTCCTAATCCCATACTAGAGACTCCACACTAGGACCGCCAGAGAAACCCCGCCCAAGCATCGCGGAGTTAGCAGGTGCTGTGTTACATACAACGCACCTGCAGAGGTTCACTCGTCATCCGACCGGCGTGCCAACTCAAGCCAGTCTGTCGACGACGGCGATGTGCCTCCACAGGATTCAAATGGTGCTTCCACCACCGATGGCGCCACGGGAGAGCTGGTTCAGCGTGCCTATTTGGGTGTGCTTCCAACCGGGGCTACCGCGGTACTCGGTCTCAGCGCAGGAGGCATGGAACACCCCCTCGCCCACCTTTGCGACCGCATCCTCACCTCGAATCAGCAGGCCACAGAGACGACACACAACGCCGCTGGTGGTGGTCATTTTCAGATGCCCTCTCCTGTACTCGGCTGTCCACACTTCCATCGCCCGGGAGGCCGATGAGCACCGAAGGTCGTCCAACGAGGTTCAACAAAGCCTACGCCGGAAACTATAGGGTGAAGACCGTCGTCAGCGGGCCGTAGAACGAGGATGCTCCGCTCACCAACCCGTCGCCTTGCACCTGGAATGTCTGTGTCGCGGCGCACGACCCCGAACTCGGCTTGTTCCATGTCCGGCCCACCCCGAAGCCGCCGGACCATCCATTCGGCGTCGCGAAATATCCAGTGGACGAACACACGGTGTAATCAAAGACCCGGAACAACTGTGCCCTGAGCGTCAACTCGCTGTTGAAGAACGTAAGCAAGCTGGCAGTCGACACGCAGCCGAAGGTCGTTGACCGCACCCTCTTGTAGACAAAGGTCTTATAGTCGACATTGCTGCCATTTGAAGCGGGGTGAATGCCCTGACTCTGGTTCCAGTAGCACGAGTTGCCGGAAACGTTGATACTCACCAGCGACATCGATGACACGTTGGTGGCAGCTGACGCCGTTTGCAGGTCAGACAATGACACAACCAAGAAAAGCGCGAGCGCCGAGATCCAGGCCACATTGAACCTTCTTGCCGAGGTCACGGGGCGACTCCCTTCGCGGTCGTTACGGGAGGATCGTCTTGCGCGCTGACTCCGAGCGTCAAGGTTCCACTCGCTTGGTCCCAGGTTCCGATGATGGTTCCCGCGACTTGGTCCGAGTACACAGGTATCTTGCCAGCAACATCTGCACCGAGGAACGCGTAATACTGGAATGGGTCAACCCACACCAAACCAGACTTCGTCTGATCGCTCGCCATACTGATCCGCTGTGGAATCCGACTTTGGTCTACCACGTTTGGGCTAACAAACCAGGTCTGTGGGTTCTGCGAGCGAACCTGAACGGAAGCGCTGGATTGGCCGACGGCTGCAGATGCAGCGAGACCGATTGCAGCCAGAGCCGCAATTGACACGATGAGCCATCTGCTCGATGGGCGACAGGACAACGACATCTATGGATTTTCTGCCCGATCACGACCAGTTGTCAACATGCGCGCCCGTAACAGTGTCCCCAAGGCCGAGCAATTCGGCTCAAAGGACAGAACTACTATTCGAGTTGGGCAGCAACTTCATCGTTCGCTGGCCGTCAAGCTGAAACGCCCGGTACCGCAAGTGCTCCAGAGATCAACACTCGACTCATCCTCACGCGTCAAGGCCGAGCACGCGTGTCCCTGCGGGAGCCTTGACCCGCGAGGATGAATCGAGTTAGTGGCTCGTAGGCAGCCCGGGCGGGCCCGGACTGCCGGTGAACCACCGAGGGTCGCACTAGGACTGGACGAGGTTGTCGTAGTCGGTGGGGCCGTGGTCTCTGTTCCACCAGGCGATGTGGTGCGCATGGCACCACTTCGGCAGCCGATTGCACCCTCGTACTCGGCACCCTCCGTCGCGAGCCGCGACCTCTTTGAACAATTTCTTGGACACGGTGTAGCGCTGACGGCCGAACCCAGTGGGGGCGTTGGTGGCGTCGCGCAGGATGGTGTGGATGATGCAGTCGCACAGTGCGGCGTTGGCGGTGTGCTGCGCCACGGGACGGCCGGTGTCCACGTTCGTGGCCACCGGTGCCGCCAGCGTGTTCGCGTGCAGCGACAGCGAGACGTGGGGGTGGTGGCGAGGGGTGCCCTCGGCTTCGTGGTTGAGGTTGAAGAAGGCACAGATGTCGAACAGCGCATCTGCCTGGCGTCGGGCGGTACTGCGCGTGTCGCCCGGCCCTTCATGGGTGAGCGCGTTGCTGAGCGCCTTCTCCAGTTCAGTGGCTGCAGCATCGTCGAGCGACAGCGTGCCGAGAAGCTGCCCGTCGTCGGCGCGGGTGGTGACGAACATCCGGTCCGGCTCGGCCGGCGGCGCATGCTCGTCGACCAGTGCGTCGGCGTAGCGGCGCCAGGTGTCGCACGCCACGGCCGTCTCGGCTGCATTCAACCTCGGGAGCTCGTTCACCAGATCGTGTTGCATCAGGCGCAGCAGATCGCGGTACTTCGGCCGGTTGCACTTCTCCAGTTCGCGAAGCTGCGATGCCGACAGTGTGCCCGCCACGGCGGCCTCGGCGATCGCCGGATACCGGTTCAGCAGATCGGCTCGGCGCTGCCAGCTGGCCGCATCAGTATCCGACATGCGGAGTTCGTCGCGCATCCACGAGCGCATGGTGATGGCGCCGTGGTCGGCCCATCGGCCGGTCTCGCTCACGTGCGCCATCGCCAGCGCAAGCAGTGCCGACTGGCGCTCGTGCTGGGCGACGAGTTCGACAAGTTCTCCGGGCATGACCACGATGTGGTCGGCGAAATCGTCGAGTCCTCCCATGGTTTTATCGTACATATGTTCGACGAAGTTCCCAACCGCACCCTCACACTTTTTCTAGCGGGGCCGACGACGCGCTCGTGCAGCGCTCGCCTCAGTTGCCGAAGTCCCAGCCTTCGCCCTTGGCGTACTGGCCCAACACGTTCTTGGCGATGAGAATCTTGTGCACCTCGTCGGGCCCATCGGCGATGCGCAGCGTGCGCGCCCCCTGGTACATACCCCACAGCGGTAGGTCGTTGCTCACGCCTGCCGCACCCCAGATCTGGATGGCACGGTCCACCACTCGCGTGTAGGCAGCGGGCACGTAGACCTTGATGGCGGAGATGTCGGTTCGGGCCGCCTGCAGACCCTGGTCGATCTTCTCGGCGGCGTGAATGGTGAACAGGCGAGCGGTCTGGATGTCGATGTAGCTGTCGGCGATGGCGCCTTGCGTGAACTGCTTCTCGGCCAGCACGCCGCCGTGCACCTCGCGGTTCGCGGCGCGGTCCACCATCAGGTCGAAGGCTCGCCACATCTGGCCGATGCTGTTCATGCAGTGGAAGATGCGGCCTGCACCCAGTCGGTCCTGCGCGGCCTGGTGGCCTTCCCCGACGCGGCCGAGGGCGTTCTTCACCGGCACCCGCACGTTCTCGTACTTCACCTCGCAGTGGTCGCTCTCCTTGCGACCCCACACGCCGATGCCACGGACGATGTTCACGCCGTTGGTGGCGGCCGGCACGATGATCTGCACCATCGGACCACTGCGCGGGTCGGTGGAGTCCTTGTCCTGCACGCGGCACATGACGATGAAGAAGTCGGCCTCGATGCCATTCGAGGTGAACCACTTGTGGCCGTTGATCACGAACTCGTCGCCGTCCACAACAGCGGCGGTGGTGAGCGAACGCGGGTCGCTACCGGGGTTGGCAGGCTCGGTCATGGAGAAGCCGGACTCCATGGTGCCCTCGATGAGCGGCATCAGCCACTGCTGCTTCTGCTCCTCGGTGCCGTACTTCACCAGGATGCTCTGGTTTCCCGAGTTCGGAGCAACCACGCCGAACAACGACGCTGCTCCGATCGCATAGGCCAGCACCTCGTTCATGTAAGCGTGCGCCAGAAAGTCGAGGCCCATGCCGCCGTACTCCTTGGGTAGGTGCGGCGCCCACAGCCCTGCCTTCTTCACCTTCTCTTTGATGTCGACGCGCAATTCGAGGATCTCGGTGCGTTCGTGGAATGTCTCGTCCTCGCGGCGCTCCGCCCACAGACGGCCTTCGTTCGGGAGGATGTCGTTGTTCACGATCTCCGCTGTGCGCATGCGAATGTCGTTGATGCGCTCATCGAGCGTGGGCACCGGTTTGCAGTTCATGGCCATGCGGCCGACGCTATGCCGGGCCGGCGGCACGAGTCAGGGTCGAAGGTCCCTGCTGTGGCGGTGGTCTCGGAGGTGAAATGGGCACGAGTGACCACGGGGGCCAATGGGGTGGCACGATCCTGTCGTGCATCTTCCCCGCGACATCACCCTGTCGGCCGACGCCAAGGCGGCACTCACCCAGATCGTGGCCATCATGAGCGATCAGGTGCTGAGCGGCGAGGGTTCCGCTCGGTGGGACGTCGAAGAGGTGATGACGCTGGAAACCCGTCTGGGCATCGCCATCGGTGTGGACGACCTGCGCATGCCCGACGGTGACGACGTGGTGGTGACACTGGGTATCGAACACGCGGCGCTGCTGCTGGACGGTATGGCGTTCACGGAGATGGCGTCGGTGGATCTGCCGTGGTTCGACATGGTGCAGTGGACTGCCGACTTCGTGACCACCGAGGTGCGCCAGCACTGGACCGACGACGAATGGCACGAGTTCGCCGTGCGGAGCAACTGACTCCGAGGTGCCCGAATCGCCAGCTGAATCGCGGTCATACTGAAGGCATGCCCACCGCACACGAGCCTGGTTCGAACGAACCGCACATCCCCGATGAAGCGGAGCTCGAAGCCTTCGACCTCGATCACGACGGCCACATCGGCGTGCTCGACTCCGAGCGGGCCCGCCTCGGTGTGGTGGATGCTCGCCTCGAAGAGGTAGCGGAAGAGGGCGGCGTGGTGGGCAAGATCGCCGAGATCGCCCACAAGATCGTCGACAAGCTCGACAACGACTGACCCCTTTGATGCGAGCCGGTCGTACCGTCGTGATCGTGGCGACCGCTATGGCGGTGGCTGCTGCTGGCACGGCTGTGTGGGTTGGCACATCGTCGGCCGCTGTCTCGCCGACCACCGCGAGCGCAGCGACGCCCACCACCGAGGTGCAGTCGTTCGCTCCACTCACGGCGGCGGCCGCGACATCGTCGGTGGCGACGTCACCGCTCACGGCACCGCTCACGGCAGCACCGCTTCCCGTTGGGCTGCAGCAAGCGGCCGACTCCGTGCCTGCTGCCGGCTGGTTCCACCTCACGAATGCCGTCGTTCCGCCCGGTGCGTCGGTGGTGCGCTACCGCAACGTGGATCGAGCTATCCAGACCGGCATGGCTTCGCACATGCCCGGCCCGTTGGACCTGTGGTTCCGGGCCCTGGGCGCCCCGGGCTCTGCCATCACCGTGCAACTCGATGCCCTCGACGGTTTCGGCCAGGTGCTGGCGGATCTGGGCACCATCACCGTCATCACCGGCCACGACATGCTGCCCCTGCCCGAAGGCTCTGGTGGGGGGCGGCGGATGGTGGTCGGCTCCGATCAGCAGCAGGTCTGGCTGGTGGAAGCCGACGGCAGCGTCAGCGACACCTTTCCGATGTCGGGCCGACGGATTCCCACTGCGTCGGGCGCCGATCAATCGGGTGTGTTTCGGGTGTACTCCAAGAGCAAGCACCTGCGCTATTGCGAGGACGGCGTCTGCGGCACGGCTGAGCACATGGTGCGCTACCAACGCACGGCCAAGGCTTCGGTGGGTACCCACAGCTTGCCGACGGAGTACGGCCAACCCGTGCAGAGCGTCTACGACCTCGGTTGGCCGATCAGTCACGGCTGCACGCGCCTCGAGGCATCGAAGGCCGCCGAGGTCTACTTGTGGGCCGACTTCGGCACGATCGTCATCGTGATGTGATCCAGGTGGCGGTGGCTGTGCGCTACCGTGCGCGTTCATGAGCTCGTTGCCGCCTCCCGCCTCCCCGCCGCCGCCCGGCCCGTCGCAGGGTGCTCCAGCACCTAAGGGCGGCACACTGGTGAAGTCCGCCTGGACTGCGTTGCGAGCCGACAAGGAGTTGTTGGGCCTGCCGATTCTCGGCGGCATCGTGTCGCTGGTGGCCGTGGCACCCGTGCTCATCCTGCTGGCGCTCGTGCCCAGCGATGCGCAGTTCTGGAACTACGTGATCTTCGTGTTGGCGGCCTTCATCGTGGCGGTCATCTCCACGTTCTTCGCCGTGGCACTCGCCGCTGGCGCGCATGACCGAATGGGTGGTGGCCAGCCCACGTTCAAGTCGTGCTGCGCAGTGGCCTGGAGTCACAAGCGCGGCGTCATCGGCTGGGCCCTGCTGTCCACCACGGTGGGTCTCGTGCTGAACCTCATCGAAGACAAGATGAAGGGCGCTGGCGGCGCCATCGTGCGCCTCATCGGCGACATGGCGTGGGCCGTTGCATCGTTCTTCGCCATCCCGATCATCGCGGCGAACGACGTCGGGCCCATCGAGGCGCTGAAGTTGTCGACGAGCACCTTCAAGTCGCGTTGGGGCAGTGCCGTGCGCGTGCAGTTGCGTCTCGGCATCTACGGCATCGGTCTGTTCGTGCTGGCCATCGTCGGCTTCTTCGTGGTGGCTCTTGCGTGGAACGCTTCGCACATGCTCGGTATCGCGCTGGGCATCGTGGTGATCGTCGGCTTGATGATCGGTGTGTTGCTGCTCAGCGCCGTCGGTGCCTACGCCCGAGTAGCGCTCTACCGTTACGCCAGCGGCCTTGTGACGCCCGGCTTCACGTCAGTCACCATGGACACGGCCATCACGCCCAAGGTCGACACCAAGCGCTGACGGCGTGTCAGGCGGCGTTCGCTGCGGTCTCTGCACGGCACCCTCATCCCGCGCCTACCATTCGGGTCATGATCGACCAGGAGTGCGCGTGCCCGTGGCGTCATCCGCCTGGTGAAGACGAGTTCCGGCATGTGGTGTCGATCGTGGCGCCCGGTGTGGCCGTCACGGGTCAGCCGATGCGCTCGGATCCGGTGCCGATGTTGTCGTGGGATGCGCGCGATGTTCGTCTGGTGATCGATGTCACCGATGAAGGGTCGCCGTTCACCCGACCCGACAGCGCGATGCGCCGTGTATGGCTGCCGACGCCCGACGACGGCACACCGCGCGACCCCCAGTGGTTCGAGGGAATCGCTCGCGCCGCGGGCGAGAAGGAGTCCGTGTTGGTGCACTGCCACATGGGTGTGGCGCGTGGTCCCTCCGCTGCGTTTGCCATCCTGCTGGCTCGCGGATGGCACGAACTCGATGCCATCGATGCGGTGATGTTCGGTCGGCCGATTGCCTCTGTTGCATACGCCGCTGATGCGCTGCGTTGGTTCGTCGGCCCTGAGCTCGATCCGGCTCGCATCGATCGTCTCGAGGCCCGCCGCACCGAACTCGCCGAGCTGCTCCGAGGGCGAATCGTCGGCTCCGCGTGACAGGTTCGGGGTCGGCGCGCACCGCTGTTGTCGTGGGCGGCGGACCTGGTGGGCTGATGGCTGCAGAGGTGCTGGCTCAGGGCGGTTGTGCAGTGACGGTGGTCGAGCACATGCCGTCGGTTGGTCGCAAGTTTCTGCTCGCCGGTCGCAGCGGTCTGAACCTCACACACAGCGAAGCGATCGACATGATGCTGGCGCGATATGGCAACCAGGCCGGGCGCTTGGAGTCGGCGCTGCGTGCCTTCGACGGCGACGCGTTGCGAGCCTGGTCGGCCGGTTTGGGCGAGCCCACGTACGTGGGCACCAGTGGCCGGGTGTTCCCTCACTCACTGCGTGCCACGCCGCTACTGCGCGCATGGCTGCATCGTCTTTCAACCCTGGGAGTGGTCTTCGAGACGCGCACCCGTTGGCTCGGCTGGGACGACGATGCGGTGGTGCTCGAGCACGCCGGCCAACGCAAGATGGTCCGACCAGATGTGACCGTGTTGTCCTTGGGTGGAGCCAGTTGGCCTCGCGTCGGCTCCGACGGTGGTTGGGTTCCGATCCTCCGGAATGCGGGAGTCGTGGTGAACGATCTGCGTCCTGCGAACTGCGGTGTGGAGATCGAGTGGTCGGCCGACTTCGCCAACCTGTTCGCCGGGCAACCGTTGAAGAACGTGGCGCTCTCCATCAGCGGATTGTCGGTTCGGGGCGATGCGATGATCACCTCCAGCGGCATGGAGGGCGGCCCGGTCTATTCGTTGTCGGCGCCCATTCGCGACGCGGTCGATCGCGGCATGGCGGTGCTCGCCGTGGACCTGCAGCCCGATCTCGAGGTGGACCGCGTGGCCGATCGCCTTCGTCGGCGCCGACCGAAGGACTCCATGTCCAGCACGTTGAAGCGCACCATGGGGCTATCAGCCACCACCATCGCCTGGCTGCGTGAGGTGGTGGCTGCCCCGTTGCCGACAACGCCCGACGAACTGGCTGCGCTGCTGAAAGAGGTACCGCTGTCGGTGCAAGGTGTGGTGCCCATCGATCGGGCCATCTCGTCCGCCGGCGGTGTGTCGATGGACGAGGTCGACGAATCGTTCATGCTGCGCCGAAAGCCGGGCACCTACGTGGTGGGCGAGATGTTGGATTGGGAAGCACCTACGGGCGGCTTCCTACTGCAGGCCACGTTTGCCACCGCCGTCGCGGCAGCGCAAGCAGCCCTGCTCGCGTAACCAAACGTGAGTCGCTGGGGTGCGGTCGCGTGACCCGGTATCGCGGTCATCGATATGGGCGGCCGATACGGCCCATATCGATGACCGCGACGAAACAAAGTGCGTCCCGAGCCGGGGAACGCAAAAGGCCCCGCCGAAGCGGAGCCTTGTGGTGGGCGAGGGGGGACTTGAACCCCCACATCCTTTCGAATACTAGCACCTGAAGCTAGCGCGTCTGCCTATTCCGCCACTCGCCCGAGTGGAAGCACAACGCTAGCAAGTAGCCGCACTGTGCCCAACCTGCGAACACAGCCCGTGAGCACGTGACCGAAGCCCATAGGGCGCGCCCTCTTCGGCGTGCCCTCGCCACTAACCTGCATGCTCATCATGGGTTTGCAGGGGTTTGAACACGGTCTGGAGCGTATGGTCGAGGGCGTGTTCTCACGCGGTTCTCGTTCCAGCCTCCGTCCCGTCGAGCTTGGTCGTCGTCTCCTTCGGGAAATGGACGACCATCGCAGTGTCGACGTGAAGGGTCGTCGCATCGTCCCCAACGGTTTCACCTTCATGCTCAGCGCGAAGGATCACGCCGGTTTCGCCGACATCGACCAGGCGCTGAACGCCGAACTCTGCGAGACCGCACGCGAGTACGCAAAGGCTGAGGGCTACCACTTCATGGGCAGCGTCTCGGTGGAGTTGTTGGTCGACAACAACCTCAAGCCGGGTCGCTTCACCATCTCCAGTCGGATGAAGGAGACCGGTGGCTCGGCGGGCGTGGGGTCGCTCGTGTTGCCCAGCGGCGAGCGTGTGGAGTTGGGCAAGGAGCCGGTCAGCATCGGCCGCCTCAACGAGTGCACCATTCCGCTCACCGATGGCAACGTGAGCCGGCGTCACGCCGAAGTGCGCGCCTCCACCCGTGGCTACGTGGTGGCCGACCTCGGCAGCACCAACGGTACGAAGGTGAATGGCCTGCGGATCCAGGGCGAGCAGGCGCTCGCCAACGGCGACATCGTGAGCGTGGGCAGCACACACCTGCGCTTCGAGGCCTCGTGAGCGAAGCCCAGCTGAGCATCCTCAACTACGCCCTGCTGGCGCTGATCTACCTCTTCTTCGCGCGTGTGTTGTGGGCTGTGTGGTCGGAGGTGCGCGGCCCGCGCCTCGGCACGGCGCCCGCTGCGCGTGTGGGCGTCGACCCCGGTGCGCCGACGGAACGACCGGCCGCGGCATCGAAGCCGTCTCGCGCCAAGCGGGGAGTGCCCACGAAGCTCGTCGTGCTGGAGCCCAAGGTTCGCAAGGGCGCCGCCTATCCCATCGGGCAGGAGATCACCGTGGGACGCGCCACGACGTGCTCGATCAGTGTTCCCGACGACACCTTCGCATCGCAGCTCCACGCTCGCGTGTTCGTCAGCGATGGCGCAGTTCGTGCGGAAGACCTCGCCAGCACGAACGGTACCCATCTGAACGGTGTCAAGGTCGAGGCACCCGCAGCGCTCTCCGTCGGCGACCGGCTGCAAGTGGGCAGCACCATCTTCGAGGCGCAGTGAGGCTGCAGTGACCGATTTCGACAACCCACCGCTGCTCGCCTGGGGCGCATTCACGGATGCTGGTCGTGTTCGGCCTGGCAACGAAGACTCGTTCGTGGCCGAACCGATGGTGTTCGTGGTTGCCGATGGTATGGGCGGCCACCAGGCGGGTGAGGTAGCCAGCGCGATCGCTGCCACCACCCTGCGCGATCGTCTGGCGTCGGGTGCGAACACGGTCGATGTGGCCGTGGCCGCTGTGGTGGAGGCCAACGCCGCCATCTTCCAGGGGGCGCACAGCCACGCCGAACAACGCGGGATGGGCACCACGCTCACGGCGCTCGCCGTGCTCACGATGGAGGACCACCCGCCGCGTTTCGTGCTGTTGAACGTGGGCGACAGCCGCACCTATGTGATGCGCAATGGCCGCCTCCGCCGCGTATCGGTGGATCACAGCTATGTGCAGGAACTGGTCTCCACCGGTCACATCACCGAGCAAGAGGCCCGTAACCATCCCCGCCGAAACATCGTCACCAGGGCCCTCGGCATTGAGCCGACGGTGCGCGTCGATACGTGGGTCTTGCCGCTGGTGCAGGGCGACCGCTACGTGTTGTGCAGTGATGGTCTGGTCGACGAGGTGGAAGACCGCGCCATCACCGACATCCTTCGCGAGCACCAGAACCCGCAGGAGGCCGCCGAAGCGTTGGTGTCTGCAGCCAACAACAACGGCGGCCGCGATAACACCACGGTCATCGTGGTCGATGTGTTGGATGGCGACAAGCCGCAGCCCGATACCGCAGATCTGGAAGTCACTCCGATGTGGTCGGAGGAAGCGCGAGAGCGCCTCATCGACGCCGAGGCCGGCACCGATGCCACGATGGCGCTGCCCGTTACGGTCGTCGCCGAATCGCTGGAAGCGCCGCGGTCGCGTCGTGGGCTCGGCGTGCTGCTCTTCGTGATTGGCGTGCTCGCGATTCTCGCCATCACCATCACTCTCGTGTTGGTGGTGCGTCACAACGCCAACAACACGCCCGCCACCACGCCGTCGTCGAGCACGTCGAGCAGCACGTCGTCCACGAGCAGCACGTCCACCTCCAGCACGTCTACCACGGTGGTGCCCGAGACGTCGTCGCTGTCCACGGCAGGTCCCTGACCAATGGCCAATCCGCGCATCGCCACCACGCGCCGCAACTCCGAGTTGGGCCTGGTGGTCATGGCCGCGGCGATCACCGCCATCGCCTACACGTTGGCAGCGCTGGGGAAGAACGCCGAACTGCCGGCGCGCATCATCCCTTTCCTGGTGGCCCTGCTGGGGTTGTTGCTCTCCGCGCACGTTGCCACGCGATTGTTGGCTCCCGGAGCCGATAGCACGTTGCTGCCGTTGGCCGTGTTGCTGAACGGCATCGGGTACGTGGTGATCGCTCGCCTCAGCGATCGCCTAGCGGCGCTGCAAACCACATGGACGTTCATCGCCATCATCGCGTTCGTCCTCACGCTGTTCTTCGTGCCTCGTCCCTCCGACCTGGCGCGTTTCAAGTGGACGTTTCTGTGTATCGGCGCGGGGTTGCTGATGTTGCCGCTGGTGCCGGGCCTCGGCATCAGCGTGGGTGGCGCCCGCATCTGGGTGCATCTCGGCCCGATCAACTTCCAGCCCGGCGAGTTCGCCAAGTTGGCACTGGCGCTGTTCTTCGCCGGGTATCTCGCCGACAATCGCGAACTTATTGCTGCCAGCACGCGTCGCATCGGCCCACTGCGCATTCCCGAACTGCGCTTCCTCTTGCCCATCACGTTGGCGTGGGGTTTCGCCGTGGCCGTGATGGTGGCGGAGAAAGACCTTGGTTCGGCACTGCTGTTCTTCACGCTGTTCACCGTGATGATGTGGGTGGCCACCGAGCGCGCAGCCTTCCTGATCATCGGCCTCGGTCTGTTCGCCTTGGCAGCGGTGATCGCGTACCAACTGTTCGCTGTGGTGCAGACCCGAGTGTCGGTCTGGATCGACCCCTGGTCGCAGTACCAGGGCAAGGGGTACCAGATCGTGCAGGCGATGTTCGCGTTTGCGAACGGCGGCACGGGCGGCACCGGCCTCGGTCTCGGTAGCCCCACAAAGATTCCTGCTGCGAAGACCGACTACATCTTCGCTGCGGTCGGCGAAGAGATGGGCCTCATCGGCGCCACGGCCGTGCTCATCGCGTTCTTGTTGCTCATCGGCGCCGGCTTACGCATCGCAGTGCGCGCCGACCGACCGTTCGAGAAGTTGCTCGCCACTGGCCTCACCACCATCATCGGCATGCAGGCGTTCATCATCATCGGTGGTGTGCTGCGTGTGGTGCCGCTGACGGGAATCACGCTGCCGTTCGTGAGCTACGGCGGCTCCAGCCTGTTGGCCAACTGGGTGCTGTTGGCGCTCTTGATCCGCCTCAGCGACACTCAGGCCAAACGCAGCGGCGAGGTCGACGACCAACTGTCGGTGGGCGAGCAGTGGGAAGCCCGTCGTCTGCGACGCGCCGAGCGCAAGACGGCCCGCGCATGAATAGCCAGATCAAGAAGCTCGCCGCCGCGCTGCTGGTGCTCTATGTCATTCTCTTCGTGCAGTTGAACGTGCTGCAGGTGGGACGCAAGGAATCGCTCGACAGCCATCCGAACAACAACCGGCAGACCATCCGCGACTTCAACCGGCCGCGCGGCGCCATCGTCACGGCCGACGGTGTGGTGGTGGCGCGCAACATTCCCACGCCGGGCGGCGGCCAGTATCGGTATCAGCGCGAGTACCCCACCGGCGACCTGTTCACCAACGTCACGGGTTACTTCACCTACAACTTCGGCAGCACGCAGCTGGAGAAGACGATGAACGATGTGCTGCTAGGCGACACCGCGGCGCAGAAGGTGTCGGGCGTGTTCGGCGGCGCCGACAACTCGGGCAGCGTGCACCTCACCATGCGCGACGACGTGCAGAAGGTGGCCGCTGAAGCGCTCGGCAACCGCGAGGGTTCCGTGGTGGTGATGGATCCCAACACGGGCGCGGTGTTGGCCATGGTGAGCTACCCGCGATTCGACGGCAATCTGGTGGCGTCGCACGATCCGCAGAAGGCCGAAGACGCGCTGAACTTCTACAACAGCTACCCCGGCAAGCCACTCCTGGCGAACGCCTATCAGGAGAACTACATGCCGGGGTCGGCGTTCAAGATCGTCACCACCTCCATCGCCTTCGATGCCGGAATCGCCAACATGGACCGCACGTTCCCGGTCGAGACCGAATGGGTGCCACCGCAGACGAACGACCCCATCCAGAACTACGCCGGCGAGCGATGTGGCGGCACGATGGACGAGGTCTTCTACCGCAGTTGCAACATCCCGTTCGCGCAGATGGCAGTGGAACTGGGCGGCACCACGATGGTGGAGGGCACTCGGCGCTGGGGCATCAACGAGAAGGTGCCCATCGATCTGCCCGGCCCGGCGGCCGGCAACTTCGAGAACGCCAACGGCAAACCCATCGACTTCGATCAGAACCAACCGCTGCTCGCCATCGGCGGGTTCGGACAGGCGAACGACAAGATCGTGCCGTTGCAGATGTGCATGATCGCCAGCACCATCGCCACCGGCGGCACGATGATGAAGCCGTATGTGGTGGATGCCACGTTGGCGCACGACGGCTCGGTGCTCGACCGCACGCAGCCGTCGGTGTGGAAGACGCCCGTCACGCCTGCGACGGCAGCGTCGGTGAAGAGCATGATGATCGATGTGGTGAACCTGGGCACGGGTCGTCCGATGCGTCTGGCGAACGGCATCCAGGCTGCGGCCAAGACCGGCACAGCGCAGCTGAATGCCACTGGTCAGCCGCAGCGATCGAATGCGTGGATCACATCGTTCGCTCCGGCCGAGGCGCCGCGGTACGCGATTGCGGTGGTGCTGAAGGGCACCAACGACGAGATCTCCGCGGGTACCGGCGGCCGGCTTGCCGGCCCCATCGCCAAGACGGTGCTCGACTACCTCTTCACCACGGAGAAGGGGTGACGGTGGGCGATCGAACAACCACAGTGTGGGTCGGTATCCTTCGTTGGCGATTTCGCCGAGAAAGGCACCAGTGAGCGGAAGCCCTGAGCGGACCGTGTTGAACGACCGCTACGAACTCCAACAGCGCATCGGACGCGGCGGCATGGCCGACGTGTTCCTCGCTCGCGACCTCCTGTTGGATCGTCCGGTCGCCATCAAGGTGCTGTTCCCAGAATTCGCAGTGGACCCGAACTTCGTCGAGCGGTTCCGTCGTGAGGCACAGAGCGCGGCGAACCTCAACCACCCGAACATCGTGGGTGTGTACGACTGGGGCAAATACGCCAACACCTATTTCATGGCGATGGAGTACGTGCAGGGTCGCACGCTCGCCGACATCTTGAAGGCCAACGGTCACGTCACCTCACAGCAGGCTGCGGAGATCGCCAGCGAAGTGGCTGCTGCGCTCGGCTTCGCGCACCGCAACAACGTGGTGCACCGCGACATCAAGCCCGCCAACATCCTCATCGGCTCCAACGGTCAGGTGAAGGTGGCCGACTTCGGCATCGCCCGCGCATTGAACGCCCCCACGGAGAGCAGCCTCACGCAGGCTGGCTCGGTGATGGGCACGGCCACGTACTTCTCTCCCGAGCAGGCGCAGGGTGCACAGCCCGACCCGCGTAGCGACCTGTACTCGCTGGGCATCGTGCTGTACGAGATGGTGGCGGGTCGTCCACCCTTCAGCGGCGAGAACCCGGTGAGCATCGCGTACAAGCAGGTGCACGAGAACCCGCAGCCACTGAACCAACTCGTGGCCGATGTACCCAAGCCGTTCGAGGCCATCGTGGCCAAACTGCTCGCCAAGAAGCCCGAGGTGCGCTATCAGACTGCCGAAGACGTGCGCGACGACCTGCGCCGTTTCCGCAACGGCGAGCCGGTGCAGGCATTGGCAGCCGTACTCGGCACGGCCGCTGCGGTCGCACCCCGTCCACCACAGGTGGCCGCCACCACCGCCATGGCTCGCACCACGGGCCCACTGCCGGGCGTCACCACCGCCATGGGCCGCACCGCCGTTCAGCCCCAGCAGTACCAACCTCAGCGCAAGGACCGCACCGGCATGTACGTGGTGGTCGGGTTCCTGGCCCTCATCGCATTGGTCGCCGGCGCCATCGTGCTGTTCAACGTGCTGGCCAAGGACACGCCCACCGATTTCGCCATGCCGAACGTGGTGGGCGTCACCCTCGAAGAGGGCATCAAGACCTTGCAGGATGCCGGCCTCGTACCCAACCCTGTCGAGGAGCCGAATCCGGCCGTGGCTGCCGGCACTATCGGCCGCACTGAGCCCATCGCCGACACCTTGGTGAAGAAGGGCCAGACGGTGGATGTGTTCTTCACGGCCGCCGTTGCGCCGTTCGTGCTCGACGACATGGCGGGCAAGACGCAGGCCGATGCATCGGCTGCGCTGCAGTTGCTGGGTCTCACCATCGACCCCACCATCATCACCGAGAACAACCCCGATGTTCCCCAGGGCTCGGTCATCCGCACCGACCCTGCGGCCGGTTCCACCATGCAGCAGGGCGACACCATCAAGTTGGTCGTGTCGGCCGGCCCGAACCAGGTGGCCATTCCGCCGACGGAAGGTCTGTCGCAGGCGAACGCCGAAGCGTTGCTCACCAGCGAGGCCTTCGGCCTGAACGTCACCATTCAGTCTGAAGCCAGCACCACCCAGCCAGTGGGCAGCGCCACCCGCACCGACCCGGTAGGCAGCACGCTGGTGGCCAAGGGCAGCGCCGTCACGCTCTACATCTCCACCGGCCCCGACAAGGTGCGTGTGCCGCCGCTGGTGGGTACCACCGAGGCCCAAGCGAAGCAGAAGCTCGCTCAGCTGAACTTGCTTCCCGATATCAGGACCCAGTCGGTGCCCTTTGGCGACCCGAACGACGGCCGGGTGATCTCGCAGAACCCCAGCCAGAGCGTGGAAGTGCTGCCCGGCGCCACGGTGAAGCTCGTGGTGGCCAAGGCCTTGCCCGAGCCCACCACCACGACGGTGGCACCCACGCTGCCGCCCACGACGGTGGCACCCACTTCACCGCCCACGCTGGCACCCACGACGCCACCTCCGTCGTCCGTGCCGGGGCCCTAACCTTCCAGCCCGCGCGAACGCACGCTTACCTGGCGCGCCGCAGGAAGTTCTTCAGCAGGTCGTGGCCTGCTGAGGTGAGAATGCTCTCAGGGTGGAACTGCACGCCCTCGATGGGCAGCGTGCGATGGCGCACGCCCATCACGATGTCGTCGCACGTGGCGGTGACCTCGAGACAATCGGGCATCGACGCCGGATCGATCACAAGGCTGTGATATCGGGTGGCCACCAACGGTGTGGGGAGTCCTTCGAACACGCCGAGACCGTGGTGGTCGATGGGCGATGTTTTGCCGTGCATCAACGATGGTGCGCGCACCACCGAACCGCCATACACGTGGCCGATGGCCTGGTGGCCGAGGCACACGCCGAACACGGGCACCCCGGCTTCAGCGAAGGCCGGGATGGCGTCGCAGATGATGCCGGCGTCCTCGGGCCGACCGGGGCCGGGCGACAGCAGCACCAGATCTGGCTGCAACGCCATGGCTTCCTCGACGCTGAGTTGGTCGTTGCGGATCACGATGGGCTCGGCACCGAGCTCTCCGAGATATTGGACGAGGTTGTAGACGAAGCTGTCGTAGCTGTCGATCACGAGCACGCGGGGCACCTGTACAGCCTGCCTGTTCGGGAACACCGTTGTCGAATGGGTTGTGCCGCCTACACTGTGCGACCGTGGCACCTCCGAAACGCACCACTTCCGGCCGAGTGACGCCCAAGGGCACCAAGCCCGGGCAAGTCACCGCAATGGCGAAGGAAGCGCACCACCACGAGAGTTCCATCTCGGCGTCGTCGCGCTACACCCCGCCGGCCTCCAAGGATCTCTATGAGAGCCCGAAGTGGGTGCCCATCCTCATGCTGGTGTTCATCGCCATCGGAGTGCTGGCCATCCTGTCGCGCTACATCATCCCGGCGTTCGAGAACACGAACATGCCGGTGCTGGTCGGTCTGGGCTTCCTGCTCGCCGGTCTGTTCACCGCCACAAAGTGGCGATAACCACCCTGCGCTGACGCAGCGTGGTCGTCTTACACGCGTGTAGTTCCGCACACCGTTGTCCACAGGCTGTGGAGAACACTCCTCGTTCGAGTCACTCGAAGATCGGGGCCACGATCGTCATGTCCTCGAGGCAATGACGGGGCGGCGGCGGATCCTCGTCGGGAGCGAGTGTCATCCTCAGCTCCAGCGCACACACCGTGCAGCGGTAGCGCACGTTGATGCGGCGCATCTCGCCGGCAGGCGGCGGTGGCGGCAGCGGGGTGGTGAAGCTCCTGAGCATCCCCATACCGGTTTTCCACAGGACCAAGCCGCCGAACACGCCGATCCCGACCCAAACGATGGTGCTGAAGGCCGGCATGTGCTCAGACTATCGACCGCAGGCGGAGGCTGAGTCGGGCTCAGCCGAGGCGCTCGATGATGGTGGCATTCGCCATGCCCCCGCCCTCGCACATCGTCTGCAGGCCGTAGCGGCCACCGGTGCGCTCGAGTTCGTTCAGCAGCGAGGTCATCAGGCGGGCACCCGATGCACCCAGCGGGTGACCGAGCGCGATGGCGCCGCCGTTCACGTTCACCTTGCTCATGTCGGGATGCAGTTCCTTCTCCCACGCCAGCACCACCGAGGCGAATGCTTCGTTGATCTCGGTGAGATCGATGTCGTCCATCGTGAGGCCCGCCTTGGCGAGCGCCTTGATGGTGGCCGGGATGGGCGCAGTGAGCATCAGGCGCGGGTCGTCGCCGGCAAGCGCGAAGCTCACGAACCGAGCGCGGGGCTTGAGGCCCAACTGGCGAGCCTTCTCTTCGCTCATGATGAGCATCGCCGAGGCGCCATCAGTGATCTGCGACGAGTTACCGGCCGTTACTCGGCCGCCTTCCTCCTCGGACCGGAACGCCGGCTTCAGCGCCCGCAGGGTGTCGAGAGTGGTCTCGCGCAGGCCCTCGTCCGTCGTCACCAGCGTTCCGTCGGCACCCAGCACGGGAACGATTTGGGTGGCGAAGCGGCCTTCATCGGTGGCCTGACGGGCGAGTTGCTGAGAACGGGCACCGAAGGCGTCCATGTCGTCGCGGCTGATGCCCCACTTGTCGGCGATCAGTTCGGCCGAGATGCCTTGCGGCACCAGGCCACCCTCGGGCGCGTAGCGAGCGCTGACGCCAGGACCGAACGGAAAGCCGTACTTGCCATCGGCCATGGCGGAACCCATCGGGACACGGGTCATCACTTCCACACCCGCGGCCACCACGATGTCGTATGCGCCGGCCATCACGCCCTGTGCGGCGAAGTGGGCGGCCTGCTGGCTGGAACCGCACTGGCGGTCGATGGTGGTGCCCGGCACGCTCGACGGCCAGCCGGCGGCGAGCACCGCGTTGCGTCCCACATTGAAGGCCTGCTCGCCCACCTGCATCACACAACCCATCACCACATCGTCGATGAGTTCGGGGTTGATGCCCGTGCGGTGCTGCAGCGCCTTCAGCGTCTCGGCGGCGAGGTCGACTGGGTGCCAGTCCTTGAGCTTCCCGTTACGGCGACCCAGGGGGGTGCGTACGGCATCGACAATCACGGCGGTGGTCATAGGAGACTCCTCAGGTCCGTTGGTGGCGAAAGTCTGCCCGCGCGCGCCGAATAGTCAGAAATCGGGCGACAAGAACCTTCAGCAATTCGCTGCAGTCAGCGCCACTTGGAAAACACGCGCTGCAGCGCCGCGAGGTCGGTGTCGGTGAGGTGCTGGGCGAAGTGTGCCTGCACCATGCGGCGGTAGGTGATGTTCGCATCGCGCCACGCGGCACGACCCGGCGAGGTGAGCGACACGCTGACGGCTCGCCGGTCGTCGGGCAACGGAGTGTGCTTGCGCTTCACGTAGCCCTCCTCTTCGAGTCGGTCGAGCCGACGCGACAGGCTGCTCGGCAGGTCGCCCAGCTGTTCGCAGAGTTCGTGCACGCGCATGGTGCCACCGGCTTCGCGAATGGCCGCCATGCACTCGAACCATGCGAGTGACATGTAGTGCTCATCGGCCAACTGTTGGTCGATCTTGCGTTGCAGCGCAGCTGACAACTGGCAGTACTGACGCCACAGCCCGATGCGTTCGGCGTCGAGCCGGGGCATGTCAGGCCGTGGCTTTGAGAGCGGCGCTGAAGGCGGCGAGGGCCAGATCGACCTCTCGCTCGTTCACCACCAGCGGCGGCATCCAGCGCAACACCTTGCCGTAGGTGCCGGCGTTCATGAGGATGAGGCGGCCTTCCTCCAGACAGTGCTGGGTGATGGCCGACACGCGTGCGGCATCGCTGAATTCGGTGCCCACCATCAGGCCCAGACCCCGCACCTGGGTGATCACCGAGTGCTCCTTCGCCAGTTCGCGGATGCCTGCCTGTAATTGGGCGCCGCGGGCGTTCACGTTGTCGAGGAACGCCGGGTCTTCCATGATCTCGATGGTGGCCAGCGCAGCTGCGCAGCCCATTGCATTGCCGCCGTAGGTGCCGCCGTGGCTGCCCTTGGTCCATTTGTCGTCGAGCTCGCGGCGCGTGCCGAGTGCTGCGAACGGGAAGCCGCTGGCGATGCCCTTGGCCATGCAGATGATGTCGGGCTCGATGCCGTAGTGCTCGACGGCGAACATCTTGCCGGTGCGGCCGAACCCGCTCTGCACCTCGTCGGCGATGAACAGGATGCCGTGCTGACGGCAGCGCTCGACGAGGCCTTGGATGAACGCGGCCGGAGCGGGGATGTAACCGCCCTCACCGAGCACGGGCTCGAGGATGACGCACGCCGTCTCCTCGGGTGCGGTCATCGACTTCAGTAGATGATCGAAGCCCCACAGCGCATCCGCCACCGCCTTGTCCTGATCGGGTGCCATGGGGTCGGGGTACGGCGCCACGAACACACCCGACGGCAGCGGCGCGTGCCCGGCGCGGTAGCCGGTCTTCGACGTGGTCATCGCCATGGCCATGTGCGTGCGGCCGTGGAAGCTGCCCGAGAACACCACCGTGTGCGGACGCTTGGTGACCTGCTTGGCCAACTTCACGGCACCCTCGGTGATCTCGGCACCGGAGTTGGCGAAGAAGAACGTGTCGATGGCGCCGGGGGTGAGTTCGGCAAGTTTCGCGGCCAGCGGCTCGAGCAGATCGTGCCGGAACACATTCACCTGGGCGTGGATGAAACGCTGCGCCTGGGTGGCGATGGCCTCAGCCACCTTCGGATGCGCGTGACCGGTGGAGTTCACCGCGATGCCTGCGGCGAAGTCGAGGTACTCCTCGCCCGAGGTGGTGGTGACCCAGCACCCCTTGCCGTGCGAGACCTCGAGCGGCGTGACGGAGAACCAGACGTTGGAGAGGTGTGACGACGTTGTCATGCGCTCAGCTTAGAACGTGGCGCAACACTGGTTCGCTGGGCCCTGGACCGCTATGCCATCTCCCGTGTATCGACTGTCCTGGCAGCGATGTACGGTGCCGCATCGCACGACGGGTGCGACCGATGGGAGGTCGTGACATGAAGGTTCGATTTGGTGCATCTCTGGCGAAGGGTGCGGCTGTTGCCGTGCTGGTGTCGATCTCGCTGTCGGCCATCTAAGGCAACATCGACTCGACCGTCGCCTACACGGGCAGCGGCGCGGCAGCACACATTGCTGGAAATCTGTCTTCTCTCGTGCTGGTACATTTCGAGTAGCCAGCGCCTGTGCGGCCCGTCACGAATGGTTGTCCAATGAAGCTTCCTTCAGTTATCTCGCCAATGAAGACTGCGGCCGCCGGTCTGGCTGTCGCCGTCGTTGCGTCGTTCGGTGTGGGGCACGTCAGCGCCGCGAACCCGGGCTTTGTGCAACTCGAGGCCTCGGTGGAATGCACGAACAGTGAGGGTGGCGGCTTTCAGACCATCACAGTCACGCTCACCAACCACTATGAATTCGGCCCGGTGTATCTCCCGTCCAGGGACGGCATCGATGTCGAGGGCCTCACCACAGGTGAGGCATTCTGGGACACGTACCTGCACGGCGTCGGGTCGGACACCATCTATCAAGGCGAAACGGCCACGGGCGTTGTCATCGCTGACTGGTCATCGGAAGGCGTCATCGTTCTCTCGGTGGTCGACGACGAAACTCGCGATGTCTACTCCCTTGAGGTGAACCTCACGCCGTGCGACGCGGTGGAGACCACGACCACCATCGCCACGTCCACGACGGTCGCCGCATCCACCACCACCTCTGTGGCAGTTGAAGCTCCTAGTACGTCCACCACCGTGGCCGTGGCACCCATCGCGCTACCGAGCACGGGTGCTCACGCTGGCACGGCAGCACTCGCAGCTCTGTTCCTGGGCATGGGCGGCGCACTGCTGCTGCTCGTGCGTCGCCGCAGCGTCAGGAGCTGAGTTCGGCGGCTTTCGCCAGGGCGTCGTCCCAACTGGCCCCCGCCGCCACCAGCGACCGAAACGGCATCACCAACTTCGGCATGCTGACGCCGAGCACACCCCGGAGGCGCCCTTCCCACCCGTAGAGGGCGGCGAAGGGGCCATCGGTGGTGCCGGCGAACACATGGATGTCGTCGCCGCCGTGTGCGCGACCGACGAACTGGATGCGACTGTCGAACTGGTCACTCCAGAAGAACGGCACCGCCCGATACGCGGTCTGCTCCTCGCCGCGATCCGCGGCGAGGAGATTCCGCGCCGCCGCTGCACCCTGCTCTGCAGCATTCGTCCAGTGTTCGACGCGCATCTCGCAATCGTCGTGCCCTTCGAACACCAGGTTCGGCCAGCGCACACAATCGCCAGCGGCGTAGACGCCGGGGAGACCGGTGAACAGGTTGGCGTCGCACACGATGCCGTCTCGCAGCGCCAACGTAGAGGTCTCCAACCACTCGACGGCCGGCAACACGCCTACACCCACCACCACCACGTCGGCGGGAATGAGTTCGCCGTTCGCCAGGCGAACGCCATGCACTCGACCGTCGGCACCTTCCATGCCCTGAACCTGTACATCGCAGCGCAGGTCCACGCCGTTGCGGCCATGAACGCTCGCCGCGGCAATGCCCATCTCCATGCCGAGCGCACGCACCAACGGTGCGGGTGCGCCTTCCAGCACCGTGACGGCGCAGCCCTTCTGGCGGGCGGTGGCAGCCACCTCCAGACCGATGAAGCCGGCGCCCACCACCACGACGCGGGCGGTGCCATCGGCGATGCGATCGCGCAACGTGAGCGAGTCGTGCAGGGTGCGAAGTTCCTGCACGCCGTCGAGCGCGGGTTGAGTGAACAGGCGGCGCGGGGCTGAACCGGTGGCGATGATGAGACCGTCGTACGGCAGCGTCGTGCCGTCGGACAACTCGACGCTGCGGGCGTCGCCGTCGAGTGCGGTGGCTCGCACGCCGAGGCGCAGGTCCAGCCCCAGCGACTCGAACTCGTCCGTCTTGCGCAGACGGATTCGATCGGGTTCCCATTCGCCTGCCAGCAGCTTCTTCGACAGTGGTGGCCGGTCGTATGGCGTCTCGGTCTCGGCGCTCACCAGCGTGATACGGCCAACGAACTCTTCCTGGCGCAGCGTCTCGCACGCGCGTAGGCCCGCGAGCGAGCCGCCGATGACAACGATGTGTTCCATGGGTCAGGCCTTGCAGTCGCCGGCGCAGTGGTTGTCGGCCACGGTGCCGCCGGTGACCAGCGCGGTCACCCAGTCGACAAGCAGGATGCCGTTCAACGTCTCGGTGTAGAACTCGGGGCGGCCCAGCACGGTATGGGTACTACCCGGGCTGATGTAGCTCAGCAGGTCCACGCCGCCGGATTCGATCTGCTGTTCGTTCTGGTCGATCAATTCGATGAGGTTGTCGGAGTTGAAGCCGGCGAGGCCGCCGAAGAACGTCTGGGTCTCATCGAACGCGTAGTCGTGGCGTGCCGACACGATGCGCGGTGCGTGCTCGGTGGCCTTCACGAACAGGCCGGGCAGGCTCCATTGCTCGGCCGTCATGCCCTTCACCTCGGGCCAGTCGGGCACCGCATTCTGTGTGCCCCACAACCCACCGATGAGACCGTTGATGGCGGGCACATCGGGGTACGCGCCGGCACCGTCGGCGAGGATGGTGATCGACGCCTTGGGCAGCAGGTCTGCGGCGAGGCCCGCGTACAGGCCATCCGGTGCGGCGCCCGCGCTCTCGCCGGTGACGAGCACCTGCGTGGCATCAGGGAAGGCTTCGGCCATGTGCTGCAGCGCAGCCTTCGCGTCCACACTGCCGCGGTGCTCGATGACCACGCCGTTGCCGTAGTCGTGCTGCGCGTCGCCGAGGAAGATGTCGCCCGTGCAGTAGGGCACGTACACGATGCTCCAGTCGGCGAACGGGTTCGCCGGGTTGGTGAAATCGAAGATGCCGTCCGTGCGTGTGGTGGGGCCGTCGCCCACGACACGCTTGAACGCGGTGCTGTCGGGCGCGCAGGTCTGCTCATCGAAGCACGCGCCGCCACCCTCCATGAAGAACATCACCTTCGCCGGGTTGGCCGTGCGCGTCCAGTAGGTGAACTTGGCACCGTCGAAGCACATGCAGTCGGCGGGCGCCGTGATGGCCTCCCATTCCGCGGCTGGCGACGTGGTGGTGTCGGGAACCGCGGTGGTCTCGGGGGCCGCGGTGTCGGGCGCAGCAGCGGTGGTGTCGGGCGCGGAAGCGGTGCTTTCGGCCGCTGCGGCCGTGGTGCCGACGGCCGAACCGCCGTCGCTGGAACACGCAGCGGTGGCGCCCAGGAGCACGCCGACCGCGAGGATCACTCGCCAATTCGTCATGGGCGGCAGCGTACCCCTGGGCCATCAAGGGGTACGGTGACGAACGTGAACTGGGACCAACTCGTGCAAGGGGTGGAACTGCCCTTCCACCCAGACCTCAAGGTGCCGGCCCTCACCGAGGTGTTGCTGCCCGTGCCGCAGCCCGAACCGGTGGCCGACGTGCGTGCGGCTGCGCACGCCGACGTGGTGTCGCGATTGGCCGGTCACGTCACGCCGGGAATGACCGTTGCTGTGGGAGGCGGCAGTCGAGGGCTCACCGATCGAGTGGGCCTGATGAGTGGTGTCATCAGTGGTCTGCGGGCACTTGGTGCCGAACCCTTCGTGGTGCCTGCGATGGGCAGCCACGGTGGTGCAACTGCGGAGGGCCAGAAGGCGATGCTGGAGTCGCTTGGCATGACCGAGGAAGCCATCGGCGCCGAGATTCGCGCCACGATGGAGACGGTGGAGGTTGCTCGTACCGCGAGTGGCATGCCGATCTACCTCGACAGTCATGCGGCGGGCGCCGACCGCATCTTTCCGGTGAACCGCACGAAGCCGCACACCTGTTTCAAGGGCCCCATCGAGAGCGGCTGCACGAAGATGGCCGTCGTCGGTTTCGGCAAGCAGCCGGGCGCCGCGCAGATCCATGCGTGCGGGCCGGAGGAAATGCGCAACCGCATCCTCGACGGCATCGAAGCGCTGCGTGCCACCGGCCGACTGCT
>CAIXIJ010000136.1 GCA_903919455.1 uncultured Acidimicrobiaceae bacterium | reverse complement strand
CTACGCCCCCAGCTTCGCCAATAGTTCGGCGGGGGTGCTGCTCTCGTCGATCAACCTTTGCACTGATTCTGCCGTGCCGCGCAACGGTTCCATCATCGGGACTCGTCGCAGCGGGTCGCGGCCGACGTCGAACACCATGCTGTCCCAGTTCGCAGCGACGACCGCCTCCGGCCACTTTGCGAGACAGCGCCCCCGGAAATAGGCGCGAGTGTCGGAGGGCGGCGTGGTCATCGCGGTGTGAACGCTCGCCTTGTCCACCAGTGTGTCGAGTCCTACTCGCAGCGCCAGGCATCGCTCAGAGCGAAGATCGTGGTACTGGAGGTCGAGTGCTTTCAGGCGAGCGTCGGTGGGCTGCGCTCCATGACGCTCGGCGTAGCCCTGGACCAGACGTTGCTTGGCAACCCAGTCCACTTGATGCGCCACCGATGCGGGATTGGTGTCCAGTCCGCTGAGCATGCTCCCCCAGAGCGTCAGCACCTGATGGCCCACCGCCTCGTCGACGCAGACCAGCCCGTGCGACTGCTCGTACTTGAGTGCGCGCTCGAGAATTTCGAACTGGATCTCCAGGGCAGTGGCGCGCCTGCCGCTGCGCAACAGCACTGTTCGTTGCAGCGTCGGGTCGTGGCTGATTTGTTGGATTGCCGACACCGGGTTCGCCAGCGCGAGATCGTCGCCCAGGACGCCGTCCTCGATCATGGCCAACACGATGCTGGTGGCGCCCAGCTTCACCAGCGTGGCTGTCTCGCTCATGTTCGCATCGCCGACGATCACATGAAGCCGTCGATACTTGGTGGGATCGCAGTGAGGCTCGTCGCGCGTGTTCACGATGGGCCGCTTCAGCGTGGTTTCCAGGCCAACTTCCTCTTCGAAGAAATCGGCGCGCTGGCTGAGCTGAAAGGGCACATCGCTGGCGCTCAGCCCTGGAAACTCGCAGCCCACCTTGCCAGCACCGACCACCACCTGCCTAGAAACGAAGTGAGGGGTGATCTGATTCACGAGGCGGCCGAATGGGAGCTCCCGCGCGACGAGATAGTTCTCGTGACACCCGTAGCTGTTGCCTTTGCCGTCGGAGTTGTTCTTGTGGCAGAGAATTTCGGCATCGCGGGGAAGCACAGTGGCTGCTGCACGCATGCTGGCGCGAACGATCTCCTCGGCTGCACGGTCGTAGAGCAACGCGTCGAGCGCAGTGCGACATTCTGGTGTGCTGATCTCAGGGTGCGCGTGGTCGACGTAGTAGCGGGCGCCGTTGGTGAGCACTGCGTTGACCAGATGTGTTTCGACCTCGGGAGCCAGCAGGTCGTCGACACGGAAGCCGCGCGCATCGGATCCGGGATGCTCGTCGTTGAAATCCCACCCCACCTTCCGTTGGTGGGCTGCGAGATAGGCGTTGATGAGGAGAGAAGATGCAGCGACCGGGTTGCCATCGGCACCTCGCACGAGGATGCCGTACTCGGTCTCGATGCCGCACACCTTCGGAATCGCCATGCGGGGCACCCTAACGCTGCGCTCAGTCCTTGAACAGTTGTTGCGCGGCGACCCACGTGTCGTCGACGAGGTCCCACCCCGCGGAGTTGGTCTCCTCGTAGTGGTCCTGCGGTTCCCCAAGCTCGCGTCCGAGTGCTTGTCCGTATCGGCACACCGCCATCAGCGCAGCCTCGTCGGCCGTGGGTGCACTCGGTGGAGCTTCGGTGAGCGCACGGCAGGTGGGACCGTCCACGGCATCGGGCGCCACGAGTAGACCTTTGTCGAACAACTGCTGGCAAGTGACACCACTGCCAGCCGGCATCACCAGATCGAGGCACTTCAGACGCACCTCATTGATGGGAGTCCAGTAGCCGAGTTCGTCACCACCCAGTCCGATGGTGAAGGTCTGCGTGGTCGGCGCAAGGTCCAGCAACGCCCCGGGAATCTGGTACTCGGCGCCCGTGGCGTGCAAGGTTGGGTCTGCGTAGTACTGCGCCGTATTGGTGATGAAGTCGTCGGGCAGGCCGATAACCAACTCAGGCGGCAGCTCGCCCGGCATGAACAGAAAGCCGATGTCGCCGATGCGCACCCAGGTGAGACGGGTCTTCAATACATCGGCCACGCGGATCTGGCTGTCCACTAACGGGG
>CAIXIJ010000135.1 GCA_903919455.1 uncultured Acidimicrobiaceae bacterium | reverse complement strand
GCCGGCTCCTGGTCGCCCCGGCGCCCCGGCGAAGTCCACCGGTGGCACCGGCGGCCGCGACATGCCCACCGCCATCGCCGTCGGTCTCATCATCGCCGTGGTGTTCATCGGCGCCCTCAAGTACAAGCCGTGGGCCGTGGCGGTCATCGTCATTCTGGTGCTGGGTCTGGCTGCCGTGGAGTACTTCGACCGTGTGCGCGAGAAGGGCTATCAGCCTGCGTTCGTGCCCGGCATCATGGCCTGTGTGGCCGCGCCGGCTGCGGTGTATCACTACGGTACGGGCGCGTTGCCGCTGGTGATGTTCCTGGCGTTCACGGCCTGTGCAGTGAGCTTTGTGTTCTCCGAGGGCCTGGAGAGCAACCCGATGCCGAACATGGCCATCACCACGTTGGGCATCACCTGGATCGGTGTGCTGGGCTCGTTCGGCGCCGCCATCGTGGCGCTCTCGAACACGCCCACCCTGGTGGCCGGCGGCCTCATCAGCCGCAGTATCGGTACCGACACGCTGTGCCTGTTGGCTGTTGGTGTGGTGGCCAACGATGTGGGTGCCCTGTTCGTGGGCAGCGCAGTCGGCCGTACGCCGTTGCGTGCCTGGATCAGCCCCAACAAGAGCATTGAGGGCTTCGTGGGTGGCACGCTGCTCACGCTGGGCGCCATGGTGCTGGTGGGCCTCACTCATCGGTCCACCACCTGGAACAGTACGGGCGACCTGCTGTTGCTGGGCTTGGTCGTGGCCATTGCCGGTCCGATCGGCGATCTCACCGAGAGCATGTTCAAGCGCAACCTCGACGTGAAGGACTTCGGTTCCATCGTGAAGGGTCACGGCGGCATTCTCGACCGCTTCGACGGCTTCCTGTTCACGTTGCCTGCCGTCTACTTCCTCACCGTTGCGCTGCAGCCCTGGGTCACCAAGTAGCTGAAGGCTGCCTTCAGCCACCGCGGTGCATTGCCGCTGCAGGGCTGCGAGACTTCGAGTTGTCATGAGTGCCGTCCGCGTAGCCATCGCCGGTTCGTCCGGTTCCATCGGTACTCAGACGCTCGACGTCGTGCGCGCCGAACAGGGTCGATACGAGGTGGTGGCGCTGGGCGTCGGCTCGTCGATCGATGTGCTGATCGCGCAGGCGCTGGAGTTCCGCCCGAAGGTGGTGGCGGTTGCGGATGAGTCCAAGCGGGCCGAGGTGGCAGCGGCGCTGCCGTTCGCCGAGGTCGTTGCGGATTTCGCCGACCTGGTGCAACCCGCCGACGTCGTGGTGAACGCCGTGGTCGGCTTTGCCGGTCTTGCCGTCACCGTCGGCACGCTTCGTGAAGGTAAGCGCCTGGCGCTCGCCAACAAGGAGAGCCTCATTGCCGCTGGCCCGGTGGTGCAGCCGTTGCGGAGCACGCCGGGTGCCGAACTCGTGCCGGTCGATAGCGAGCACTGCGCAGTGCACCAGAGCCTGCGGTCGTCGGCATTTCCCGACCGCGAGGTGGCTCGCATCGTGCTCACCGCCAGCGGCGGCCCGTTCCGTGGTCGTACGGCCGAGCAGTTGGCGTCGGTACGTGTGGACGAAGCGCTGGCGCACCCCACGTGGAAGATGGGTCCGAAGATCACCATCGACTCCAGCACGCTGATGAACAAGGGCCTCGAGGTCATCGAGGCGCACGAACTGTTCGGCACGCCCTACGACCAGATCGAAGTGGTGGTGCACCCGCAGAGCGTTGTGCACTCCATGGCCGAGTTCACCGACGGCAGCACCATCGCCCAACTGTCGATGCCCGACATGCGGCTGCCCATCGGTTACGCCTTGGCCTATCCGGCACGCATCGCCACGCCGTTCGGTCGCATCGACTGGGGCACACTCGGCCGACTCGACTTCGAAGCGCCCGACACGCAGACCTTCCGGTGTCTGCCGCTGGCCTATGAAGCCGGCCGCGTCGGGAGCACTGCTCCGGCATGGCTGAGCGCCGCCAACGAGGTGGCGGTGGATGCGTTCCTCCAAGGGCGTCTGCGGTGGTCGCAGATCGCCGAGGTGTGCGACGCGGCGCTGCAACGTTACGAACCTGGCCCGGATGCCACCGTGGCCGACATCATCGCCGCCGACGCACGTGCGCGTGCGGTGGCACAGGAGGAGTTGCCGGAATGAGCAGTCGAATCGATCGTTTCAAGAACGAGATGGCGGCTGGCGGTTCGGTCACCGAGGTGACCGTCGACGACAAGCCGTCGCCGTTCATGACGATCGGCGTGCTCGGCGCATGGGCCGTGTTGCTGGGCGCGTTGGCCTGGTATCGCCCGTGGGCGTTCGCCTTCGTCATTGGTGTTCTCATCTCCATCTACCTGCACGAGGTGGGTCACTTCGTGACGGCCCGTCGTAGCGGCATGAAGGTCACGCAGTTCTTCATGGGCTTCGGTCCGCGGGTGTGGAGTACACATCGCGACGGTGTGGAGTGGGGTGTGAGGGCTATTCCGCTGGGCGCATTCGTGCGCATCATCGGCATGAACAACCTCGACGACGTGCCGCTCGAGGACGAGGGGTACACCTACCGGCAGAAGAGTTTCCCGAAGCGACTGCTGGTCATCAGCGCCGGTTCGATCATGCACATGATCATCGCCATCGTCACCATCGTGGGCGTCTACGGCTTCGCTGGCCGCGTGGAAGAAGCGGGCCGGGTCACGGTGTACGCCGTCACCCCCGACTCGCCTGCGTCGAGCGCTGGTGTGCAGGAACGCGACATCATCGCCGCCGTCGATGGCACGGCCATCACCAGCGCTGCTCAATTCCGCACCACCCTGGGCGCCACGGCGCCGGGCACCACAGTGACGCTGGATCTCCTGCGCGGCGATCAAACGGTCACCACCACCGCAACCCTGGTGCAGTCGCCGAACGCGGCTACCGGCGAGACGCGTGGTTTCCTCGGGGTCGCCAGCGATTCCAGGGAGCGGGTCGACCAGTCATGGCTGCAGGCCGTCACCAAAGGCCCCAAAGATCTCGTCACCGGCGTGGGCCAGGCCATCGTGGGCATCGGGCGTGTGCTGAACCCTGTGAACGTGTTCGGTCACCTCACGGGCACGAACACGGATGTCACCTCGCGGCCCACCACGTTGGTGGGTGCCACGCGGATGAGTTCCGACTTCGGTCAGAGCGACGGATGGGCCGGTCTGTTCAGTCTGCTGGCGGCGCTGAACGTGTCGGTGGGTGTGTTCAACATGTTCCCGCTGCTCCCACTCGACGGCGGCCACGCCGCCATTGCCATCTACGAACGCACCCGCGAACGAAACGGCAAGCGCTACTTCGCCGATGTGTCGAAGCTGATGCCGCTGGTGAGCATCACCATCGCGTTGCTGGGCTTCATGTTCTTCACCGGCCTCTACCTGGATACGGTGAAGGGCTGATGAGCTTCGAACGTCGGTCCACACGCCAGATCCACGTCGGCAAGGTGCCCGTGGGTGGGGGAGCCCCCATCACGGTCCAGTCGATGACCATCACCAAGACGGCCGACGTCGAGGGCACACTGCAGCAGATCTATGCGCTTGCTGCGGCGGGCTGCGACATCGTTCGTTGCACCTGCAACGAGGCCGAGGCTGCGGAAGGCCTGGCGCAGATCGTGCCGCGGTCGCCCATTCCCGTGATCGCCGATATCCATCACCAGTACAAGATGGCGCTGGCCGCCATGGAGGCCGGGGTGCACGGCCTGCGGCTGAACCCGGGCAACATTCGTCGGCCCGAGCACATCAAGGCGGTCGCCGCCGAAGCAAAGGACCGCGGGCTGCCCATTCGTATCGGTGTGAACGGCGGGTCGCTGGATCCGTCGCTGTACGACAAGTACGGCGGCCTCACCGCCGAGGCGATGGTGGAGAGCGCGATGCACGAGATCGCCTTCTTCGAAGAGGTCGACTTCCACGATTACAAGATCAGCGTGAAGGCCAGCAACGTGCCGCTGATGGTGGAGGCCTACCGCCAGCTCAGCGAGGCCACCGACGCGCCGCTGCACCTCGGCGTCACCGAGGCCGGGCCGCCACCGGCGGGTCTGGTGAAGGCCACGGCCGGCATCGCCACGCTGCTGCTCGAGGGCATCGGCGACACCATTCGCTACAGCCTCACCGCGGATCCGGTGGAGGAAGCCCGCGCTGGTCGGCAGTTGCTGGAGGCACTCGGCCTGCGCGAACGCAAGAACGTCGATCTCATCGCGTGCCCGTCGTGTGGCCGCGCTGAAGTGGACGTCATCGACGTGGCGAACCGGGCGATGAAGGCGTTCGGCGATCGCAAACTGCCGCTGCAGGTGGCGGTGATGGGTTGCGTGGTGAATGGTCCTGGCGAGGCGCGCGAGGCCGACATCGGCATCGCCGCCGGCAACAAGCGCGGCCACCTCTTCGTGAAGGGCCGCAACGTGGCGGTCGTGAAGGAAGAAGACATGGTCGACGCGCTCGTGGAGTGGGCCGAGTTCATCAACGAGCACGGCACCGACGCGGCCATCGCCCGCGCCGACACCGCGCTGGCCGAGCGCGAGGCAGCGAAGGACCGCGGCAAGCTGCTCGACGACCAGGGCCTCGACGCCAACCACGCCAACGAGAAGATCGTGGAGATCCGCCGCACTGTCGGCGACGCATGACACAAGCCCCGCGGGGTGGAAACCGCCGGGTGAACCGCCACACTGGTCCACGGCTACCCGGGTAGGGCGCTGAGCAGTCGACCTTCGGGCGACTTGGCGGTTCGACTCCGCGCTTGGCCACCAGTGCAAATCGACGGCACCCTGCAGGTGCCCGGGCGATACAGTCCAGCGATGTCGCATCACTCGCCGTTGTTCGAGTTCGACCCGTCGCCCACGGCCGTGATCGACCCGACGCGGTACCCGCCGCCGCTCGGATTCCCGCGTCATGCAGTGATGTGTTGGCTCGGCGATGTGCTCCGAGCCCGCACGGAGGGGATCGATCCGATCTTCACGGTCGAGTTCGAGCACGGCGATCATCCGATCTCGGTGGTGGAGCACCACGGCCGTCCGGTGGCCGTGGTGAACCCAGGTGTCGGCGCGCCGGCGGCGGTGTCGTCGCTGGAGGTGGTGATCGCGCTCGGCGCCACCAACATCATCGGCTGCGGCGGTGCGGGCATCGTGCGCCCCGGCTTCCCGCTGGGCCACCTCATCGTGCCCACCGGTGCCATTCGCGACGAGGGCACCAGCTATCACTACGCACCGCCGGATCAGGCGCTGGCGCCGCACCCGCGTGCGCTGGCCGCCATCGACGACACGCTCGCCGCTGCGGGCGTGCCGCACGACCACGGGCTCACCTGGACCACCGACGCACCGTTCCGCGAGACCACCACGAAGGTGGCCCGCCGCCGCGAGCAGGGCTGCCTCGCCGTGGAGATGGAAGCGTCGGCCATGTTCGCCTGCGCCGCGTTCCGAGGCGCCGTCTACGGGCAGATGCTCTACGCCGGCGACGACGTGAGCGCCGAGGAGTGGGACCACCGCGACTGGAACCAACAGGTCAGCGTCCGCGAGCGCCTGCTCGACCTCGCGCTCGACGCCGTCCTCCGCCTCTAGGGTCGGCGCCACATGAAACTCATTCGCCGTCGCCTCGATTCGCAAAATGGTGTTGACCATTCGCTGGACGACGCGTGTTGGTGCGGCTACTTTGCGTCGACAATAGCTGCGGTGACTCGGGGGTTCGTGGTGGTGCGGATGTGGTGTGGGCGATCGGGTCGGCGGCCGTTGGTGTTGTTGATTGTTGCTGCGTTGACGTTCGGTGATGTGGCGATTGCGGGTGCTCCGGCGTCCGCGGTGTCGTCTGTACCGGCTGCCGCGGCGGTGGTGAACGAGGTGGTGGTGCCTGCTCCTCCGATGGATTCTCCGGTGCCCGTGGTTCGGGAGTCGGTGGGTGTGGAGGGGTTCTTGGCGGATGTGTCGTCGGCGCCGGTGGAGGTGATTGCGGATCAGCAGGTGGATGTCGCGGCGGCGGATGCGCCGGTGGCGGTGTCGGCGGATGTGCCGATTGTGTTGAATCAGCCGGATGTGGTGCCGGATGGTACGCAGGCGGCGTCGTCGGTGTCGTTGACGATCGTGGGGACGGCTGCGGCGGGTGATGCCGGGTTGGGTGATTTCGGGTTCCAGGCGACGGATTCGTCGGCGGATGCGTTGGTGTCGCCGGGTGTGGTGGAGATGGCGATCGATTATTCCGATATTGCTGACAATCACGGCGGTTCGTATGGTGCGCGTTTGGAGTTGGTGAAGTATCCGCCGTGCGTGTTGATCGCGCCGGATCTGCCGGAGTGCTCGACGCCGACGGTGGTGCCCGGGTTCACGAATGATCCGGAGTCGGGCACGGTGTCGGGCGTGTTGCAGTTGGTGCCGGATCCGGCGGTGGATCCGGCGGTGCCATCGGTGACGGATCCTGCGGCGGTGACGGATCCGTCGTCGACGACGACTGCGGTGTCGGGTGCTGCGGGTGCGGGGTTCTCGGGGCGGGCGGCGTGGGCGAAGAGTCTGTGGTCGGTGGCGTCGTGGGTGATGGCGGCTACTGCGACGGGTGACGCGGTGTATGCGTTGGAGGCGGGCTATTCGTCGGCGTTGGGTTCGTACTCTGCGACGGATTTGAGGAGTTCG
>CAIXIJ010000134.1 GCA_903919455.1 uncultured Acidimicrobiaceae bacterium | reverse complement strand
ATCTAAGTAGGAAACCCGTTCCAAGATGAGTACACCCATGCGGTTAACGCAGTAAGGCCCGTGACGAGACCATCACGTTGATAGGCCGGAGGTGTAAGCACGGTAACGTGTGTAGCCGACCGGTACTAATCGGCCGAGGGCTTGGTTTGAACATCGCTCGTGCTTGCTCTGGAGTACTCGGAGGGCTGCGCCCCACCTTTTTGGGTGGCGCGCCTCCTTGACAATAGATTTCGGTGGCTATAGCGGCAGGGTCACACCCGTTCCCATCCCGAACACGGAAGTTAAGACTGCCTGCGCCAATGGTACTTGGGGGTAGACCCCCTGGGAGAGTAGGTCGCCGCCGGATTTCTACACTCGAGGCCCCTTCGGGGGCCTCGAGGCTTTTTTGCCCATGCTGGGCACGACAATCGCCCCCTCGTGGGGCGTTTCGTCGTTTTCCGCCCAGTTCGCTCGTAGGCTCGAAGCCCTATGTCGTCGCCCGATCGCCGTCCTCCTTCGTCTTCTTCTGGTCGCCCATCGTCGGGCCGGCCGTCGTCGGGGGGTCGTCCTGGTAGCTCGGCGCGTCCCGCTCGGGGCGCAGGCGGAGCCCGTCCGGACCGTCGCGACGGCGACACGGAGCCCCGCAGCCCTCGACCGGATGGTGCAACGGGTCGTCCGCGTCCCTCGGCAGCGCGTTCGGTTCGGCGTGATGATGAATCCACCGATGGTCGGTCCAGCCGCCCTGGCCGCCCGGCGAATGCTCGCCCGACGGTAGGGGGCCGCGCCGCCGGCCCCCGGGGTCCTCGTCGCGATCCGCGTGAGGACGCCGGTGTGGAGCGCCCCGTGCGTGGCCCACGGCCTGAGGGTCGCCCCGGTCGCCCAGACGGCGCCGGTAGGCCTGCGCGTGGCCCGCGTCCCGAAGGGCGCGCGCCGGGTTCGGCAGGTAGCGGGCGTCCCGAGGGCCGCGCTGGTGGCCCAGCAGGGCGCGGCCGTCCCGACGGTGGCGGCCGTCCAGAAGGACGCGGCCGTCCCGAGGGAAGAGGCCGCCCGGAGGGTCGCACGGGTGGTCCCGCAGGGCGAGGCCGCCCCGATAGCCGTGGTGGACGCGGAATGGATCGAGGCGCGCCGCGACGGGTCGAGAAACCTCTCACCGAGGCTGAGCGTCGCTCGAAGGTGATCAAGGCCACTCGTGGCCCTCGCGACGAACAGATCGAACGTGCAGCACCGCCGCCGTGGGAGCGCGAGGAGTGGATCGACGAAGGTTCGGTTCGCGACGAGGCCGAGGCCGCTGCCGAGCGAGCAGCTGGCGAGGCACCTACCAAGACTGGTCGGCGCAAGTCGATGGATCTTGCGCCTGAGGTGGCCGAAGATCTCGCTAACGCTGCTCCAGCGGCACGACAGGCTCGTTATCAGGAGCGCTTGGCGAGCGCGGCCGACGCGCTCGACCGTGGTCGCTTTGCCGACGCTCGTCGCATGGTGCAGCCCGTGCTGCGGGACCTTCCGGATCTCGCCTTCGCCCACGAGATTTCCGGGCTTGCTCTGTATCGAATGGGTCAATGGCGCAAAGCCGCCGCCGAACTCGAGGTGGCTCGTCAGCTCACGAATACGGTCCAACATCATGCTGTGTTGGCCGATTGCTACCGGGCCCTTCGGCGCTATCACGACGTTGACGTCCTGTGGAGTGAATTGCGCGATGCATCTCCCGAGCCTGCACTGATGGCTGAGGGCCGGATTGTTGCGGCGGGGGCGTTGGCCGACCAGGGCGACATGGCCGGCGCTCTCAAGGTGATGCAGAAGGCCACCGAGTTACCCAAGAAGCCGAAGGAGTACCACCTCCGGCAGTGGTACGTGTTGGCTGACCTGCTGGATCGCTCCGGCGACGTGATCAAGGCGCGTCGGTTCTTCATGCTCGTGGCAGAGGCGGACCGTGAGTTTGGCGATGTGCGAGAGCGTTTGAAGACCCTGGGTCGCTGACGCCGCGTACTCTGTCGCACCCCTCGCGTATCGTCACCGCTGACTTCCCCCGTCGAACCACGAGTGCTCGCCGTTCTTTCGGTGGGAGGGAGTCATCATGAATCAGGTTGTGTTGATCGGTCATCTCAGCAGCGCGCCGCAAGAGCGGGCGCTGGCATCGGGGTCTGTCCTGTGGTCGCTGGAACTCACCACCGACACGCCGAATGGTGCGTGGTCGGTGCCGGTTGCATGGTTCGACCCGCCTGCAGGCGTGCCATTCATCGCAGGCGATGATGTGGTGGTGATTGGTGCCGTTCGTCGCCGTTTCTTCCGAACTGCAGGTGGCACGCAGACCCGCACCGAGGTGGTGGCCAGCGAGGTGCTGCCGGCGAAGGCGAAGCGGAAGGTGCATCGCGCGTTGCAGCGTGAGGCCGAGAGTCTGGGAACGATGCTCAGCGGCGAACTACGCTGATGTCGGTTGCTCGTTGCGGGTGGCCGCCGATGTGTCGACGAGAGGTACTCCATCATGAATCAAGAGCAGCTCGCACGCGTGAGGTCCGGCCAGGGCTTCATCGCCGCCCTGGACCAGAGCGGTGGCAGCACACCCAAGGCATTGCTGCTCTATGGCGTGGAGGAGTCTTCTTACTCATCGGACGTGGAGATGTTCGACCTCATTCATCAGATGCGTTCACGCATGATGACCAGCCCGGTGTTCAGCGGTTCCCGGGTGCTTGGGGCCATTCTGTTCGAGGGCACGATGGACCGCGACGTGGATGGGCTCGGGGCTGCGGAGTATCTCTGGTCTCGCAAGCAGGTGGTGCCGTTCCTGAAGGTCGACAAGGGTCTCGCCGACGAAGCCGATGGCGTACAGGTAATGAAGCCGATTGGTGGTCTCGACGAGTTGGTGGCTCGCGCTGCAGCCAAGGGTGTCTTCGGTACGAAGATGCGCTCGGTGATCAAGCTCGCGAACGAGGCAGGTATCGAGGCGGTCGTGGCGCAGCAGTTCGAGATCGGTCGACAGATTCTGAGTGGCGGGCTGGTGCCCATCATCGAGCCCGAGGTCGACATCAACAGCCCGGAGAAGGGGGCTGCAGAGGAACTGCTGAAAGCCAGCATCCTGCGTCATCTCGAGGCGCAGCCCGGCGATCAGCCGGTGATGCTGAAGCTCACCATCCCGAACATCGACGATTTTTATCTCGACCTCGTGCAGCATCCGAAGGTGCTGCGTGTGGTGGCACTGTCGGGTGGCTACCCCCGCGACGACGCCAACGCGCGGCTGTCTCGCAACCACGGCATGATCGCCAGCTTCTCTCGTGCCCTCACCGAGGGCCTTAGCGCGCAGCAGAGCGACGACGCCTTCAACGAGACGCTCGATGCCACCATTCAGGGCATCTTCGAGGCGTCGATCACCTGAGTGGTCGCTGTCGCCTCAGTCGAGGGGACGCAGCACCGGCCCGGTGCGCAGCTTCGGCGTAAAGAACGTGCTCTTGGGCGGCATCAACAGCCGTTCATCGGCGGTACGGCGAATCTCCACGATGCTCGTCGGTCGGATCAACACGCCTGCGGAGGCCCCGCTGGCTGCCACGGTGTCGACGACGTGCTGTACCCCGTGCTGGTAGGTGACATCGATGTCGGTGTCGTGGAGTGCATGCTCGAGATAGGCGCCGTCGAGGGCTCGGACATCGGCGAACGACGCAGTCTTCGGCGTGAGCCACACGCCGGTGCCATCGGGGCGCACCAGACACAACGCGCCACGTTCGACGACCTCTGAGGCGAACGCCGGCATGACCGGCCCGGCCTCGGTTGCATCGAAACAGGCGCTGAAGTGCGCGAGCAGGTCGTCGGCCGACACACCGTGGTAGAGGCGATGGATGGCGTCGATGCTGAGTTGGTCTTCCACCAGTTCGGCCACGTAGGTGAGGGTGAGTTCTGCTGCGCCAGCGTCGCCGCCGCGTGCGGTGCGCGTCTCGTCGCGAAACGTTCGGCTGATGGCGTAACGGTGATGACCATCGGCGATCAATACCGGGTTGGTTCCGACCGCAGCACTGATGGCAGTAACTCTTGCTGGGTCGGTGACGCGCTCCACCGTGTGCAACACACCGTTCTCGTCGTGGCAGGAGCCGACCGGTTCGGCAGGTTCGCGCAAGAGATCGGTGAGGCCCTTCGTGAGCGACAGACCCCACACGGGGGAGAGGTTCGTGTTGGTGGACCGAGTGAGGTCGAGCCGGTCGCTCTTCGCTTTCGGGGTGGTGCGCTCGTGCGGCAACACACCGTCGGCTCCCTCATCGACCACTTCGAGCGCGCCGAGCACTCCCACGGTCTCGCGAACGGACCCTGCCTCGTCGATGAAACGCATGCGATACAGCGTGAACGACGGTGTGGCGTCTCGTACCAAGCTGCCGTCGTGCACCCAGTCCGCCAAGCGTGCGGCGGCGAGGTCGTAGCGGCCGGGGCCATCGACATCGCGAGGCACATCGATCGCGACGATGTTGCGGGAGTGCCGCGACAGCAGCGACTCGACGTCGGCGTCGCTCAGTACGTCGTACGGCGGTGCCGCGACGTCGTCGAGCGAAAGCGAGGGCGAATAACGGAGCGCGGCGAAGGGTTCGAAACGAGGCACCCCCACAGGTTGGCACCTCGCGTGCCAACATGGCCAGACATGTTTCCCGTGCTCTGTGATCTCGACGGTGTGGTGTGGCTGGCGCACCGACCAATTCCCGGTTCGGTGGAGGCCATCGCTCGACTTCGAGCGGCCGGCCACCGAGTGCTGTTCGTGACGAACAACTCCTCGGCGCGTGTGGAGGACCAAGAGGCAGCACTCGGAGCCATCGGCATCCCGGCGCACGGCGATGTACTCACCTCGGCCCAAGCAGCGGCGATGTTGGTGCAACCCGGTGAGCGGGTGCTGGTCTGTGGTGGCGAAGGCGTGGTGCAGGCCGTGGAAGCCCGCGGTGCCGTGGTGGGGCACGATGCCGAGATCGATGCAGTGGTGGTGGGCTGGCATCGCACATTTGACTACGAGGGTCTCACCCGCGCCGCTCGCGCAGTGATGCATGGGGCGCGGCTCATCGGTACGAACGACGACGCCACCTACCCGACACCCGATGGCCCGATCCCCGGTGGCGGGTCGATCCTTGCGGCGGTGCAGACGGCATGTGGTCAACCCGGGGTGATCGCCGGAAAGCCGCATGCGGCAATGGCGGCTCTGGTGCGCTCGGTGGTAGGCGACGAGGCAGCGGCACATGCGGTGATGGTGGGTGACCGGCCCAGTACCGATGGAGAGTTTGCTCGAACCCTGGGGTGTCGCTATGCCCATGTGCACAGCGGCGTGACGCCACGCGGGGCGTTGGTGGAGCCGACACCCGACCTCGCAGTGGACGACCTGGCTGCTGTGGCCGATGCCATAGTCGGCGGGGCATTTTTTCAGGGCTAGCCTGTGGACATGTCAGCGAACTCACTCATCAAGCGACTGCTCGACGCCGGAATGCAGTTCACGGAAATGTCGCAGGAACAGGCCGAGAAGATCGTCAAAGATCTCGTGAAGAGCGGCCAGGCCAAGCGCAAGGACAGCCAGGCGATGGTCGACGAACTCGTGGCCCGAGGCCGCGAGGCCGGCGGCTCCGCATTCGCTCAGATCCAGAGCGAGCTGACCAAGCAGCTCGGCCGGTTTGCCGGCCGTCTGGACGGCCTCGAGGACCGCGTGGAGGAGATCGCTCAGAAGTTGGGCATCACCAGCAAGCCCGCTCCCACCCCGGCTTCCACCCCTACCCCGGCTTCAGCTCCCACCTCGGCCCCGGCGAAGAAGGCGGCTCCGGCCAAGAAGGCTCCGGCCAAGAAGGCTCCGGCCAAGAAGGCGGCTCCGGCCAAGAAGGCTCCGGCCAAGAAGGTCGCTCCGGCCAAGAAGGCCCCCGCCAAGAAGGCTGCTCCGGCCAAGAAGGCCTGACCGGTGGCGAGGCGTCAACGTCTCGACGCCGAACTCGTCCGCCGGCAACTCGTGGCCACGCGGGTGGACGCTGCGCGTGCCATCGAGGCAAACCGAGTGCTCGTGAATGGTGCCGTCGCGGACAAATCGTCGCGGCAGGTCCACGCTGGCGACGCCATCGTCATCGAAGGCGAGGGCCCCCGTTTCGTGAGCCGCGGCGGTGACAAACTCGATGCGGCCCTCGAATGCTTCGCGCTCGACGTCGCCAACTGGCGAGTGCTCGATGCAGGGGCCAGCACAGGTGGTTTCACCGACTGCCTACTGCAGCGCGGCGCCGCCCATGTGGTGGCGCTGGATGTAGGGCATGGTCAGTTGCACCCGAAGGTCCGCAACGACCACCGGGTGACAGTGATCGAGCGTTTCCACGTTCGAGACGTGAACCCGGATGTCATCGGAGGTCCGGTGCAACTGGTGACCGCCGATTTGTCGTTCATCTCCATCGTCCGTGTGCTGTCGGCGTTGGCCGGCGCCTGTGTCCCGGGTGGTCACCTGGTACTGCTGGTGAAACCGCAGTTCGAGGCGGGCCGCGTGGAGGTGGCGCGAGGGCACGGCATCATTACCGACCCTGCGATTCACGATCGCGTGCGCGGTGAGGTTCATGAAGCCCTTGAAGCGCGAGGATGCACCGTCATCGGTTGGACCGATTCGCCGATCACGGGTGGTGACGGAAATCGTGAATTCCTTGTGCATGCCACCACACAACAGACAGGATTCCCTGCGTGACCTCCGTGCTCCTCGTTGCCCATCACGAACGTTCCGAGGCCAATGCCTCGGCGCGTGCCGCTGCCGAATGGCTGCGAGCTCACGGTCACGACGTATGGATGACGCTGGATGATGCAGCGGCGCTCGACCTCAACGATCTGGGATCCGCAGCACCTCCGGGATCAGCCGACCTTGCGGTCTGTATCGGCGGCGACGGCACGATGCTGCGCACTGTGCATCTGCTCGCTGGTGCTGCGGTGCCGATCATCGGCGTGAATGCGGGAGTGCTCGGGTACCTCACCGAGGTCGAGCCTCCTGCGCTGTCCTCGGTGCTCGAGCGGTACTTCGCCGGTCCCGACCTCGGACAGTGGAACATCGATGAACGGATGATGCTCGACCTCACCCTGCTACGCGATGGCAATGCCATCGGCACATGGACGGCATTGAACGAGGGTGTAGTGGAGAAGCAGGAGAGTGGCCACACCGTTCGCCTCCAGGTCGTCATCGACGGCACACCCTTCACGTCGTACGCAGCGGATGGTCTGATCCTGGCGACACCTACGGGATCGACGGCGTATTCGCTCTCCGCTCGCGGGCCGGTGCTCTCACCGCGCACTCGAGCCATCCTCTTGACGCCCGTGTCGCCGCACATGCTGTTCGACCGGTCGCTGGTGCTGGACCCGAGCGAGCGTGTCGAGGTGGAAGTGATGGGCCATCGAGCCGTGGCGCTGTCGGTGGACGGCCAGCCAGCCACATCGCTTGCTGAAGGCGACCGCATCATCGTTGCCCCGTCGCCGCACGTGGCCCGGTTCGTTCGATTTGGGGAGCGGCGGTTCCATCAGATTCTGAAGGCCAAGTTCGGGTTGGCGGACCGCTAGATGCTCCACGAACTGCACATCGAATCACTGGGTGTGATCGAGCGACTCGACCTCGTGCTCGGCGCGGGGCTCACGGCGCTGACCGGTGAGACCGGTGCCGGAAAGACGATGTTGGTGGAGGCCATCAGCCTGCTGGTGGGAGGCCGAGCCGACTCGATGATGGTGCGGCCCGGCGCAGTTGAGGCGCGGGTGGAAGGTCGATTCGTGGTGGGCGACGAGGAGTACGTGGTCGCTCGCGTGATCCCGGCCGATGGTCGTTCGCGGGCCTATGTGAACGGGCGCCTGGCGACCGTGACGAACCTTGCCGAGTTGGGGGAGCGCACCGTCGATCTGCATGGTCAACACGCCCACCAAGGCCTGCTGTCCACGGCGGAACAGCGCGACGCGCTGGATCGCTGGTGCGGCACGGATCTCGCTCCGTTGCGAGCAGCGCGGGCCCGTCTCACCGAGATCGATGCGGCACTGGCGGCGTTCGGGGGCGACACACGTGCACGTGCACGCGAGGTGGACCTGCTTCGGTACCAGGTCGCCGAACTACAGGCAGCGGCGATCTCCGGCCCCGATGAAGATCGCGAACTCGACGACGAGCACGATGTGCTCGCCGGCGCCGTGGAGTATCGCAGCCTGGCTGAAGCCGCCCTGGCGGCACTCCTCGATGATGGAGGCGCTACCGATGCCGTGGGCGTAGCCGTGCGCAGCGTGGCGGGTCGCGGGCCCTTTGCCGATGCTGAGAGCCGGCTGCGCTCGATCGCAGCCGAACTGAGCGATGTGGCTGCCGACTTGCGGGCGAGAGCAGAGTCCATCGACGAAAACCCGCAACGCCTCGGCGAGGTGCGCGAGCGGATGCAGTTCCTGCGCGATCTTCGGCGCAAGTACGGCGACACGTTGGCCGATGTGTTGGCCTTTCAGAGCGAGACGGAGGCCCGCCTCGTGGAGTTGGAGAGCTACGACCAACGTGTGGCGCAGTTGGAAGCGGAACGGGTGACTGCCGAAGCCGACGAGCGGTCCGCCGCGGCCGCCGTAGCCGCGTCCCGGCGCGCCGGCGCCGGCGATCTGGCGTCGGAGGTACAACGTCACCTTCGCCAATTGGCCATGCCGCACGTGGAGGTGGCTGTATCGGTCGGTGATGAAGACCCTGCCGACGACGTGGCGTTCCTCCTGGCAGCAAACCCTGGGGCGCCGCTCCTGCCGCTGTCGCGAGTGGCAAGCGGTGGCGAACTGGCACGCGCCATGCTGGCCTTGCGACTGGTGCTCAGTGAGGCGCCCGACACGCTCGTGTTCGACGAGGTCGACGCGGGAATCGGTGGCGCTGCTGCCGTAGCGGTCGGCTCCAGCCTGGCCGAGTTGGGCGATCGACATCAAGTGCTCGTGGTTACCCACCTGGCTCAGGTGGCAGCATTGGCCGACACACACGTGGTGGTGAGCAAGAGGGTGATCGAAAGTGGTGCTGGCGCCGTCACGATCGCCACTGCATCCAGCGTCGACGGCGAGGCCCGGGTGGATGAGGTTGCCCGGATGCTGTCGGGTGATGCGACCGCGACAGCGGCGCGCCGTCATGCTGCCGAGTTGCTGGAATCACGCCGGAAGCGCGCTCGCTAGACGACGATGATGCCGCCGCTCGTGCGCGCGGATGATCCAGGCGGCGGCTCCGATGACCAGTGCCCCGCCCACTGCGTCGAGGAAGTAGTGATTTGCGGTGACGACGATGGCGAACAGGGTGAGCAGGGGGTACAGCAGACCCAGTACCCGGATCGTCGTGGTTCGGCTATAGCGCCAGAGCACGATGCCGCACCAGATCGCCCAGGCGAAGTGCAGGCTGGGCATCGCTGCGTACTGGTTGGCGACGGCCTTGGCTACGGGTGAGTGGTAACTCCACAGCCCCCCGAATCTCGACAGCGTGTCGACGAAGCACTTTCCGATCGTGAAGCCGTCCGGGCCAGGCACCGGAATGTTCTCGTTGCACTTGTACAAACGTGGCGGGGCGAGGGGGAACGCCCAGTAGCCGATGAGCGCCAGCGACGTGGTGAGCCCGAGCAGGTTGCGCATCGGCCGATAGGCGTGATGCCGTTTGCGGTAGAGCCAGATCAACAGCCCGACCGTGATGACGAAGTGCAGGGTGCCGTAGTAGATGTTCATCACGCGGATGAACCAGTGGGAGGCGAGAAACGCCTGCTGGATCGCTTGCTCGTGGAAGATCCAGACGTGTTGCTCCCAGTCGACCAGTTTCCGGGCGTTGGCATACGCCCGGTTGGTGACGCCGCCATGGTCGGCCAAACTGCGGATCGTCTGGTACACGTAGTAGAAGCCCACCACGATGGCGGTCTCTCGTACCCAGCCGTACTTCGACGCGTTCGGGCCGCCCTGCACGGCAGGTGCAGCCGTGTCGAGGTCCGAGGCGACGGTCACCCCGCAAAACTAGCCTGCTACATTGCCCATGGCCGCCCAGCGGCGTGCGTATGGCCGACTTCCTCCACTTGCCTCTGGTCCGGCGCCACGGCGCAGCGCTGACCGCTGCGCTGGTCGGCTCGCTGATCTATGCGCTGTGGCTGCCGCCAAGCAACGACTTCGCCGTGCAGCACTTCCGTAGCGCGTTGTTCCGGAAGGCGCCCTTTGCCATCTGGAGCAACCAATGGTTCGGTGGCCATCCCACGCCCGCCTATTCGGTGCTGGCGCCGATGATCGGCAGTGTGGTCGGTGCGGCGGTGCTGGGCATTCTGGCGGTGCTAGCGGGCACGTTGGCCGGCTCGTTGCTGCTCCACGCCCTGCGTCGGTCCGAGGTATCGCTCGTGCGGCCAGAAGTCGCTGGCGTCGTGTTGGCAGTGGGGCTGTTGTCGTCGCTCTACGGTGGGCGCACCACCTTCCTCTCTGGCGCTGCGCTCGGTATGGCTGCGCTCCATGCTGCAGTCACGCGACGGCGAGCAGCAACGGCAGCACTGGCGCTTGCGGCAGCGCTGTCCAGCCCTGTGGCGGGCGTGTTTCTGGCGACGATCGGGTTGGCAGTGCTGCTATCGAGGGCGTTGCCTGCTGTCGTCGGAGCGTCTCTGGTGGTCGCCACGATGGTTCCCATCGTGGCGCTCACCGTGCTCTTCTATGAGCCGGGCAACTTCCCGTTTCCGTTGGGTGGCACGATCAATCTGCTCCTGGCGACGGCGCTCGTGGCTGCGGTGGGGTGGCGCTTCCTGTTCCTGCGGTGGATGTGCGCCGGCTACGCCTCGTTTGTACTGCTGTGTTTCGCCGTGCCGAACCCGGTGGGTGGCAATGTCGCTCGTCTCGCAGCCCTCGCTGTTCCCGTCGTGGTGGTGATGGCGGCAACGTGGTCGGCGCGTTGGTTGGCGGTGGCACTGGTGCCGCTGATGGCGCTCCAGTGGGCGCCGGTGAGCCTGGCTGTTCGCATCGATGACGCACAGACCAAGCCAGAGTTCTACCGGCCGCTACTCGAAGCGCTGTCGGCTATTCCGGGACCGCTCCGCGTGGAGGTGGTTCCGGTGGCCACTCACTCCGAGGCCGACACCGTGGCGCTGGAGTTTCCCATCGCGCGCGGCTGGAATCGGCAGCACGACCGGCTCGACAATGGCCTGTTCTATGGCGATGACCTCGACGCGGGCGCGTACCTCGACTGGTTGAACCACATGGGCGTGAGCATGGTGGCTATCGCCGACACACGCCTCGACGAGGGTGGCGAGCTCGAGCGGGCATTGCTGGCGGCCCCGCCGGACTACCTGCACGAGATCTACCACGATGATGTGTGGAGGTTGTTCGAGGTGCTCCCTCGGCCGTCATTGGTGATCGGTGACGCACGACTGGTGCGCCTCGGCATCACCGATTTCACCGTGCGTGCCGATGTGGCGGGTTCGTCGGTGGTGCGCGTGAGCTTCTCGCCGTGGTTCTCCGTGGTGGAGGGCGACGCGTGCATTGCTGCCGCCGCCGACGACTGGACCGAGGTACGGGTACGAACCCCGGGCGAAGTGCGAATTTCTGCTCGGTTGAGCTGGTCGAACCTCTTCGATCGCGACGGGAACTGCTGAGCATCCACGCGCGCGGGTTCAACCGCGGTATCCTGCTCTCCCGTTGTCAGTTCCACTGAGACGGAGGTCGTCCGCAATGCCGAAGCACATTTTCGTGACCGGAGGCGTTGCCAGCTCCCTGGGCAAGGGCCTCACCGCATCGTCGCTGGGGCGTCTGCTCAAATTGCGTGGCCTGAAGGTCACCATGCAGAAGCTGGACCCGTACATCAACGTGGATCCGGGCACTATGAATCCGTTCGAACACGGTGAGGTGTTCGTCACCGATGACGGCGGTGAAACCGACCTCGACCTCGGGCACTACGAACGTTTCATCGACGAGCCCCTCACCCGCAACTCGAACGCCACCACGGGCAGCATCTATCAGGCCGTGCTCGCTGCCGAACGGCGCGGCGACTACCTCGGCAAGACCGTGCAGGTCATCCCGCACATCACCGACGAGATCAAGCGGCGCATCAAGCGAGTCGCCACCGACGAGGTCGACGTGGTGATCACCGAGGTTGGTGGCACCGTCGGCGACATCGAGATCCTCCCCTTCCTCGAGGCGCTGCGTCAGATGCGCAGCGACGTGGGTCGGGACAACATCTGCTACATCCACGTCACCCTCGTGCCGTTTATCGGCCCGTCGGGCGAACAGAAGACCAAGCCGACCCAGCACTCGGTCACCGAGTTGCGCAGTCGCGGCATCCAGCCCGACATCATCGTGTGCCGTAGCGAAGCCCCTCTGAGCGACAACCTCAAGCGCAAGATCAGCAGCTTGTGCAACGTGGACGAGGACGCAGTGGTGAACGCCGCTGATGCACGCAACATTTACGAACTGCCGCTGATCCTGCACAGCGAGGGACTCGACACCGTGGTGTGCAACACACTGCGCCTCGATGCACCCATCGATCTGCAGCCGTGGCAGGACGTGGTGGACAAGGTGGAAGCTGCCGTGAAGCCGGTGAAGATCGGGCTGATCGGCAAGTACGTGGATTATCACGATGCGTACCTCAGCGTCGTCGAAAGTATCAAGCACGCTGGTTTCCATCATGACGCCAACGTGGAGATCGACTGGATCCAAGCCGAGGAAGTGGAGGGCCTGCTCGCCACCGCCCGCCTACAGGACCTCGACGGCATGATCATCCCCGGAGGGTTCGGCGACCGAGGTTTCGAGGGAAAGATCGCAGCTGCCACGTTCGCTCGCGAGAACGACATTCCCTGCCTCGGCATTTGCCTCGGCCTGCAAGCCATGACGGTGGACTTCGCCCGCAACGTAATGGGCCTCACCGGGGCGAACAGCACCGAGATGGACCCGAGCACGCCGCATCCGGTGATCGATCTGATGCACGACCAGCGCGATGTGAGCGACAAGGGCGGCACGCAGCGACTCGGTGCCTACTACGCGATTCTCGAGCCTGGCAGCCGCGCCTACCAGGCGTATGGCGAGCCAGTGGTGAGCGAGCGCCATCGTCATCGTTGGGAACTCAACGCCACCTGGAAGCCGCGTATGGAGGCCGCCGGGCTTCGCTGCAGCGGATTGTCGCCCGACCGTCGACTGGTGGAGTTCATCGAACTCGACGATCATCCGTTCTGGGTGGCCACCCAGGCTCACCCCGAGTTCAAGAGCCGTCCGGACCGACCGCACCCTCTGTTCCGCGAACTTGCTGCTGCGGCGATTGCTCGCCACGAGGCGCGCACACCGGTGCTGCGCGCCGCTACGCCGTCGGTGGCCTGAGCAACGCCGATGAGCGGCTTTCGCCACTTGGGCGACCGATTGGTGCACCAGGGCTACATTTGGCACGTCGCCGTGGCCGAGTTCGAGTCGCCTGACGGCGAACGGTTCACTCGCGACATCGTGCGATCGCCGGGTGCAGTGGCGGCGGTGCCGTTGCGGTACCGCGCGGACGGAACGCCGTATGTCACCCTCGTGCGGCAGTACCGGGCTCCGTTCGACGACGTCGTGGTGGAGATTCCGGCCGGTATGCGCGATGTCGCCGACGAACCGACTGAACTCACCGCCGCACGCGAGCTGGTGGAAGAAGTGGGCCTCGACCCCGGCCACCTCGAGTTCCTCACTGCGTTCTATCCATCGGTAGGGATGACCGACTCGGTGCTGCACCTCTACCTGGCCACCGATCTCGTGGAAGTGGAGCGCGAAACGCACGGGCCCGAGGAAACCCACATGGACGTGCTGCACGTCGATCTGTCCGAGGCAGTGGACATGATTCTGCGTGGCGAGATCCATGATGCCAAGACCGTCATCGGTCTGCTGATGGTGGAACGTCGGCTCCGCGAGGGCACTCACGGATGAACGACGAACTCCCGCTCGAGGCGGAGGAGTTCCTCAGTTGGATGGCGAGCGAGCGGGGACGGTCGGCGAACACGCTGTCGGCCTACCGTCGCGACCTGACGGGTTACACCACGTGGCTCACAGCGCACCGGGCAACGCTTGCGTCGGTTGATCGTTCGGCGCTGGATCGATTCGTGCAGCAGCGGCGAGCGAGCGGGAGCGCGCCGTCCAGCGTGGCGCGACAGTTGGCCGCTGTGCGCATGTTGCATCGATTCATGGCGGAGGAGGGTGTGCGCGCCGACGACCCCACTGCCGATGTGGAGGGGGTGCGAGTTCCCGCGGGCATTCCCCATCCATTGAGCGAGGCTGAGGTGGGCGCCCTGCTCGCTGCCGTCGCCGGCTCGGACCCGGCCTCGTTGCGGGACCGCGCGCTGCTGGAGTTTCTCTACGCCACCGGAGCGCGCATCAGCGAGGCATGCGGACTGTCGCTGTCGGATCTCGACCGCGACCATCGGGTGGTGCGCCTCTTCGGAAAGGGCTCCAAAGAGCGCGTGGTGCCCTTCGGGCGTTCGGCCGCAGCGGCCATGGATGAATGGTTGGCTCTCGGGCGCAAGCATCTGGAACCGGCCCGGTGGGCTCGGCGAGGCGATCAGGAAGCCGTGTTCCTGAACACACGCGGTGCCCGTCTGTCCCGCCAAGCGGCGTGGGCCGTGGTGCGCAAGTACGGCGAACGAACCGGCGTGGCGGACAAACTGTCGCCGCACGTGCTGCGCCACTCCTGCGCCACGCATCTGCTGGACCACGGCGCAGATCTTCGTATCGTGCAGGAGATGCTCGGACATGCCTCCATCTCGACCACCCAGGTGTACACCAAGGTGAGTCAGGAGCGCCTGTGGCAGGTGTACCGGCAAGCGCATCCGCGGGCAGAGCAGGCATGACGTCGCTCGGTCACCTCGCGAGGCGCTTTCGGGGCTCGTTGTCGCGGAACGAGCCGGCGCCCACCGACGTGGAGTGGGTGCGCACCTCGTTGCAGGAAGGGGAGTGGAGGCTGTGGAGCAACATGGCGGTACAGGACCGCCGGCACTCCATCGAGGTGGCACAGCGCTTCGTCGCCCTTCGCCCAGAGGCCACACCATCGGAGTTAGCGGGCGCATTGCTGCACGACGTGGGCAAGCAGGTCGCCGACCTTGGCACCTTCTCGAGGGTGTTGGCCACCGTGGTAGGCGCCAGGACCGAACGGTTTCGGCAGTACCACGACCACGAAGCGCTCGGTGCAGCAATGCTCGTGGAGGCCGGCAGCGACCCGGCAACGGTTGATCTGGTGCAGGGTCGGGGGAGCGCTGCAGTAGATCTGCGCGCCGCTGACGACGTGTGAATCAGGCGGGGGTGATGCCGATGGCCGAGTGGGCACGTCCGAGCGTGGCCGCAGCGACCTCGCGAGCCTTGCCGGCGCCCTTGCGGAGCAGGGACTGCAGTTCGGCGGGATCGGCCATCAGTTCGCCGTAGCGAGCCTGAATGGGTTCGAGCATGGCCACGACAGCGTCGCCGGTGTCGGACTTCAGAGGGCCGTACTGGGAGTACTTGGCAGCCAACGTCTCGGGCGAGTCGCCGGTGCACGCGGACAGAATCTCGAGCAGGTTGCTGACACCGGGCTTCTCCTCCCGGTGGTAGCGCACCTCGCTCTCGCTGTCGGTAACCGCCCGCTTGAACTTCTTCATCACGACCGACGGCGCGTCGAGCATGTTCACGAGTCCGGAGTCGGTGTCGGCCGATTTGCTCATCTTCGAAGTGGGGTCCTGCAGGTCCATCACTCGGGCGCCCGCCTTCGGCATCACCGCCTTGGGTAGGCGGAACGTCTCGCCGAAGCGGTGGTTGAACCGGATGGCGATGTCGCGGGTGATCTCGATGTGCTGGCGCTGATCTTCGCCCACGGGCACTTCGTCGGTGTCGTAGAGCAGGATGTCGGCGGCCTGGAGAGCGGGGTAGGTGAACAAACCTGCGCTGACGAAGTCGTGCTCGCGCTTGGCCGCTTTGTCCTTGAACTGCGTCATTCGGCTGAGCTCGCCGAAGCTCACCTGGGTTTCCATGATCCAACCCAACTGGCTGTGCTCGGCCACATGGCTCTGCACGAACACCGTGGCCACGTCGGGGTCGAGACCCACGGCGAAGAGCATGGCCGCCAGCTTCAGGGTGTTGTCGCCGAGTACCCCGGGGGTTTCGGTGATGGTGAGGGCGTGGAGGTCGACGATGCCGTGGAAGGCATCATTCTCGTGCTGTCCGCTCACCCAGTTGCGCAACGCCCCCAGGTAGTTGCCCAGATGGACCTCACCGGTGGGTTGGATGCAGGAGAGTACGCGTGCCACGGGCTGCGAGGCTACCTGCGCCAGGCGGTACGATCGCATGAATATGGCCGTCGACGTCTCCACCTCCGTCTACGAGGGACCGTTCGACCTCCTGCTGCACCTGATTCTGAAAGAGCAGGTCGATCTCTACGAGGTGTCGCTCAGCAAGATCGTCGATGAATACTTGGTGGAGATCGAGCGATTGCAGGGCCTGGGCCTGGACCTGGACCTCGCCACCGAGTTCTTGTTGATCGCTGCCACCCTGGTGGAGCTGAAGGCTCGTCGCCTGTTGCCGGGTCGCGACGACGTGGACCTCGACGATGAGCTCGCATTGTGGGAGGAGCGCGACCTCCTGCTGGCTCGCCTGCTGGAGTGCAAGACGTTCAAGGACGTGGCGCAGGTGTTCAGCCGACTCGCCGACGATGCCGACCGGTCGTTTCCCCGCGGTGTTGGCCCCGACGAGCGCTTCGAGGGGCTGATGCCCGACCTGCTGGAGGGGGTGTCGCCGCTGCGGCTGCAGAAGGCGTACCTGCGGGCGGTCACGCCCAAGGTGGTGCCGCGCATCGACCTGTTCCACGTAGCGGCCGTGAAAGCAAGTGTCGCCGATGCGCTCACCGAACTACTCGACGAACTACCGCGCGTGGGTCGCATCTCGTTCCGCCGCCTTACCAGTGGTTTGGTGGAACGGCTCGAGGTGATCGTGCGGTTCCTTGCACTGCTGGAACTGTTCAAGCAGGGGTACGTCGATCTCGAGCAGACCGAACGGTTCGGCGACGTGGAAGTGGTCTGGATGGGCGACAACGCCGACGAACTGGGCTCGCTGCCCATCGACGACTATGAGGGATGAACTGATCGTGTCCGACCAACTCGACGCCGAGACCGTGCGCGCCATCGAAGCCATCGTGATGGTCTCCATGGAGCCGGTCCCCAACGAGACACTCGCGCAACTGCTGGAACAGCCCACCTCCGTGGTGGAGCAACTCTGCATGCAACTGGCTGACGCCTACGACGAGGCTGGTCATGGCTTCCAGTTGGTGAAGGTGGCGGGTGGCTGGCGCTACCAGACCCACGCCGACCTGTCACCCTATGTGGAACGCTTCCTGCTCGATGGCCAGCGCGCTCGAATGAGCGGCGCTGCTCTGGAGACGCTGGCGATCATCGCCTACAAGCAACCGCTGTCGCGTGCGCAGATCGCGTCGATCCGCGGGGTCGACCCCGATGGTGTGATCCGCACCCTGCAGGCTCGCGGGTACGTGGAGGAGAAGGGCCGCGACACCGGCCCCGGCCAGGCCATCCTGTTCGGGACGACCCCGCTGTTCCTGGAGAAGCTGGGCCTGAATGCACTCAGCGACCTGCCGCCGATTGCCGAGTTCGTGCCCGGCGCCGACGTGGTGGAGGCCCTGGAACAGGGACTCCGCATCGATCCTTCGGCCGAACCCCGTGCCTGACCCCGTGCCCGAGCCGCCGCTGTGGGAGCAATGGGCTGCTGCTTCGGCGGCCATGCCGCAGGGCGAACGTCTGCAGAAGGTGCTCTCCACTCGCGGGTGGGGTAGTCGGAGGGTCTGCGAAGACCTGATTGCCGCCGGCCGGGTGGTGGTGAATGGCGAAGTCGCTGTACTCGGGCGGCGCGTCGACGCTGAAGTCGACAAGGTGGAAGTGGATGGTGTGCCGCTCGGCGTGAAGGCCGGGCTGGTCTACTACCTCCTCAACAAGCCAACGGGTGTGGT
>CAIXIJ010000133.1 GCA_903919455.1 uncultured Acidimicrobiaceae bacterium | reverse complement strand
GCACAACGACGAGCACTCCGCGTGCTCTACCGAACCTGCGCCATGTGCGACACACCATTCGAGCACTGCCACATCCACCACGTCGCCTGGTACACCCTCCAACACGGGCCAACCGACATCGACAACCTTCTCCCACTGTGCAACAAGCACCACCACAAGGTCCACGAAGGCGGCTGGCAACTGCACCTCGCACCCGACCGCACCCTCACGACCACCACACCCGACGGCGCAGTACGAGCACACGGCCCACCCCGGGCTCGCGCCGCCTGAGCGGCTCAGCGGAAGTTGGGCATCACTTCGGTGGCGAAGAGTTCCATGCTCTCGGTCTCGGGATAGTCGCTGCACCACGGGATGAAACCGGTGCAGCCGAGGTCGAGATAGGTCTGGATCTTCTCGCACACCTGCTCGGGGGTACCCACCAGGTTGCCCTCGCGCCAGCTCTCCAACGGCTCGCCCCAGAAGCTGCGGCTGCCGGCGGCATCGAGTTCGGCCTGGGTGCTGCGGATGAACACCTCGGGCGACCAGGTCTTGCGGATAGTGCCTTCGTCGCGGCCGACGGCGGCGCAGTGGCCCTTTAGGATCTCGCGCTTGCGGGCCCACTCGGCGGGCTTGCCGCCGAAGTTGCTGCAGTCGGCGTAACGGGCCACCACGCGCAGGGTGAGCTGCTCGCCGCCGCCGCCGATCCAGATGGGCGGGTACGGGGTCTGCAGCGGCTTGGGGTCGCACTGGGCGCCGTTCAGTTGGTAGTAGGTGCCGTCGAAGGTGGTGTCGGGCTCGGTCCACATGCTGCGCACGATCTGCACGCTCTCGCGCAGCATGCCGATGCGCTCCTTCGGCGGCGGGAACTCGAAGCCGTAGCCCTTGTACTCGTGCTCGTACCAACCGGCGCCGATACCCCAGTCGAGACGGCCACCGCTAATGACGTCGATGGTGCTGGTGATCTTGGCCAGCACCGACGGCTCGCGGTAGCTGTTGCAGCCCACCATCTGACCCAACCGCACGCGTGAGGTGCGCTGGCTGATGGCAGCCATGGTGGTCCAGGCCTCGAACACGGCCTCGTGCGCGGCGCGGGGCACGTTGTGAAAGTGGTCGTACACCCAGATGGAGTCGTAGCCCAGTTCCTCGGCCTTCACGGCGATGTCGACGGCGGTCTGCCACTTGGCCTCGGCCCCGTCGATACCGGCGAGTTCCATCTTCCAGCCCTGGGGCATAAACACCCCGAAGACGTTCTTGGTGAGGTCACGGGTGTCGGTGGCAGGTGTGGCGGGGGCGGTCATGGGCACGACTGTAGACGGCGGATGCGGTGTCGTTCCGATGAACCGAGGGGTGCAGTGGCTGGTCTAGGTTGCCGAGCCATGACGGCTCAGTTCTCGGTTGCCGAAGTCCACGAAGCCATCGCCGCAACTCGGCCCGATGAGGTGTGCCTGGTCTTCCGCGACCGCCGCCTCACCTGGAGCGATGTCACCGAACGCACACGCCGATTGGCGAACCACCTCATCGGTGCCGGCCTGGGTTGCCACACCGAACGCGACCACTTGGAGGGCCACCAGAGCGGCCAGGACCACCTGGCGATCTACCTGCACAACGGCAACGAGTACCTCGAAGCAATGCTCGGTTCGTTCAAGGCCCGTGTGGCCCCGTTCAACGTGAACTACCGCTACGTGGCCGAAGAGTTGCGCTACCTGCTCCTCGACTCCAACGCGTCGGCGATGGTGGTGCACAGCCAGTTCGTACCCACCTTGACCGAAGTGCTGCCCGACCTGCCGAACCTGCGAGTCATCCTGCAGATTCCCGACGAGAGCGGCAACGACCTGCTGCCCGGTGCGGTGTGGTACGAGGACGCCCTCGTCGCCGCGTCGGCCGACAAGCCGGCCGTGGAATGGAGCCCCGACGACCTGTACATCCTCTACACGGGCGGCACCACCGGCATGCCCAAGGGCGTGCTGTGGCGCAACGGCGATGCCAACGTGGAGTGCTTCGGCGGCAGCCGCGCCGACACGATGGAGGGCGTGCTGGCCGAAGCCACCGGCGGACTGCAGGCATTGCTCGCTCCCCCGTTCATGCACGGTGCCGGCCACTGGATGAGCTTCCGCACCTGGAACACGGGTGGCACGGTGTTCGTGCAGAGCGTGCCCGAGCGACTCGACCCCGACGACGTGTGGGGCCTTATCGAGCGCGAGCGGTTGAACTTTCTGCTGATCGTCGGCGACGCCTTCGGGCGGCCACTGCTCGACCGACTCGCCAAGGGCGGCTACGACCTGTCGAGCCTCACCGTCGTGTTGTCGGGTGGGGCCCCGCTGAGCGCCAACCTGAAGGACGAGTTCCTGCAGCATCTGCCCACCGTGATGATCGTCGATGGCCTCGGTTCGTCGGAAGCCGGCGGTCAGTTGTCGCAGGTGTCGGCTGGCGGCGGCGCCACCACGGGCACCTTCCCCATCAGCCCGGGCAACCACGTGCTCAGCGACGATCTCACCCGCGAGCTACCAGCCGGCGACCCCGAGATCGGCTGGCTGGCCAAGAGCGGCAACCTCGCCCTCGGCTATCTGGGCGATGCGGCCAAGACCGCCCGCACGTATCCCATCGTGGCGGGCAGTCGCTACGCGGTGCCGGGCGACCGCGCCCGGTTGCGTGCCGACGGCATCATCGAGTTGCACGGCCGCGACTCGGTCACCATCAACTCTGGCGGCGAGAAGATTTTCGCCGAAGAGGTGGAGGCAGCCGTGAAGGCACACCCCGGTGTCTACGACTGCGTGGTGGCCGGGCGCCCCAGCGAGCGGTGGGGCAACGAAGTGGTGGCCATCGTGCGCGTGCGCGAGGGCTACACCGTCACCGAAGACGACCTGCGCACCGAAGCCGAGCGACACATCGCCCGCTACAAGTTGCCCAAGGCATTCGTGTTCGTGAACGAGATCGTGCGGTCGCCAGCCGGCAAGGCCGACTATCGCTGGGCGAAGGCCCAAGCCGCCCAGGGCTAGTCGACGAGGGTGTCGTTGCGCTGTCCGGCGCGCTCCAGGTGAATCGGCAACACGCGCCCGTAGAGCTGTGCGGTGCGTTCGGGGCTACCCACCATGCCCGGCTCTTCCACATAGCTGAAGATGGCTACGTAACGAGGTGTGGGGCCCGAGAGCGGCGTGACGCGGTGCAGTGAGTAGCGACCCTTGAAGATCTGCAGGTCGCCCGGCTCCAGATGCAGCGTGCGGATGAGCGATTCATCACCGTCGAGTACCGCCTCCACACCGGCGTAGTTCTCGTCGGTGGGCGTGCGAAGGTGCGGGCTGTACTCGAAGGCGCCACCCGACTCGGCGTTCTGAATGGCCAGGGTGACGGTGTAGTTGTTGGTGTCGAAGTGCCACGGGAACCCGTTGCCCGCTTCGGCCGTGTTCACGATGACGTCGGCCAACGGATCGGCGTAGCGGTGGAAATGGTCCTCGCCCAGTGCGGCCTGCACGAACGGCGCGAACGCCGGCCATTCGTAGATACCGCGCAGGATGCTGTCGGGCCCGAAGTTGTCGGCAGGCACGAACGCGTTCGGGCCTGACGAACCCTTTCAACACGGCACAGCCATCGGCGCCGATGGCTGCACGCAGGCCGGCAATCACCGCATCGCGCGCCGGGCCGGGCAAGTGGATGGGATAACGATCGATATCGACGTAGTCGACGGCGAGAGGGCTCACCAGACCGGGTCGATGGGCGTGATGGGGGCGAACAGTGCCTCCAACTCTTCGGCCGCGCGCAACACGGTGAGGTCGGCGAACCGACGACCCACCAGCTGCGCGCCCACCGGCATGCCGTCGGCCATGCCCACCGGCACTACGGCGGCCGGAATGCCGAACAGGTTCGCGGGCACCACCGGGCGCAGGGTGTCGAGCGTGGCGAGCGCGCCTTCCATGGAGGCGATGTCGGCGCCGAGCTCGAACGGCGGGTGCGCCCATGTGGGCAGCAACAGCACGTCGTAGTCGGTGAGGAAGCCGTGCCACAGACGGTCGAGGCGGTTGCGGTCGCCGAACAGCATCATCAGCGTGGGCACGTCGAGCGCAGGGAACACCTCGGCGGCGTAGCCGAGGAACTTTTTTCCGCCCTCGCCCATCACCATCTGCAGCAACGGCATCATCGAGTGGACTTCCTGCAGGAGGATCATCGACCACAGCTCGGCAGCGCGCTCGAACTCGGGCGGGCTGGCCGACACCACCTCGGCACCGGCATTGGCTAACGCATCACCGGCTGCGGTGATGGCAGCAGCCACCTCCGGGTGGGTGGTGCCTCCCGCTGGGTCGGCCAACACGGCGACGCGCAACGCCCGGCCAGTCGAGCGGTCGGTGAGCGCTGCGGGGATGGAACGGGCATCGCGGTCGTGCTGACCGGCGATCACCTGGAGGCCGGCGCGCACGTCGGCCACGTGGCGGGCCATCGGACCGTCGGTGAGCATGAGCTGTGCGGCGATGCCGGAATCTTCGGGAGGAACGACCGTGGCCGACGGCACCAGACCGGTGGTGGGCTTGATCGAGGTGATGCCGCAGCACGTGGCGGGGTTGCGCAGCGAGCCGCCGATGTCGTTGCCGAACCCGAGCGGGCTCATGCCCGACGCCAGGGCTGAGCCCTCGCCACCGCTGGAGCCACCGGTGGTGCGGGTGGGATGCCACGGGTTATGGGTGTTGCCGTGCAGCGAACTCTCGGTGGTGACACGAAGGCCGAAGTCGGGCAGGTTGGTACGACCGATGGGGATGGCACCAGCGGCGCGAATGCGCTCCACCAGTGGGGCGTCGATGGGGGCGACGGCCTCGGCGAGCGCCGGCACGGCCTGCGTGGTGGGCGTACCGGCGAGGTCGATGTTCTCCTTCACGGTGACGGGGACACCGTGGAGCAGGCCGAGTGGGCCTCCCTCGGCCACCGCGCGGTCGGCGGCATCGGCGGCAGCCAGGGCAGTGTCGTCGAGGCGGCGCACGATGGCATTCAGCCTCGGGTTCACCTGATCGACGCGAGCGAGGTGCGCCGCCACCACTTCGCGGCTGCTCACCTCCCTACGGGCGATCATGCCGGCCAGTTCGAGTGCACCCTTGCGCCACAGTTCGTCGCTCATGCGCAAATGCTGCCACAACCGGGCAGACGCGACCGAAGGACGACAATGCCTGTCTCCGGGCGTGGCACTAGCCTCTGTGCAATGGTCGAACGCAGTTGGGACACCGAGCAACTCCCCCAGGGTGAGGAGAAGGTGCAGGCCGTCCGGCAGATGTTCGACACCATTGCGCCGCGCTACGACCTGGTGAACCGGGTGATGACCTTCCGGCTCGACGTTCGGTGGCGTAAGAAGGCCGTGAAACGCCTCGCACTCCCTCAGGGCAGCACCGTTATCGATCTCGCTGCCGGCACGGGCGATCTGTGCATCGACCTCGCCAAGGCGGGTATGCGGCCCATCTCGTTCGACCTCAGCTACGGCATGTTGGCTGCCGATCGCAGCGGCAGCCCGCGTGCGCAGGCCGACATCTTGCGCCTGCCCCTGCCCGACCACTCCGTGGATGGCGCAACCTGTGGTTTCGCACTGCGAAACCTGTTGGAGTTGCCAGCGTTCTTCGCTGAACTGTCGCGGGTAGTACGTCCGGGTGGCCGTATTGCGTTGCTCGACGTGGGCGTACCGCACAACTCCGTCGTCCGCTGGGGCAACAACATCTACTTCGGCAAGGTGGTGCCGAAGATCGGCGGCCTCCTCAGCGATGGCCCCGCGTACCGCTACCTGCCCAAGAGCGTGGCCTATCTGCCGCCGCGCGAGCAGCTCGTGGAGATGCTGCGCGCCGCAGGGTTCCCCGACGCAGAGCATCATCAACTCTCGGGTGGTCTCACCCAGTTGATGGTGGGCACCAACGGCTGAGATGCGCGCCCGCACCCGGCCGCTGATCGACGACGTCGATCTGAACGACGTCGCCCGCGGCGACGGATACCTGTTCGTGCGCGACGGCGTGGGTATCGCCGGTCGAGGCGTTGCGGCGCGCGTACCGCTGGCCGATGTCGCCGCCACCTTGGCGAGCATCGAGCACGTCGATGAGGTCGGGGGTGTGCACCCCATCGCCATCGGCGTGGTGCCGTTCGAACCAGGCACACCCTGTGAACTGGTCATTCCCAGCGTGCTCGTGGGCAAGGCCTCCGACGGCCGGCGCTGGGTGACGGTCATCGACGATGCCGACACCGATCTCGGTGCCGCCTCACGCCCGCAGCCCCGCGCCCAGGAGTTCACGGTGCGGCCGCTCACTCCGGTGGATCGCTACCTCGAGGCCGTCACCGCGGCACGAAATGCCGTGCGCGAGGGTGCGCTCACGAAGGCGGTCATCGCCCGCGAGGTGGAGGTCGCCAGCCCAGAGCCCATCGATGTGCACGCGGTGCTGCTGCGCTTGAAGGCCATGTTCGGTCGCAGCTATCGATACTCATTCGAGGGGTTCATCGGCGCTTCGCCGGAGCTGTTGGTGGCGGTGCACGGCAACGAGGTTCGCTCGCACCCGCTGGCCGGCACCACGCCTCGCACCGGCGACCCGGAAACCGATCGGCGTGCGGCGGAAGAGTTGCTGGCGAGCGAGAAGAACCAGATCGAGCATCGCGTGGTCATCGACATGATCCACGACACGCTGCTCAACTGGTGCAGCTATCTCGACTGGGAACCCGAGCCGAGCATCGTCACCGTGGCCAACGTGCAGCACCTCGGCACTGCCATGGAAGGCCACCTCAGCGACCCGCGGCCGAACGTGATGGACCTGGTGACGGCGTTGTCGCCCACCCCGGCGCTGGGTGGCTTTCCCCGAGCCGAAGCGCTGGAACTCATCGCCCGCACTGAAGGGTTCACACGCGGCCGTTACGGCGGCGCAGTGGGCTGGGTGGACGCAGCAGGTGATGGCACCTGGGCGGTGGCCATCCGCTGTGCTGAACTGTCGGCCGACCGCCGCACGGCACGCCTGGTGGCAGGCGGCGGCATCGTGGCCGAGAGCGAGCCGCTGAGCGAACTTGCCGAAACGCAGGCAAAGCTGCAGGCGATGCTCTCCGCAATAGTTCGCCCCTGACGCGAACAGGGTGTGGCAGCATCGCTGCATGTCCCCTCGCGCAGCCGGCACCTGGCCCTCCCCCATCACCCCCGAACTGTTGGTCGGGGGCGCTGTAGGGATCGGAGAGGTCATCCCCGACGGCAACGACGTCTGGTGGTCCGAGTCTCGGGCGCTGGAGGGCGGCCGCACGGCCATCGTCCGCTGGCACGATGGCGAGGTGGCCGATGTGTCGGCCGCCGACTCCAACGTGCGCACCTCCGTTCACGAGTACGGCGGCGGTGCCTGGTGGCCACACGATGGCGCCCTGTACTACGTGGAGTTCAAGGACCAGCGGCTGCGCAAACTGGTGCCCGGCGACCAGCCGATGTTCCTCAGCGCCGAGCCGCCCCATCCTCGCGGGTTGCGATTCGCCGACGGCCGCGTCAGCCCCGATGGCAACTGGTTCGTGTGCGTCGGCGAACGCCACCACCCGGGAACCCCGCCCGACAACGAACTGTGGGCGGTGTCTACCGACGGCTCGCAGGAACTTCGCGTCATTGCCAGCGGAGCCCACTTCTACGCCGCGCCGCGCATCTCGCCCGATGGTCGGCACCTCGTCTGGATCCAGTGGAACCACCCGAACATGCCGTGGGACACCACCGAACTCTGGATCGCCGACTGGGCCGACGGCGAGGCCAGCAACACCCGTCTGCTCGCCGGGAATGGCGACGAGGCGCTGCAGCAGCCCACCTGGCTGGCCGACGGTTCGCTGCTGGCGGCCACCGACCGCACCGACTGGTGGAACGTGTACCAAGTGTCCGTGCACGACGGATCGCTCGAGCCGTTGGCGCAAGGCGACTTCGACGTGGTGGAGCCGCACTGGGTGTTCGGTGGCTCCCGTTTCATCGATGGGGTGCAGGTGCAGCCCGACCCCACCCGCGATCGCCTCAGCACCGGCACCGCGTTGCCGTACTCCATGCTCGAGTCGCTGTTCGGCGACGCGTCGTCATTCACCTTCGTCGGCGGCTCATATGCAGCTGCACCCGAACCGGTACGAGTACGCGACGGCGAGGTGGAGGTGCTTCGACCCGCCGCTCCGCTGGGTATCGACGCCGCCTATCTGCCCGCACCGGAGTTCATCACCTTCCCCACCGCCGGCGACGCCACGGCGCACGGGCTGTTCTACCGACCCGCAAACCCGGAGGCGGAATGCCTGCCCGGTGAACTGCCACCGCTGCTGGTCGCTATCCACGGCGGTCCTACCGGCTCGGCCTCGCGGTCGCTGCGTATGGGGCACCGCTTCTGGACCAGCCGCGGATTCGCAGTCGTGGATGTGGACTATCGAGGCAGCAGCGGCTACGGGCGCGCCTTTCGGAATCTGCTGCGGGGTGAGTGGTGCAAAACCGACGTGGAAGACGCCATCGCTGCTGCGATGTACTTGGCGAAGCGGGGCGAGGTGGACCGCGACCGCATGGTCATCCGCGGGGGCAGTGCCGGTGGCACCACCACCCTGCTGAGCGTGATGGAACCCGGCGTCTTCGCTGCCGGGGCCAACTACTTCGGCGTCAGCGATCTCGTGGCGTTGCTCAGCGACGACCACAAGTTCGAATCGCAGTACGCGGTGCAGCTCATCGGGCCGTATCCGGAGTCCGCCGACGTGTACGCCGCACGCTCGCCCATCAACCGCATCGACGAGATCGCTGCTCCGTTGATCGTGCTGCAGGGGGCCGACGACACGGTCGTACCACCCCATCACTCGCTCAGCATCGTCGATACCATGCAGGCGAAGGGACTCTCGGTGGAGTATCACGAGTACCCGGGCGAAGGACACGGCTTCCGCGGCGCGGCCGCCGTGACGGCCTCCATCGAGGCCGAGTTGGCCTTCTATCTCCGTGTCTTCGGCCTCACCACGCAGACATGACCGAAAGTTGATCCAATCGGCTGGACATCGCGCCAGCGTTCGGCCACTTTTGCGCCATGAGGAACGGCGATGTCTCCAGCCACCTGAAAGCGTCGGCGTTGCACGTGCGATTTGAGGCGTTGATCGCCCGCGAGTTCGGCCACACCGAGGTTCGACAGATGGTGGCCGATAGCAAACCGTCGCGTTCGCGCCCGAACGATCCGGCCACTCCTGCCGCGTGGGCAGCAGCAGCGGGTCATCGCGTTGCCGTCGGGAAAAGTGTCGGCAGCGTCGTAGCCGAATTGGGCGACCTCGGCGTGTTCTGCGCCGCCCTCGGCAGCATCACACTGCTGGCCGCACTTCCCGCGCAGCCAGGCGACACCAGGCTTCAGCTCACACGTGCCGATCTCGAGGCCGCCGACACGGCTGTGCTGCGAGTGTGGGCCGTGCAGTTGCTGCCCCAGTTGGTCGACGGCTTCGCTCGCCTCGCGCCTCGCTGGTGGCTGGTACGTCGGCACCGATTCGCCAGCATGGTGCTGCACCGGATGGCGTCACCCGACTACTGACCGAGGCCTCACAGCGCCTGCGCCACGGCGGCGTGTAGGGCATCGTGCGCCGCAACGTTGGCATCGCGATTGCTGGTGACCAGCACAACGGTGGCCTCACGGTCCGACACTGCCGCCAAAAGATCGCCGGCCGTCTCGGCCCGACGCGCTCCCAGCCCGTGGGCCCGGGCCAGCGCGAGCAGGTCGGTGCCGTGCGGGGTGCCGAAGAGTTGCTCGAATCGTTCGGTGCTCAGCGAAGAGCGCTGCGGCAGAAACGAGAAGATGCCACCACCGTCGTTGTCGACGACCACGATGGTGAGCGGAAGTTGACGTGCCGCGAGCGCCGTCAGCGACGACTGGTCGTGACAGAACGCCACGTCGCCGAGCAGCAACGTGGTGGGTTCGTTGCTGCCGATGGCCACCCCGATGGCGGATGCAATGACACCGTCGATGCCGTTTGCTCCGCGGTTCGAGTGCACCACGGTGGAGCTGGCAGAGCCGAACCACTCGACATCGCGCACCGGCATCGACGACGAGAGCACCAGGCGACCCGGCACCGTGCTGAGCGCCCGAGCGACTGCGGGCTCGGTGAGTTCGGCGGCGCTCTGCGCGTCGATGGCGGCCTGCGCCGCAGCCTCCGCTGAGGTCCACGAAGTGAGCCAACCAGCATCGGTCGATGCGGTGAGCGACTCCAGTACGGCCTCGCACACGGTGGACGCTTCGCCGTACACCCGCTCGGTGATGATGCCGAGTGGGTCGATGGTGCGGCCCTGGGCATGCACCTGCACGTGCAGCGCCCCGGCGGCCTGCAACCACTGGCCCAGCACCTTGGATGCCGGGGCCTCGCCGAGGTGCAACACCACGTCGGGGCGCTGCGCGGCAGCGAACGGCGCATGTCGCAGCAGTGAGTCGAACGCGCACACGGCCTGGGGCAACGAGCGGCAGCCCGACCGTGGGTCGGCCAGTACCGGCCAACCCAACGCCTCCGCCAACTCCGCCACGGCTTCCGGATCGTCAACACCTCGACCAGCCACGATGACACCACGAGGGTGTTGCAACATCGCGGCAAGTTCCTCCATCGACAACCGGGTCATGAAGTACACGGCGTCGTCGAAGGGGTCGTCGAGACGGTCGTCGGTGGGCGGCAGCGCGCCGATGTCGCCCACCAGTGGCTCGCGGAACGGCAAGTTCAGGTGCACCGGGCCGGCATCGATACCGCTGGCTGCCAGCCAGGCATCGGTGGCGAGGTCGCGCCACGTGTGCGCCAGCGCAGCGACGGGCACCGAGGCATTCACGAACAGTCGCACTACGTCGCCGTACAACTCCACCTGATCGATGGTCTGCGGTGCGCCAATGCCCTGCAACTCCGGAGGCCGGTCGGCGGTGAGCACCACCATCGGCACACCCGACAGGTCGGCCTCCACCACTGCCGCATGGAAGTGGGCGGCGGCAGTACCGCTGGTGCACAGCAATGCTGCAGGCAATCCGGACGACAACCCGATGCCCAGCGCCATGAAGGCGGCCGTTCGCTCGTCGTGCGCCACATGCACCTCGAGGTCGTCGCGAGACGCCAACGCCAGTGCCATCGGCGTGCTCCGCGAGCCTGGTGCCACCACGGCGTGCCGCATGCCGAGGGCGATCCATTGATCGACCAGCGTGGCGCAGAAAGTGATCTGTACGTCGGCTGGCGTCATGCAGCCACGATACGGGCGTATCCTCGGCCACGTGCTACCCACCGTGAGTGTCGAAGTGTGGTCCGACGTCGTGTGTCCCTGGTGTTACATCGGGAAACGCCGGTTCGAGACGGCCATCGCCCAACTGCAGGATGAAGTGCAGTTCGAGATCGTGTACCGCGCCTACCAACTGGATCCCACCGCGTCGCCCGGAAAGTCGGCCCCGGTGAAGGAGGCGTACGCCAAGAAGTTCGGGGGCGAGGAACGCGCCGAGCAGATCCTGAACCACGTGTCGTCCGTCGCGGCCGAGGAGGGCCTCGAGTTCCACATGGAACTGGCACTGCGCGCCAACACACTGCTTGCCCATCGCCTGCTGTGGCTGGCCGAAGGTACCGGGCACCAGTACGCGCTGAAGGAACGACTGTTGAAGGCGTACTTCGTCGAGGGCCTCGACGTGGGCGACCCTGAGGTGTTGTCCGACTGCGCCGCCGACGTGGGTATGGCCCGAGACGGTGTGCGTGCCTTTCTCGACAGCGACGACGGACTGGCCGAAGTGCGGGCCCAGATCCAGTACGCAGCGGAGGCAGAAATCACCGCGGTGCCCACGTTTGTGCTCGATGGCAAGTGGGCCATCCCTGGCGCTCAGGATGCCGATACGTTCGTGAACGTGGTCCGCCGTCTCATCGATCGCCGCGAGAGCGAATCGTCATGACCGTGTGGCGGCAGATCTCCGGGCGCCTCGGTGCGGAGGTTGCCGGCCCCGAAGGTGCGCGCCGGTTGGTGTTCCTGCACGGCTTCACACAGACCGCGAACTCCTGGAAGCCGATCGCCGAACACTTCGTCGATGCCGGTTTCCAAGCAGTGGTGATCGACTTGCCGGGCCATGCGGGCTCCGAACATGCCCGAGCAGATCTGCGTCGCGCCGCCGACATGATCGCCGCCATCGGCGGACCTGCCACCTACGTGGGGTACAGCCTGGGCGGTCGCGCTGCGCTGCACGTGGCATTGATGTACCCGAGCGTCGTGCAGGCACTGGCAGTTATCGGCGCCAACCCGGGCATCGACAACGACGAGGAACGAGCGTTACGCCGCGAGAGCGACGACACCGTCATCGCTCGCCTGGAAGAGGTTGGCCTGGATACGTTTCTGCAGGAGTGGGTGGCACTCCCCCTGTTCGGCGGCCGCCCCGTGGGAAGACTGGAGATGGACGATCGCCGACGCAACACCGTGGCGGGTCTGGCCAGCAGCCTGCGTCTCGCTGGCACTGGGGCACAGGGTTCGTTGTGGCCGCGTTTGCGCGAACTGAACATGCCGGTGCTGGCGATGGCCGGTGAGCGCGACGACAAGTTCACCGCCATCGCCCGACAGATCGCCAGCGCCGTACCGCGAGGCGCATGCACCATCGTGCCTGCCGCCGCGCACGCTGCGCATCTCGACCAGCCTGCTGCGGTGACGGCGGCGCTCGAGGCGCTACTGGCTCGCTAGCTGAACCAGTGCCACACCTGTGGCACGCCCAGCGCAATGCCGAGCACACCCAGGCCGATCGCCCACTTGGTCATGCCGCCGTTCACGTAGTTGCGGCCGGTTCGGTCCATCTCGCTGCGAGCCAGCACGGCCACCACGATGGCAGCGATGGACAGCACCACCGGCACGCAGAACAACCCCACCAGCGACATCGCCAGGGCGACGGCCGCTTTGCGGTTTGCCTCCGGCGGGGCGGTGCGCTCGTGGTGGATCACGCCGACAACACCATGCCCAGCGCAGCGAGCAGACCGGTGACAAGTTGCACCTTTCCGGTGATGCCAAGAATGGGAATCAGTTCGCGGCCCTTCGCACCGTTGCGGATGGCCTTGGCGGCCGGCACCGCGACAACGATGCCCAGCACGCCGATACAGGCGAGTGGCCGGTCGACCGCGGCGATGACGACCACCAGCACGAAGGCGATCGCCAGCAGCGCAAGATAGAACGTGCGGGTCTTGGCGTCGCCGAGACGAACGGCCATCGTTCGTTTCCCAGCGTCGACGTCGGTGGGGATGTCGCGCAGATTGTTGATCACCAGCAGCGCACACGCCAGACAGCCGGCCATGCAGCCGGCAAGCCAGGCAACCGCCGTGATGCGCTCGCACACCACATAGGCGGTACCCGCAGTGGCGACGAGACCGAAGAACACGAACACGAACAATTCGCCAAGGCCCAGGTAGCCGTAGGGCTTCGGGCCCCCCGTGTAGAACCAGCCGGCCAAGATGGCGGCCGCACCCACCACCAGGAGCCACCAGGTGGTCTCTAGGGCCAGCACGAGGCCTGCCACCGCAGCAACGCCGAACGCAGCGAACGCCGCCTTCTTCACCGCACCCGCTGAGGCGAGGCCGCTGCCCACCAGGCGGACAGGACCGACGCGGATGGCATCGGTGCCGCGCACGCCGTCGCTGTAGTCGTTGGCATAGTTCACGCCCACCTGCAGGGCCAGGCTCACCACCAACGCCAACGCGGCGCGCCACCACACCGCACCCACCTCGCCAGCGGCTGCGGCAGCGCCCAACGCAACAGGCACCACTGCTGCAGGCAGCGTGCGGGGGCGGGCACCAACGATCCAGCGATTCATCGTGGTCATTCTTGCGGAATAGCCTGCACATGTGCCGCATCTCGTCGCCATCGACCTTCCCGGCGGCGACGCCTTTGTGGATGCGCTGCGTCGAGCCTGGGATGCCGGAGACGCAGTGCTGCCGATCGACCGGCGGCTCCCACCCGCTGCCCGAGCCGCCCTGCTCGACGCGATGGCTCCATCGCGGATCGTCGACGCACACGGCGAACACACCCTTCCTGGACGCCCGGTGGAACCCGGTGACGCATTGGTGATGGCCACCAGTGGCTCCACGGGCAACCCGAAGGGCGTGGTGCTCACCCACGATGCCGTGGCTGCATCTGCCCACGCCACCGCAGCGCGCCTCGGCACCACCGCTGCCGACACGTGGCTGGCGTGTCTGCCGCTCGCCCACGTCGGTGGCCTTTCGGTGATCACCCGAGCGCTCATCACCGGAGCGACGCTGGTGGTGCACGACGGATTCGATGCCGATGCCGTCACTGCCGCCGCTCATGCCGGGGCCACGGCAGTGTCGCTCGTCCCCACGGCGCTTCGACGCATCGACCCGGCGCTGTTTCGAGTGATAGTGCTCGGCGGGGCTCGGCCACCTGCGGATCGGCCCGCCAACTGCGTGGCCACCTACGGGCTCACCGAGACCGGCAGTGGCGTGGTCTACGACGGCGTGCCGCTCGACGGTGTGGAAGTGCGGATCGACCACGAGGGCCAGATTCTGTTGCGCGGGCCCATGCTGCTGCGCTGCTACCGCGACGGCTCCACCCCGCTCGATGACGAGGGATGGCTACACACCGGCGACCTCGGCCACTGGCTACCCGATGGGCGGCTGCACGTGGAGGGTCGGCGCGGCGACCTGGTGATCACCGGCGGCGAGAACGTGTGGCCCGAGACCGTGGACGCCGTGCTGACGACCCACCCGGCCATCGCCGATGCGGCAGTGGCCGGCGTGGCCGACAACGAGTGGGGGCAGCGACTGGTCGCCTGGGTGGTGCCCACCGACCCGCTGCACCCACCAACGCTCGCGGAAGTGCGCGCCCATGTCGCCGCCCAACTGCCCGTCTTCTGTGCCCCGAAAGAGGTACGGGTGGCGACCGCAATTCCGCGCACGGCGCTGGGCAAGGTACAGCGGCACCGACTCGCCGGGCCGTGACCGAACGCTTCAGACGGGTCAGTCCGTCGATTCGGGTTCGAGGGTGACCTTCACCTTGCGCACGCGGCGGCCGTCCATCTCCACAGCCGTGAACCGCCAGCCCTCGTGCACGATGGACTCGCCTTCTTCGGGCAGGTGCTCCAGGGTGCCGAAGAGGAAGCCGCCCACGGTGTCCCAGTCGTCGTCGGGGATGGACACGCTGAGCAGTTCGTTGAGGTCGCCGATGGAGGTGCCGCCGTCCACCAGGTACGAGCCGTCGCCGAGTGCCTCCACGTCGTCGTCTTCTTCGTCGTGCTCGTCGATGATCTCGCCGACGAGTTCCTCAAGGCAGTCTTCGAGCGTGATCAGCCCCGACAATGCGCCGTACTCGTCGGCCACCAGCGCAAGGTGGAACTTCTCGGCCTGCATCTCGCGCATCAGCCGGTTCACCGGTTTGTTCTCCGGAATGAACTTCACCGGGCGCAACAGCTCGGTGATGGCTCTCTCGCCCCCACCGGCGCGCTCGGCAGTCATCAGGTCCTTAGCGAACACCACACCCAGCACATCATCGTCATCGTCGTCGTCGTTCACCACGGGAATGCGGCTGTAGCCGTTCTCCAGCGCGATGTCGAGCCCCTGCGTGACCGTGGCCGGGTGAGGAATGGTGACGATGTCGGGCCGAGGCACCATGATCTCGCGGGCCACGGTGTCGCCGAACTCGATGATGCTCTCGATGAGTTCGCGTTCTTCTTCCTCGATCACCTCGTCGTCGACGGCGGTTTCGACGATGCCAAGCAATTCGCTCTCGGAGACGAAGGGGCCCTGCTCGAGACCCTTGCCCTTCACGATGACGTTGGTGAACTTGATCAGCGCCCGCGACACCCACTGCAACGGCGGGAACGCCACGAGCGCCAATGTGGGTCGGGCCACCCAGAGGGCGGCGCGTTGCGGATACAACACGGCATAGGTCTTCGGCACGGCCTCCGCCAGCACGAAGAACACCACCACGTTCAGCACCACGCCAACAGCAACACCGGCGGCGCCGAACAGGTTGCCCGCCACCACACCGGTGAGCGTGGCCTGCACGATCTGGCAGATGTTGACGGTGAGCAGCAGTGGGTTCACCCAGCGCTCGGGCTCCGCCACAAGGCGCTTCAACGCCTTGCCCGACTTGGTGCCCTTCTCGGCCAACGACGTGGCCCTCGGCCTCGACATGCGCGACAGCGCCATCTCCGCCACCGACAGGAATACCAGCACGAGCAGCAGAACGAAGATGACAACAAGCATCAAGATGTCGAGGTTGCTCACCGAGGCGGCAATCATTCAGCGTGCTCCTGCCGGAAGCCGACGGGGGCTGCGCCGTGCCAGTGGTGTGCCTCGAGGAGAGCGAGTTCGCGCGCCCGCATTGCGGCGGTGGCGTCCGGTTCGTCGTGGTCGTAACCCAGCACGTGCAGAATGCCGTGCACCACCAGCAGTGCCAGCTCGTCGTCGAGCGTGCCCGCGTGTTCCGGTGCCTGTTTGGCGGCCACAGCGGGGCAGATCACCACGTCGCCGAGCAGTAGGGGCATGTCGCCCGGGTCGGGCGGCGATCGATCCGGGCCGCGGTTCAACGGTTGGTTGTGCAGCACCATCTCGGCCTCGCCGGCGTCGATGGGGAATGCCAACACGTCGGTGGGGCCGTCCTTGCCCATGTAGTCGTGGTTCAGTTCCGTGATCTCGGCCTCGCTGATGAACAGCAACGACAGCTCGGCCAAGCCCCGAACCCCTTCGGCGCGCAGCACCTCGATGGCGAGTGTCTGCCAGCGCTCCACCTCGACGGCGAGTTCAGCCTGTTCGTCGGCGCAGAACACCTCGGGTTCACCATCGCCACCGACTCGGCGGGGCGCATCGACCCGCGGGCGGGAGGAATCAGGCACGGGGACTCGCCTTCTCGTAGGCGGCGACGATGTCGGCGACGATGCGGTGCCGCACCACATCACCCGCACCGAGGTGCACGAAGGTGAGGCCTTCGATACCGGTGAGTGTCTTCTCGAGGCCGATGAGGCCGCTGCGGCCATCCGGCACGTCGACCTGTGTGGTGTCGCCGGTGACGACCACCTTGGAACCGAACCCGATGCGGGTGAGGAACATCTTCATCTGCTCGGGCGTGGCGTTCTGCGCCTCGTCGAGGATGATGAAACTGTTGTTCAGGGTGCGGCCACGCATGAACGCCAGGGGCGCAACTTCCACTGCCTGACGCTCGAGCAATTTCTGGGCGCCTTCCGGCTCGAGCATGTCGTACAGGGCGTCGTAGAGCGGCCGCAGGTACGGGTCGATCTTGGCCATCAGGTCGCCCGGCAGGAAGCCGAGTCGCTCGCCAGCCTCCACCGCAGGACGGGTGAGGATGATGCGCTGAACCTGCTTGCTCTGCAATGCGTGGACGGCCATCGCCACGGCGAGCCAACTCTTGCCAGTACCCGCCGGCCCAAGGCCGAACGTGATGACGTGTTCGCGGATGGCATCGATGTAGCGCTTCTGGCCAGCGGTCTTCGGGCGCACCGGGCGGCCTTTGGAACCCTTCATGATGTCGTCGGTGAGCACCTTGCTGGGGCGTTCGTTGTCGCGCACCATGTCGATGCTGCGCCGCAGACTGGCCTCGTCGAGATGCTGGCCCTGCTGCAGCAGGACCACGAGTTCCTCGCACAGGCGGCCCACGACCTCGGCCTGCGCGCCGGCAATGTGGATCTCGTTACCGCGGGCCACCATCGTGCACTCGGGGAAGGCGGCCTCGATGGCGCGTAGGTGCGCATCTCGCTGGCCGACGAGCGCAGCCATCAGGTGCGCGCCCGGAACGATGACGGAGTATGGCTGCACCACTGACGTCATGCTGTGGGGCCCGAATGTGGACTCATCTCCGCCTACCGTAGCGAACCATCGGCCGGTCGGACACGACCTTCGCCGATCGGGCCGAAAACTCCACAGGGCGCGCGCAGAATATCACCCCTTGCGCGAATCCCCAGGTTGTGCCGTATCATTACCGGACGTTTTCGGGAGGCGTATGAAGCGAGTGGCAGCACTCCTCACCTGGTGGTACCTGGGGGTCGGCGGCGCAGTGGCAGCCGTCGCCATCAGCGCGTCCGACCACAGGGTGCGCACGGTGATGCTGTGCTTGGCCATCGCGATGACAGTCGGCGCTGCAGCCACCGCCCTCGTCCTGCGCACCATGCAGGTCACGTCGCAGACCCAGGCCGCGCTTATCCACGGCGCACAGACCGACCCACTCACCGGACTGCCGAACCGCACGGTGCTGCTGCAGGAGATTTCGACGCTGCTCCGCAGTTCGTGGGCTGCAGAGCAGCACCCCACGATCTACTTCGTCGACCTCGACCGATTCAAGAACATCAACGACTCGCTCGGCCACGCCGCTGGCGACGAGGTGCTGTGCATCGTCGCCGACCGTCTGCGTTCCGCCGTGCCCGCAGACGCGTTCGTCGCACGAGTCTCAGGCGACGAGTACGTGGTGCTGGATCCCAGCCCGGCCTCCCCAGAAGTAGCGCAGGCGTTCGCATCGACACTGCTGGTCCTGCTCCGGGATCCGTTGGCGTTGAGCCATGGCGACGTGTTCATCACCGCCAGCATCGGTGTGGCGTGGATCAGCCGCACATCGAACGACTCGGCCGAGGATCTCGTGCGGCACGCCGACACCGCGATGTATCGGGCAAAGGACGCCGGCCGCAACGGCATCGCCGTGTACGACGCCTCGATGCACGAGCGAGTTGCGCATCGCCTGGCGGTGGAGACCGCCTTGCACCGGGCGCTGGATCGCCGCGAGCTCCGCCTGTTTCATCAGCCGATCTTCGACCTGCGAACCAAGCAGGTGGTGGGCTTCGAGGCGCTCATGCGGTGGCAGCAGGGCAATGGCACGATCGTGTCACCTGCGGAGTTCATCCCGATCGCAGAAGACAACGGCACCATCGTGCCCATCGGCGCGTGGGCGCTGCTGGAAGCGCTCACCCAGCTTCGCCAGTGGATCGACGATGGCGTGTGCACCCCCATCTGCACCATGTCGGTGAACGTGTCGCCCGTGCAGTTGGCCGACCCGAACTTCCCGCACATCGTCAGCGAGGCCATCGCTCGTTCCGGCGTGCCCGCCAACCTGGTGTGGCTGGAGGTCACCGAGGGCGTGATGATCACCGAGCCCGAGCGCACCATCGCCACCCTGCACCGGCTCAGCGAATTGGGTGTCCGCGTGGCACTCGACGACTTCGGCACCGGCTACTCGTCGCTGTCACTGCTGCAGAAGTTTCCGCTGCACCGCATCAAGATCGACCGGGCGTTCATCCGCGGCGTTGCGGAGAACCCCAACGACCGCAGTCTGGTCCGCACGATCATCATCCTCGGCCGTTCGCTCGGCATGGAGATCGTGGCCGAAGGCGTGGAGAGCATGCATCAACTGCAGGTGCTCATCGACCTCGACTGCGAGAAGGCACAGGGGTACCTCATCAGCCACCCGGTGCCACCCGACGCGATGCGCAGCACGGTTGCAGCGCTGGGCAAGTTGAATCAGTTCGCCGGGATGCAGCCGAGCGCTTCCCGGTTCAACTGACCGCTACTGCTTCAGCCACGCCGAAGCGTGGCAGTGAGATGCAGTTGGTGCTGCTCGCCCACCGCTGCCATGTGGAGTTCGTAGGTCAACTCGTCGCCACGAAGCCGCAACCGGCGCTCTACCGAGTCCACCCGCTTCGCCGTCGGAGAGGCGGACATCGAGACCGTGCGGAACACGGCATCGAGGCCTGCCTCATCGACCGACAGGTGGGTGGTGTGCACTTCGGTGACACCGGTTGGCGACGCAATGATCCACTCGGCGCCGCCAGCGGTCCAGCGGAGGTAGCCGGACTCGGCATGCAACGGCCGGCCGTCGTCGAGCGCAGAGGTGCGCTGGACGTACCCGATGAACGGCTTCACGCCACCGTCGCTGAACACGATCTCCTCGCGATACCCGAAGGTGGCGATGGTGGGGTAGATCCCCTCACCTGTGCCCGTCCAGGTCCCCACCAGCAGTGCAAGGGGACCCAGACGGTCGTTGGAATTGATCATCGGATCAGGACCCGGTGAAGACGCGGCCCTTGGCGAGATGCTGGGGATCCGAGCTCTCGCGTCGGTCGGATTCACGGTTCTTCACCTCGGCACGGGCCACCACCTGGTGGTGCACCTCATCGGGGCCGTCGGCCAAACGCAGGGTGCGCTGGCCGTGGTACATGTCGGAGAGCGGGAACCACTGCGAGATGCCAGCGGCACCGTGCATCTGGATGACCTGGTCGATGATGTCGCAGCACTTCTCGGGCACCATTGCCTTCACGGCGCTTACCCACACGCGGGCCTCAGCGTTGCCGAGCGTGTCCATGGCCTTGGCACCGCGCAGCACCATGAGGCGCATGGCCTCCACTTCGATGCGGGCCCGCGACAGCACTTCCATGTTCTTGCCGAGGTTGATGAGCTTCTTGCCGAAGCCCTCACGGGTGACGCCACGGTCGACCGCCATCTCGATGGCCCGCTCGGCCACGCCGATGGAACGCATGCAGTGGTGGATTCGGCCGGGCCCGAGGCGCAACTGCGAAATCTCGAAGCCCTTGCCCTCACCCCACAGCACGTTGCTCTTGGGCACGCGAACATCGTTGAAACGAATGTGCATGTGGCCGTGCGGGGCATCGTCGGAGCCGAACACCTGCATGCCTTCCACAATCTCCACACCGGGAGTGTCGCGGGGCACCAGGATCTGCGACTGCTGCTTGTAGGTGTCGGCATCGGGGTTCGTGCGCACCATGACGATCATCACCTTGCAGCGCGGATCGCCAGCGCCAGAGGCGTAGAACTTCGAACCGTTGATGACCCACTCGTCGCCGTCGAGGACAGCCGAGGTCTGGATCTGCTTGGCATCGGAGCTCATGACGCCGGGCTCGGTCATCACGTAGGCGGAACGGATCTCGCCGTTCAGGAGCGGCTCGAGCCACTGCGCCTTCTGCTCGGGGGTGCCAACGCGCTCGAGCACCTCCATGTTGCCGGTGTCGGGCGCCGAGCAGTTCAAGCACTCCGAGGCCAGACGGTTCTTGCCGAGTTCGGCAGCGATGTAGGCGTAGTCGAGGTTGCTGAGGCCCTCGCCGGTCTCGGCGTTGGGCAGGAAGAAGTTCCACAGCCCCTGGGCCTTGGCCTTGGCCTTCACCGTGTCGAGCAGCTCGAGCTGACCCGGAGCCCAGCTCCAGCGATCTGCGCGGTTGGCGCCGAGACGGTGGAACTCCTCTGTGATCGGGTCGACCTCATCGCGGATGAAGGCCTTCACGGCTTCGTACAGCGGGCGGACGCCTTCCGACATCCGCAGGTCGAAGTCGTCCATGCTCGCACTGCGCAGTGCACCACCGGTCATCTGAGTACCTCCATCGTTTCGAACGCTGAGGTGGACCGTAGTCGCGCAGCACGGGGGATCTACAGGTGGAACGCCTCGGTGTGCCCATCCACGCCAATGGCTTGGCCCGTGACCATCTTCGACGCCGGAGATGCGAGAAACAGGCACATGTCGGCAATCTCATCCGCTTCGACGAAGCGCTTGATGGACTGACCGGACAGATACTCCGTCTTCACGAGGGCGGTATCCACCCCACGCATCGCCGCTTCGTTCTCGATGACCGAGTTCATACGTGCCCCTGCCACCGAACCGGGGCAGATGGCGTTGCACCGAACGTTGTGCGGGCCCAACTCGATGGCCAGGCTCTTGGTGAGGCCGATGACGGCCCACTTCACTGCGGCGTAGGGCGTGCGCATGCCGTAGCCGTACACCCCAGCCATCGACGACATGTTGATGATGGAGCCGCTCCCCTGCGCCTTCATCAATGGCGCCACCCGACGGGCGCAGAGGTACTGGGTGTCGAGCCCGATGGCCAAGCTCTCGCGCCATTCCTCGGGGGTGACGTCTTCCACGAATGCCGTGGGGCCCTTGATGCCGGCGTTGTTCACCAGCACATCGATGCCACCGAGATCGGCCAGTGCCGCCTGCATCCAGCGATCCACAGCCTCGCCATCGGCGAGGTCGACTTTGCTGACCACGGCGGTGGGCAGCGCCGCCCGGGCATCGGCCAGGGCAGCGTCGTTCACATCGCACAGATGCACCCGCGCTCCTTGGGCAATGAACGCCTCGGCGATGGCGCGGCCGATCCCCGCTGCTGCGGCCGTGATGATGACCCGTTGCGTGCTCACGCCGACGACGGTAGTCGCCGTGCCGTCAGAGCAGCCGGATCAGGGCAGTGAGACCAACGAACACGATGACGGCACGCAGCACCTTGGGGTTCAGACGCCGACCTACCCGCGAACCGATCTGCCCGCCGATAGTGGAACCGATGGCGATGGTGCCCACCACCTTCCAGTCGACCTCGGTGGAGAGGATGAACACCACCGATGCCACCGAGTTCACGCTCATGGCCAAGACGTTCTTGGTGGCGTTGAGGCGCTGCAGTTCGTCATCGAGAAAGATGCTCAAAACGGCGATGAGGATGATGCCCTGCGCCGCGCCGAAGTAGCCGCCGTAGATACCGGCTGCGAACACCAGCGCTGCCAGGACGAACGTGACATCGCGGCTGCCGTGTCCACCCTCGGCGCGTCGTGCCGCCAACCGCTTCGACAGCATGGGCTGCACGATCACCAGCACCAGCGCGACGGCTATGAGGACGACGACCACCTTCTGAAACACCTTGCTCGGCAACAGCAGCAGCAGCGTGGAGCCCGAGAGCCCGCCGAGCAGCGACGCCGGAACGAGCCGCTGCAACCTCGGGCGCTGCCCCACCAACTCGCGGCGATAGCCGATGACGCCCGACACCGAGCCGGGCACAAGACCGATGTTGTTCGACACGTTCGCCAGCAGCGGCGGATAACCCAGCGCCACGAGCGTGGGGAAGGTGATGAGCGACCCGGAACCGACGACCGTGTTGATGGTGCCGGCGGCAGTACCCGCGAGGAAGATGAGGATGAAGTGCGACAGCGACATGAGCGGTACTCATGGTGGCACCCCAGACCCGCCTGTGCGCGACCGATCTCGGTGATCATCCCCGACGGGTGATCGTTCGGGGGTCTCGATGCATCTACGGTCGCGCACATGCGTCTCCAGATCCCGCGCTCGCTGCGAGTCAGCAAGGCCGAGTTGCGCAACGACATCGTGGCCGGCCTTCCCGGAGCCATCAGCAGCGTGCCCGATGGCATGGCGGCGGCGATCCTGGCCGGTGTGTCGCCCGTGCAAGGGCTTTACGCCAGCTTTGCCGGCCCCACAGCAGGCGGCTTCTTCTCCAGCACACGGCTGATGGTGATCACCACCACCAGCGCAGCGGCCCTCGCTGCCGGTTCGGCGCTAGCCGGGCTCGACCCCGCAGCGCGCAACCGATCGATCATCCTGCTCACCTTCGTGGCCGGCGCGCTGATGGTGCTGGCTGGCATCTTCAAGCTCGGTCGCTACACCCGCTTTGTCACGCAATCGGTGATGATCGGTTTCCTCACCGGCGTTGCAGCCAACATTTTCTTCGGCCAACTGCAGGATCTCACGGGCACGCACCCCGAGAAGGGCATCGCCCTTGTGCGCGCCCTGCGCGTGCTCAGCCATCCTGGAGAGTGGCACCTGCCATCGCTGCTCGTCGGCCTCGCCGCGATCGCCTTGCTGGTGCTGCTCGAGCGCACGCCCCTCGCCTCGTTCTCGGCGGTGCTGGCGCTGGTGGTACCCACGGTCGTCGTGCTCTTGTTCTCGCTCGACGAAGTGGCCAAGGTGTCCGACGTGGGCGCGATCCCACGGGGTGTTCCGATGCCGGCCCTCCCCCACCTGCGCGACCTGTCGGTTCCACTGTTGTTGGGGTCGATCGCCGTCGCCGCCATCGTGCTGGTGCAGGGGGCAGGCGTCAGCGAGTCGGCGCCGAACCTCAACGGCTCCGCCAGCGACCCCAACGCCGATTTCGTCGCACAAGGCGTCGGCAACCTTGCCGCCGGACTGTTCCGCGGTCAGCCGGTGGGCGGCTCGGTGGGCCAGACAGCACTGAACGTATCCGCCGGCGGGCGAACCCGATGGGCGGCCATCTTCAGCGGGTTGTGGATGCTGGCCATCCTTGCGCTGTTCTCGCGGCCAGTCGGCTACGTCGCAGTGCCCACCTTGGCGGCGGTGCTCATCACCGCCGCGGTGAGTTCGCTGCGAGTGCACGAGGTCACCGCCGTATGGCGCACGGGAATGAACTCGAAGGTGGCGCTGATCACCACGTTCGTCGCCACCCTCACATTGCCGGTGGCGGCGGCGGTGGGCATCGGCGTCGCCCTATCGCTCTTGCTGCAATTGAACCAGGAAGCCATCGACCTCGCCGTCGTGGAGGTGTACTTCGACGATGCCGGGCGCCCGGCCGAACGTCGAGCGCCGGCTCAACTGAAGTCGAACCACGTCACGATCCTGGCCGTCTACGGAAGCCTGTACTACGCCGGCGCGCGCACGCTGCAGGCCCGTCTGCCCGACCCCACCGGCACGGACCGCCCTGCGGTGGTGTTGCGCCTCCGCGGCCGCACATCGCTCGGCGCCACGGCGTACGCAGTGCTGGAGCAATACGTGAAGCGACTGAACGAGGTGGGCGGCACGCTCACACTCACCGGGCTCGCGCCCGGCGTTGTCAACGAGATTCGCCGCACCCGCCGGTTCTCCCTGGAAGGCCCGGTGCGGCTCGTGCCCGCCACGGAGGTGCTCTTTGAGAGCACCGAGAAGGGGTACCGCACTGCGGAAGCCTGGCTGTTCTCCGAGCACGGGCCGAGTGATTCACCCGACACGGGTGACTCAACCACCACGATGTGATCTGATACTCGCATCATGATCTGGACCGCGTTCGGACAAGCGTTACCCGCAGCAATCGGCATCGCCATCAGTCCAATTCCCATCGTGCTCGTCATCCTCATGCTGGTATCAGCGAGGGCACGCACGAACGGCCCGGGCTTCTTGCTGGGCTGGGTGGTTGGCGTCGCCGCCGTCACCACCATCGCCTTCCTATTGGCCGACGCCGTCGATACGAGCACCGATGCCGGGGCATCCGACGGTGTCAACGCGCTGCAGTTGCTCTTCGGGGCGCTGTTCTTCGGTCTGGCCACCAAGCAGTGGAAGAGCAGGCCTCAGCCCGGCATCGAGCCGGAGCAACCGAAGCTGTTCGCCGCTGTCGACGGGATGGGTGTGGGCAAGTCGCTCGGCCTCGGGTTCGCGGCTGCTGCGGCGAACCCGAAGAACCTTCCGTTGGCCGCGTCGTCCGGCGCGGCAATGGCGCAGCTCGGAGCCACAGGCGGTAGCGCCTTCGGAGCCATCGCTCTTTTTGTGCTCGTCGCGTCCATCAGCGTGGCAGCTCCAGTGGTGGTCTACTTCCTGCTCGGCGATCGAGCTGAGGCCATCCTCGGCAGTTGGAAGACGTGGCTCATCGCCAACAACGCAACCGTGATGATGGTGCTGTTCGTGGTACTTGGTTCGAAGATGATCGGTCAGGGTCTGGGGGTGCTGTCATGAGCCGCGAGGTGTTGCCCTCATGGCGGCCGGGAGCGGCGCGTGACGCAGTGCTGGAGTTTCTGCAGTCGAGCCACGAGCTCGCCCCCGTGGACCGCGTCGCCGTGTTCGACAACGACGGCACGCTGTGGTGCGAGAAGCCGGCATACCCTCAGCTGGCGTTCTTCCTGCACGAATTGCAGCTCGCAGCGACGGCCGACCCGGCGTTGGCGCAGCGCGAGGAGTACCGCGCACTCATCACCCGCGACGATGCCGCCATTGCCGGCCTTGGCATGGCCCGCATCGCGCTCGCATTGGCGGAGCTGTGCGCCGGTATGTCCGCCGACGAGTACGCCGACCGGTCGGCCCGGTTCATCCTGAATGGACCGCACCCCACGCTCGGTCGGCCGTTCGGCGGCGCGGTGTACCAACCGATGCTGGAGCTGCTCGACGCGCTGCGCGCGCACGGCTTCTCGAACTTCATCGTCTCGGGCGGCGGCACGGAGTTCGTACGCGCGGTGAGCCAGCAGCTCTACGGCATCGCCCCCGAGGGCGTGGTGGGAACCCTCATCGAGTACGAGTACCTCTCCGTCGATGGCGCCCCGGTTCTGCGCCGTACCGGCAACGTCTCGGGCGACGCGAACGAAGGCGTCGCCAAAGTGATCAACATCCAGCAGCATCTCGGGCGTCGCCCAGTGCTGGCCGCCGGGAACTCCGCAGGCGACCTGGAGATGATCGAATGGGCCCGCACCTCTCCCGGCCCGTCGCTGGCGCTGCTGATCGACCACGACGATGCGGAGAGGGAATTCGCCTACGAGAGCGTCGCCGGCACGTTCGAGTCTGACGAGCACATCGTGCACATCGCCCACCGCCTGGGCTGGACCGTCGTGAGCATGCGCGACGACTGGTCCACCGTCTTTCCCGCCGTCGAGTGATCGGTCACTACTGATGGACCTCCGTGTCGTAGCCGCCATCACCGCCACGTTGGTGGCCTGGACCCTGGTGTCGGGTCGGCTGCAGCGCTGGAACGTGTCGGCACCGATGTGGTTCGTGGCCGTCGGCTTTCTCCTGTCGAACCGTCATTTCGGTGTCGTCGAGGTGGGCCTCGGCAGTGACGGCCTACGCGAGATGGCCGAACTCACGCTCGCCGTGGTGCTGTTCAGCGATGCCGCACGGGTGAACACCCGCGACTTGCGCACCGACGCCGGACTTCCCACCCGACTGCTCGTCGTGGGCCTGCCCATCACCATTGCGATGGGCACGGTGGCCGCGCACGTGCTGTTCCCATCGCTCGGGTGGTGGATCTGTGCCGTCATCGGCGCTGCAGTGGCGCCCACTGATGCCGCACTCGGCGCGGCAATCATCGACGACGAGCGTGTGCCAGAGCGCATTCGTCGGGTGCTCAATGTGGAGAGCGGCCTGAACGACGGCATCGCCACGCCGTTCGTGAAGTTCTTCCTGGTCGCCGCGGTGGCCGGCACGGCGCTCGAGTCCGAGAGCGACAGTCGGGCCGTGCTGGGAATCGCCGTGGGAGTTGCGCTCGGCACCGCAATCGGCTTCCTTGCTGCCTGGCTGCTGCGCCGGGCCACCGACCGCGGATGGTCGGCGCCGTCATACCGCGCCTTCGGCGTGGCCGCGACGGCACTGCTGGCCTACGCCACCGTCGTGGAGTTACATGGCAACGGGTTCGTCGGAGCGTTCGTCGCCGGGATGGCCTTCGGCGCCGCCACCCACGAGCACCTCGAGGATTCGCTGGAGTTCACCCACCAGACCGCCGAGTTGGCGTCGCTGGTGGTGTGGTTCATATTCGGCGCGTTGATGCTGCCCACGCTGCAGCACAGCACGTGGCAGGACTTCGCGTTCGCCGCACTCGCGCTGACGGTGGTGCGCATGCTGCCCGTGGCACTCGTGCTCATCGGTACGAAACTCGACCTCGCCACCGTTGCAGTGGTCGGTTGGTTCGGGCCGCGCGGCCTGGCATCCGTGGTGTTCGCGTTGCTCGCGGTGGAGGGCCTCGCTCCAGCCGACTCAACTCGCGTGGTGAGCATCATCACCGCCACTGTGCTGCTCAGCGTGGTGCTCCATGGCGCCACTGCGGCGCCCATCAGCGCGCGCTACGGGGCCACCCACACCAACCCGGTGTGAATGGCCCCGCGAGCGAGTCCGACGTCAGTGCCCGGTGCCGTCGGTGCCGGCCTGCAACTGTTCCAGCACGACATCGAGGTTGAACGACGCAGGCTTCTGGCGCGGCGGGAACTTGAGGAAGCCTTCGATCTGGCTGGCCACAAGCGCCTGCATCTTGTAGAGCACCCAGAGGTGGTCGATCATCCAGTCGTAGTACGTGTTGGAGTTGTCGTCGGCGCGTTCGAACGGGTCGGTGCGCAGGTTGAACATCTTCGGCGCACGTAGCTTCACGAACGGTTCGAGCCACGCCTGCAGGCGAGTCGCCCTCTGCTCCATCAGCACTGCCTTGTAGTCGCCGATGCGGATGGCCATGATGTCGCCGTCGTCGCTGATGTAGAAGAAGAAGTCGCGAGGGCTCTTCTCCACCTCCCCAGTGAAGTACGGCAGCATGTTGTAGCCGTCGAGGTGCACCTTGAAGTACTTCTCGCCCGCCTGGTGGCCTTCGAGCAGCTTCTCCTTGATGTCGGGGACACCGGCCGCCGCAAGGAGGGTGGGCAACACGTCCTGGTGGCACACGACTTCGTTGCGCACCGTGCCGGGCACTGTATGGCCGGGCCAACGGAAGAACGCAGTCACTCGCCAGCCGCCTTCCCAGTTGGTGTTCTTCTCCGAACGGAACGGGGTGATGCCGGCGTCGGGCCAACTGTTGTAGTGCGGGCCGTTGTCGGTGGAGTACATCACGATGGTGTTGTCGGCGATGCCGAGCTCATCGAGCTTGTCGAGCATGATGCCCACGTTCTCGTCGTGGGCGACCATGGCGTCGTTGTAGTCGCCGTGCCCGTTGCTCTTACCCTTGTGCTTCTCCGCCACGTGGGTGCGGAAATGCATCGCCGTGGTGTTCCACCACATGAAGAACGGTTCCTCTGCGGCGTGTGCTTCGTCGATGAATCGAAGCGCGTGTTCGACAACTTCGTCGTCGATGGTCTCCATGCGCTTCTTGGTGAGCGGCCCGGTGTCGACGATGGTCTGCCCACCCTTGCCGTCGGCGTGGCAGTGCAGCACGCCGCGCGGCCCGAAGAGCGCCTTGAATGCTGGGTCCTTCGGATAGTCGGGGTGCTCGGGCTCTTCCTCCGCGTTGAGGTGGTAGAGGTTCCCGAAGAACTCGTCGAAGCCGTGCATCGTGGGCAGGAACTCGTCCTTGTCGCCAAGGTGGTTCTTGCCGAACTGGCCGGTGCGGTAGCCCAGCGGCTTCAGCAGCTCGGCAATGGTGGGGTCTTCCTTCTGCAAACCGAGATCGGAACCCGGCATACCCACCTTGGTGAGACCGGTGCGAAGCGGGTTCTGGCCGGTGATGAAGGCGGCGCGGCCCGCGGTGCAGCTCTGCTGCGCGTAGTAGTCGGTGAACGCCACCCCCTCGTTGGCGATGCGGTCGATGTTCGGGGTGCGATAACCCATCTGACCGCGGCTGTTGTAGCTGATGTTCCACCAGCCGATGTCGTCACCCCACAGGATCAGGATGTTCGGTTTGTCCGTAGCCATTGTCGTCCTCTCCGTCTGCGCCGGCGCGTCGATGACGCGGTAGTCGTCGATCGTGTCATGTTCCCCCGACACCTCGATCCGGGCATCATCCCGACGGGGTGAGCCGCGGAGGTCGAACACCGACCAAGATGACCGGCGGTTCCACGACGACGAGGAGGGCTGATGACCGACAGCATCGCGGAGGTCGTCAGCAGAGGAATTCGTACTCCGCGTTCGGCAGCGGTCGCGGGAATTGCCTTCGGACTGTTACTCGGCTCGGCCTACACACTGATCCGCATCTCGATTCCTGCCGATTCGAGCGCCGACGACTCCTGGCTCGCGACACGACACACCGCCGTCAGCGTGGCGCTCGTACTCGTGCCGTTCGGCGGCATCGCGTTCTTGTGGTTCATCGGTGTCGTGCGCGACCACATCGGTGCGCGCGAAGACCGGTTCTTTTCCACCGTGTTCTTCGGCAGTGGACTGTTGTTCTTGGCGATGACATTCACTGCCGCCGCGATGGCCGGCGGCATGCTGGCTGCCTACAGGGTGGCCCCGGAAGGCATGGCGACCAGCGGCCTTTACAGCTTCGGCCGCGACACGATGTTCAGGATCACGAACATCTATGCCATCAGAATGGCAGGGGTGTTCATGATCTCGCTGAGCACGCTGTGGCGGCGAACCGGCGCCGTTCCGCGAGTGCTCGCCCTGTTCACCTACGCGCTCGCGCTCGTACTGCTCGTGAGCATCTCGTTCAGCCTGTGGGTTGTGCTGGTGTTCCCGGCGTGGGTGGTGGCCGTCAGCATCTACATCCTCGTGCACACCATGCGCACGTCGGCGCCCGCGAACGACGCCGCGGCGTAAGGTGCACGGCGACACACCATGAGCAGCCCTCCACTCCCCCACGCCTGGCCTGCAGACACACCGCCGGGCTTCCACCTGCTGGCCAAGCCCAGCGGCTCCACCTGCAACATCGACTGCACGTACTGCTTCTTCCTGTCGAAGGAGGCGCTGTACCCCAACGACAAGAGCCGCATGTCGGACGACACGCTCGAGGCGTACATCCGCCAACTGCTCGAGTCGCACCGCTCGCCCAACGTCACCGTTGCCTGGCAGGGCGGCGAACCGACACTGATGCGCGTGGAGTTCTTCCGCCGGGCCATGGAAATGGTGGAGCGCCATCGTCGGCCCGACCAGGTGATCGAGCACACGTTCCAGACGAACGGCATCCTGCTCGACGACGAGTGGTGCGAGTTCTTCGCGGAGCACGGTGTACTCGTGGGCCTCAGCTGCGACGGGCCGAAGGAGTTGCACGATGCCTACCGGGTGGACCGCCTCGCCCGCGGCACGTTCGACCGGGTGATGGATGGCTGGCGTCTGCTGCGCAAGCACCACGTGGAGTTCAACATCCTGTGCACCGTGAACGCCGCCAACCAGGACCACGGCCGACTGGTGTACCGCTTCTTCCGCGACGAGTTGGGCGCGAAGTGGATGCAGTTCATCCCCATCGTCGAGCGAGCCAGCGAGACAACCCTGGCCATCGCCAACCAGGGATGGAGCGTGCGCGACGACGGCCGTAAGCGCCTCCTCTACACCCAGACCGGCAATCTGGTGACCGAGCGCTCAGTGGGCTCCGAGCAATACGGCCGCTTCCTCATCGACATCTTCGAGGAATGGGTGCGCCACGACGTGGGCACCGTCTACGTGCAGTTGTTCGACGTCACGCTGGAGGCGTTCTTCGGTCGCCATCTGCTCTGCATCCACGCCCCCACCTGCGGATACGGGCCAGCGCTCGAGCACAACGGCGACCTTTACAGCTGCGACCACTTCGTAGAGCCCGATTACCTGCTCGGCAACATCCACCAGACACACATGGTGGAACTGATGGCCAAGCCCGAGCAACGCAGATTCGGGCAGGACAAGCGCGACACACTCACCACCCAGTGCCAGGACTGCAAGGTGCGGCACCTCTGCAACGGAGGGTGTCCGAAAGACCGGTTCATCACGTCGAAGGCCGGCGAGGCGGGCCACAACTACCTCTGCGCCGGGCTAGAGGCCTTCTTCATGCACACGGGTCCTGCGTTCTCGGCGATGGCCCAGTTGCTTCAACAGAACAAGGCACCTGCCGATGTGATGGCCACCGTGAAGGCCGAAGATCAGCGACGCGGTCCGTACGTACCGTGCCCCTGCGGCAGCGGCGAGAAGTTTCGGTTCTGCCACGGCCCCAAGGCGGCGCTGTCGCCGTTCACCGGGGTCACCCAGCGCTGACGGAACGTTCCCGCTGCAGCGCCACCAGCACGGCGCCGATCATCCGAAGTCGGTCGAGCACTCCATTGAGGCCTGCCTGATCGAGCAAGCCCGTGCGCAACGTGGTGGCACCCCGCTGCCGCTCGACGTGGAGATCGGGAAATGCAGCAGCCGCAACGTCGTCCAGTTCGCCTTCGATCGTGATGCAATACGCGTCGGCGGTCATCCTCACCCCCTCGTCAAAGGTCGTTCATTGAGCGTGCGCCTCCGTGTCAGCCGTGGAATCACCCCGGCAGAATGAACCCGATACGGAGGTGAACTAAGGTCACTTCCGTGGATGTACCCGCCCCCAGGCCGCTGCCGCGGGCGACACGACCTCCGGTGTTCGCCCGCACCAAGTTCTTGGCGCCGCAACCCCGCGACACCCTGGTGCTGCGTCAACGTCTCCGCGACACGCTGCAACAGGCCGATGCGCTGCCCCTCACCATCGTCGTGGGCGCACCAGGCAGCGGCAAGACGTCGCTGCTTGCGGAGTGGTACCGCCACGTCGACGACGGCTCCGTGGCCTGGCTGTCGGCCGATCGAGGCGACGGCGACCCCACGCGCTTCTGGCACGCCTTCATCGCCGCAGTCCAGCAACTCGACGCCTCGTTCGGCCGCGAAGCGGCCGACCTGATGACCCTCGACGGCCACGTGAGCGCCGACGTCATGGAGTCGCTCCTGAACGACGACCTCGCGCTGAACGAACGACTCCGCCTGGTGATCGACGACTTTCACCTCGTGTCGCTCGATGCCGCACAGCAACTGCAGCACCTCCTCGGCCGAGGCCTGAAGCACGTGCGTCTGCTTGTCGGCAGCCGCAGTGACCCGGCAGTAGGCCTGCACCTCCTTCGCCTCGAAGGTCAGGTTGCCGAAGTACGCGAAGCAGACCTCCGGCTGTCGTTGCACGAGACCGCCGCGCTGCTGGCCGCGCTCGGCGTGGCACCCGATTCCGTCGATGTCGAAGCGCTGCACCATCGCACCGAAGGGTGGGCGGCCGGCGTACAAATGGCCTCATTGTCGGTGAGAGGCTCCGACGACGCTGCGTCCCGCGTGCGCGAGCTCGCCGGAACCACCCAGACCGTGGCGGGGTATCTCGCGTCGGAGGTGGTGGCCAACCAGTCGCTGCGCATCCAGGACTTCCTCGAGCGCACGTGCGTGGTCGACGAACTCGACGACGAGCTTGCGGCAGCCCTCAGCCCCGACGACCTCAGCGGCGACGATCAACGTGTCACCCTCGCCGAGGTGGAGGCCGCCAACCTGATGCTCACCCGCATCGATGCCGCCGGCACCTACTTCCGCTACCACCAACTGTTCGCCGAGATGCTGCGCAACCGACTCCAGGCCCGCGACCCCGACCGCCATCGCGAACAGCACCGGCGCGCAGCGGAGCACTATCTGGCCAGCGGCAACGCCTCGAGTGCAGTCCGCCACTACTGGAGCGCCGGCGAGCGCAGCCGAGGGGCGCAACTCATCCGCGAACAGATGGTGCGCGTGTACCTGGGCAGCGAGACCCCGACGCCACCGGGCCACGTCGCCACGCCGGTCGACGACGAGCACCTTCACGACTCGCCGGCCGATGCAGTCGGCTACGCCTCCGCAATGATGATGAACGGCCAGATGACTGGCGCGGCGGAGTTACTCGAACGAGCCGAGCTCGTCGCCGTGGCCCAAGGCGCGCCGCCGCTCGACCTCATCCACATCGCCGCCGGACAGATTGGCGCGCATCTGATCGCCGGCGACGCGACCCGCTCGGTGGCCAGCGCTACGCGCTTCATGGAGCTCCTGCGTACCCACGGTGTGCCCACCGATGACGACTGGTCGAGCACCGCCGTGCCCTGGGGCATCCGGGCCGCTGTGTGGGAGGGCGATCTCGACCTGGCCGATCAACTGGTCCGCGAGATGCCCAGGCACCACGACCAACGTCTCATCGTCGTCGACAATGCCAGCGCAGTGGCCATTCTGGAGCTGGAGCGTGGCGAGGTGGACCAGGCGCTCGAACACGCCAGCGCTGCACACGTCGTTGCCAGCGATCTCGACGCAGCAGGCAGCACCGCCGACTCCGCCGCGCAGATCCTCATGGGCGCCGCGCTCTTGGAACAGGCGCGCATCGTGGAGGCTGCTGCTCACCTCCGCGCCGGCTTCGCGAACAGTCGCACCGAGCGCGTTCCCACTCGTGTGATGGTGGCGATCGGCGAGGCACGCATCCTGCGATCGAACGGCCAGTTCGACGCCGCATTCGCAAAGCTCGCCGCGCTGCGCACCCAGCTGCGCATCACTTCGCCGGGGCCGACGTTCATCGCACGTCTCGACCACGCAGAGGTCGCCATCCGGCTTGCCGTCGGCGACTATGCGAAGGCCGCATCCTTACTGGATGGTGTACCGGCTGGCTTTCGCACCACCTTGGCCTCGGCCTGGGTGGCCCACCTGCAACATCAATCCGGCGAGGCCGACCGGTTTCGGGCTGCACTCGACCATCACGTCGGGTCGCGCCGCGAGCGCCTCGATCTGGCCATCTACGACCTTCGCATCGCCCTCGATCGCTCGATCGGAACCGTCGACGCGGCGGCGGAGGCCGTGCTGGATCTGGCGGAGGCGGGTGGTGCGATGCTGCCGATCCCGGAGGCCGGGGGCACCGTGCTGCACGCCGTGGCGCAAGCCGCTCGACGACGGCCTCGATCCGCGTACATCAACCGACTCCTGGCGCTCCAGCCGCTGCCTCGCCCTGCCGAGCAGGCGCGACCACGGCATCAGATGGACGAATTGTCGAACCGCGAACTCATCGTGCTGCGCTACATGGTCACCTCGATGACCAACCAGGAGATCGCCGACGCGCTCTACCTGTCGGTGAACACGGTGAAGACCCACATCAAACACGTGTTGCGCAAGCTCGACGCCACGTCGAGGGCCGACGCCGCCACCCGGGCCCACGAACTGCACTACCTGTAGCGCTGGTAGTCGTTGCCCCACCCCGCTGACAGAATGCCCACATGGCCTCCCGCGACGCTCACCTCGGCCGCATCGACGGCGGCACCTTCGATGTGCTCATCGTGGGTGGCGGTATCAACGGTGCCGTGGCGGCCGCATCGCTGGCAGGCCGTGGCGCCGCGGTTGCGCTGATCGATCGCGGCGACTTCGGCGCCTTCACCAGCCAAGAGAGCTCCAACCTGGTGTGGGGCGGCTTCAAGTACTTGGAGAACTACGAGTTTCTCCTCGTGTGGAAGCTCTGCCGGTCGCGCAATCGGCTGATGAAGGCATACCCCGACAACATCAAGGAGATCAGCTTCTTCGCCAGCCTCGACCACGGGTCGCCATACGCCCCGTGGTTCGCCGGGCTTGGAGCATTCGGCTACTGGGCGATCGGCCAGTTCGGCACCCGGTATCCGCGAGTGCTCAGCAAAGAGACCATCGAACGCGACGAACCTGTGGTGAACACCACCTCGGTACGCGGTGGCATCGAGTACCGCGACGCATATCTCATTGACAACGACGCTCGATTCGTGTTTTCGTTCGTTCGCTCGGCGATGGAGGCCGGCGCTTCGGCTGCCAACTACGTGGAACTGGTGAGCGCCCGCCGCGAGGGCGACCGCTGGCACGCCGAACTACGCGACACCGACAGCGGCGCCACGTACCACACCACGGCGAGGGTCATCATCAACGCCGCTGGGCCATTCGTCGACGATCTCAACCAAAGTTGGGGCTCCACCACCGAGCATCGCATCGTGTACTCCAAGGGCATCCACCTCGTGGTGCCGCGCCTCACCACCGAGCAGCATCAGCGAGTGCTGGCGTTCTTCGACGACACAAAGCGCCTGTTCTACGTCATCCCGATGGGCCGCCGTTCCGTCATTGGCACCACCGACACCCGCGTCGATGAACCCTTCACCGAGGTCACCGAGCAGGACCGCCAGTTCCTCCTCGACCAGATCAACGCGCGGCTCGACCTGCCTCAACCGCTCACTACCGCCGACATCATCAGCGAGCGATGCGGGGTGCGGCCCCTGGTGGTGAAGCGCACTGCGGGTAACACCGATGCCGTGGACTGGACATCCCTGAGCCGCAAACATGCCATCGAATGCGACCGCAAGCGCCGGGTGGTCACCATCTTCGGCGGCAAGCTCACCGATTGCCTGAACGTCGGCGAGGAAGTGGCGGCCGTAGTGGCGGAGTTGGGCGTTCCTCTGGAGAAGGATCGGCACAACTGGTTCGGCGAACCGGCCAAGGCCACTCGCGACGAGTTCTACCGGCAGGCTCGGCTGATGAAGCTGGACGCGTTGCGCACCAAGCCCGACACCGAACGGCTCACCGACCGCCTCTGGCGCCGCTACGGCCGACGGGCGTTCACGATGCTCGAGGCCATCCGCGACGACCCTCGCATGGGCGACGACATCATGGACAGCGCCGACTACCTCCGTGTGGAACTGCAGATGCAGGCCCGCACCGAGATGATCACCAAGCTGGAAGATTTCATGCGACGCAGGTCCAAGATCGACCTTGTCGTGCGCCACGACGACATCGTCGCCTCAGCCGGCTTGAAGGAAGTGGCGGAGATTCTGTTCGGCAACGACGCCGAGCGTCGACTCGATGAGTACCTCGCCGCCCGGCAGCCCAGCGCCTGAGCGTCAGGCCAACTGCTCCAGCGCCACACCCTTGAGCCGCTTGTAATCCACCTTGCCGTTCGGCGCACGGCCGATGGTGCCCACGAGCACCAGGTGGCGCGGCGCCTTGTAGTGCGCCAGGTGCTCCTTCACGAAGTCGCTCAGCTCACGCAGTTCGGGAGTGGCGCCATCGATGGCCTCGACCACCGCGCAGATGGTCTCGCCGAAACGGGAATCTGGAATGCCAACCGCCACGGCGTCGCGCACCGAGGGATGCCGCTTGAGTGCTTCCTCCACCTCTTCGGGAAACACCTTTTCGCCACCGGTGTTGATGCAGACCGAGCCACGACCCAGCAGCACGAGCGTGCCGTCCTCGTTCACCTCGGCCCAGTCGCCGGGCACGCTCCAGCGACGGTCTTCGAAGGTGCGGAACGTCTGCGCCGACTTCGCCTCGTCCTTGTAGTAGCCGATGGGAATGAAACCACCCACGGCGACCAGCCCACGCTCGCCCGAACCCGGCTCCACGCGATGGCCATCCTCGGTGAACACGGCGCACGACGGGCCGATCTGAAAGCGGGCTGTCTGGCTGGCACCGCCGGCGGTGGACACCGATGCGCCCATGCCCACGGCTTCGGACGACCCGAAGGAGTCGAACAATGCAGCCTGCGGAAGGTGGCGCAGCAGCCCCTCTTTGTTGTCCTGGCTCCACATCACGCCCGACGACGACATCATCAGCACGCTCGACAGATCGAAGCGATCCGGGTCTTCGTCGAGCGCATCGAGGATCGGGCCGGCGAAGGCCTGACCGACAATGATGACCGAGTTCACCTTGTTGCGCTCCACTTCCGACAGCAGTTCGTGCACGTCGAAGTGACGCGATGGCAGGCTCACCACCGCACCACCGAGGTTCATCGCGATGAGGCTGGAGAACTGGCCGGTGCCGTGCATCAGCGGGCACGCCGACAGCAGTACGAAGCCGGGCACAGCAGGGTCCAGGCGCTCGACGAGTTGCTCGATGGTGTCGGCCGGGGGAATTGCGAGGACGGCGTTGCCGCCGGAACCCAACACGTTGAACAGGTCGTCCTGACGCCACATGACGCCCTTGGGCATGCCCGTGGTTCCACCGGTGTACAGCAGCAGCAGGTCGTCGCCGCTTCGACCCCACGGACCGCGCACGGCCTCAGTGATGCCCTGCCCCACCACGTGCTGATAGTCGACGGCGAAGTCGGGCACCGGGTCCACACCATCGGTGACGCAGTACCAGCGGCGCACCTTCGGCAATTCGGCGCGCACCCTGCTGACAAGTTCGGTAAACGAGGAGTGGAAGACCACGGCCTCAGCGTCGGCGTTATCGAACAGGTACACGATCTCGTCGTGGCCGTACCGGTAGTTGGTGTTCACCGGAGCGAAGCCACCCTTGAAGGCCGCCACGTAGGTCTCCAGGTACTCCGGACAGTTGTGCAGGTACGCCGCCACCTTGCTCTGGTGGGTCAACCCTGCAGCCAGCATGTCGGCCGCCAACGCGTTGGCCCGCGCATCGAAGAAGCGCCAGGTGATCTCTCGATCGCCCTGCACCTGACACACCCGGTCCGGCACCTTGGCTGCCACTGCCTCGTAGACATCGGCGAAGTTCCAACCGCTCATGTTCGTTCCCCCTTGTGATCCCCGTCACAGCATGCCAGCGAGATGGGGTACCATCACGCATCCACCTCACCAGGGAGTGCGAGATGAATCCGAGCCACGGAATCCGTCGTTGTGTTGCTGTTCTTGCCGTCGCCGGCGCGATGTTGTTGAGCGCCTGTCAGGTCGGCCTTACGCCTATCGGTGGCGGTGGCGCTGCGCCCACCTGCCCCACCGGCAACTGGGCGCTGTCCAGTTCTGCCATCAATGCCGCTGTCACCAAGCTCGGCAGTGGGTTGGCATCGAATCTGAATGTCACCCTGAACGGGAACGGCGTCACCGTGAAGCTGAACGCCGACAACACCTGGATCGTCACCGCCAACCAGACCGGCTCGTTCACGGGCACCGTGATGGGCGGCCTGCCGGTCTCCGGTACCGGCGTGATCAAGGCATCGGCCAGCGGCACCTACACCAAGACCGCCACGACGCTGCAGTTCAAGGTCTCCACGATGTCGGGCTCGCTCGACGTGGTCGCCTCGGTGAATGGCGGCCCCGCGAAGCCGCTCTCGTTCCCGCTCGCCAAGGCGAACTCCGAAGACGAGGACAGCCAGATCGAAGACGTCGTGGGCCTGAACGGCACTGCCACGTACACGTGTGGGGCCGACGGCACGCTGACGCTGGGATTCGGCAAGACCCACGTCGACATGAAGTTCCGCCGCTGAGCTAGCTGAAACGCTCCAACGCTTCCTTCAACCGACCGGACCACTCCACGGTCTCGGTACTGATGCCCTGTGCATGGAATTCGGCACGCTGACGTGCCATCTCGGCCGCCACGGCCTCCGTGCCAGGGGTGAGAATCTCGGTGGAAATGCGGTCGCGTAAGTGGCGGGCGAGGGCCGGACTGGCGCCGTCGGTGCCGACGGCAACCACTACCGGACCGCGGCGTGTGAGTGCGGGCAGGATGAACGAGCAGTTCGCTGGGTCGTCGGCGCTATTCACCCACATCCCCCGAGCCCGAGCATCGATGGCCACCTGCGTGTTCACCTCGGGCACATCGGTGGCCGTCATTACCAACTGGTGACCATCGAGGTCGATGGCCTCGTAGGCGCGCAGTCGCACCTCGAATGCCCGGGTAGCGAGCTCCGGTTGCACCCATGGCGCCACCACCGTCACGCGGGCTCCCGCCTGAAACAGTCCATCGGCCTTGCGGCTGGCGATGTTGCCGCCGCCCACCAACAGCACCGGCACATCGGTGAGATCGAGCATTACGGGGTAGCCAAACGCCATGGGGAAAGGCTAGCGCCAACTATTCACCGCAATGTTGATCGGTATAGTCGGAATTGCTGATAGAACGGACCCGATGACGCCCACCACCCCTCCCCCGAGCCAGCCCACCTTGGCGCCCACCGAGCTCGAGCACGCGCATCCGGCCGACATCGTGCGCTGGGCTGCAGATCAGTTCGGCGTGGAACACCTCGTGCTCACCGCATCCTTCGAGGACGCCGTGCTGGTGCACGTGGCGGCAACCGCAGTGCCTGGCATCGAGGTGGTGCTACTCGACACGCAGTACCTCTTCGCTGAAACGAAGTGGTTCGCCGAGGAACTCCGTCGGCGCCTGGATCTCAACCTTCGCATCGAGCACCCCACCCCCGACATCGTGCCCGACAACCTGTGGCAGACCGACACGGAGGGCTGCTGCAACGTCCGCAAGGTGCTGCCCCTGCAGCGAGCACTGGCGGGTAAGGCTGCCTGGATCACGGGCGTGCGCCGCGCCGACGGCCCCACACGGTCCAACACGCCCGTGGCCTCGTTCGACGTCGGCCGCGGCCTCACGAAGGTGAACCCGCTTGCCACGTTCAGCGACGACGACGTGGAGCTGTACCAGCAGCTGTACGACCTGCCGAAGAACCCGCTCAGCGAGCGCGGCTATCCGAGCATCGGGTGTTGGCCGTGCACCCGGCCGGTGGCACCGGGCGAGGACAAGCGCGCCGGCCGCTGGTCTGGCAGCAATAAGACGGAATGCGGACTCCACGTATGAGCACCACGATGGAGCACGCGCAGCTCAGCGCCCACCTCGATGCCCTCACCGACGAGGCCATCACCATCATCCGCGAAGTGGCCACCGAATGCGAGAACCCGGTGCTGCTGTTCAGCGGCGGCAAGGACAGCGCCGTCCTGCTGCACCTCGCCCTACTGGCCTTTGCGCCGGCACGTCTGCCCTTCCCGGTGATGCACGTCGATACCGGCCACAACTTCGCCGAGGTCATCGACTACCGCGACCAACTGGTGCAGGACTGGAACGTTCGCCTCGTGGTTGCCTCGGTCCAGGAGAGCATCGATAAGGGTCGTGTCGTGGAAGACACCGGGCCGCGTGCCAGCCGCAACCGCCTGCAGTCGGTCACGCTGCTCGACGCCCTCGCCGAGCACGGCTTCGACGCCGCCTTCGGTGGCGGTCGCCGCGATGAAGACAAGGCTCGCGCCAAGGAGCGCATCCTCAGCTTCCGCGACCGACAGGGTCGGTGGGACCCCCGGCAGCAGCGTCCCGAGCCCTGGGACATCTTGAACCCGCGCATCCGCAAGGGCGAGCACCTGCGCGCCTTCCCGCTGTCGAACTGGACCGAACTCGACATCTGGCGCTACATCGAGCGCCACGCCGTACCACTTCCCGACATCTATCTCTCGCACACCCGCACCGTGGTGCAGCGCGACGGCATGCTGCTCGCAGTCGGCGGCCCTGTGGTGCTGGAGCCGGGCGAGACCGCGTTCGATGCCGTCGTGCGCTATCGAACCGTGGGCGACGCCAGTTGCACCGGTGCCGTAAAGAGCACCGCGGCCGACGTGCACGACGTACTCGCCGAGGTGGCCGCCGCTCGCATCACCGAACGAGGGGCAACGCGCGCCGACGACACGTTCAGCGAGAGCGCCATGGAGGACCGTAAGCGCGAGGGCTACTTCTGACGTGAGCATCCTCGACAACACCTCCACCACGCTGCGCATCGCCACTGCGGGTTCGGTCGACGACGGCAAGAGCACGCTCATCGGCCGCCTACTGCACGACACCAAGACGGTGTTCGAAGACCAACTGGCCGCCGTGGCCAAGGCCAGCCGCCGCTACGGCGATGGCGAGACCAATCTGGCCCTGCTCACCGACGGCCTTCGTGCTGAACGCGAGCAGGGCATCACCATCGACGTGGCCCACCGCTACTTCGCCACGCCGCGCCGCAGCTTCATCGTGGCCGACACTCCCGGCCACGCTCAGTACACGCGCAACATGGTGACGGGTGCGTCCACCTCCGATGTCGCCATCGTGTTGGTCGACGCTCGTCATGGTGTGCTCGACCAGACCCGCCGCCACTCGCTGATCGCTTCCATGATCGGCGTGCAGGCAATCGTGTTGGCCGTGAACAAGATGGACCTCGTGGAGTGGAGCGAGGCCCGCTTCCACGAGATCACCGCTGAGGTGCGGGCGTTCGTCGGCGCGCTGGCCCATCCCGTACCAGTCACGGCCATCCCTATCTCCGCCCTCCTGGGCGACAACGTGGTGGAGGCATCGTCGAACACCCCGTGGTTCGACGGCGCCACCCTCCTCGACTTCCTCGAGGAGTTCGAGATCCATCCGCACGTGGAGGTGGGTGCCCGTCTGCACGTGCAGCGCGTCATCCGGCCCCAGGGGGGCGAGCACGCCGACTTCCGTGGCCAGGCAGGCGTGGTGAGCGGTGGGTGGTTCCGCAAGGGCGACGCCGTGACGGTGCTGCCGAGCGGCCTCACCAGCACCATTCGCGCCCTGTATCGCTGGGGTGACGAGGTTCCCGAAGCCGGCCCCGGCCAAGCCATCGTGGTGCAACTCGACACCAACGTTGATGTGGCACGCGGCGACGCGCTGGTGGCCGATGCGCCCGTGGCACCCGTCGTCGGCGACGATGTCGTGGTGGACATCTGCTGGATGGTCGAACGAGCGCTCACCCCCGGCTCGCGCTGGTGGTTCAAGCACGGCACTCGCTCGGGCCATGCCACCGTCACCTCCATCGAGCACGTTCTCGACCCCACCACGCTGGGGCAACACGACACGTCCGAGTTGTTGTTGAACGACCTCGGTCGGGTGCGTCTGCTGCTGAGCGAGCCCATCGTGGCCGACCCGTACCACGTACTGCCCGAGACTGGCCGTCTCATCCTCATCGACCCGGCGGACCACAGCACCGCTGCTGCCGGCATGCTGCATCGGGTCGGCACTCCGGCATGACCGGTTTCGTCAGCCTCGTGGGCGCCGGCCCCGGCGACCCCGATCTGCTCACCGTGCGCGCCGCTCGGCGCATCGCGGAGGCCGAGGTGATCGTGCACGACGCGCTGGTAAGTCCCGACGTGCTGGCACTGGCGGCACCGAATGTGGAACTCATCGATGTTGGCAAGCGGCCAGGCCAGAGCGTGGCCCAGGAACTCATCAACGTGCTGCTGGTGCGCCTCGCTCGCGAGGGCCGCCGGGTGGTGCGCCTGAAGGGCGGCGACCCCTACGTGTTCGGCAGGGGCGGCGAAGAAGCATTGGCCTTGGCCCAGCAGGGCATTCCGTGCGAAGTGGTGCCCGGTATCTCGTCGGCTATCGGCGCACCCGCCGCGGCCGGCATCCCCGTCACCTACCGAGGCATGTCGGCTTCGTTCACGGTGGTCACCGGTCATCGCCAGCGCGGCGAGACGCCGGTGAACTGGCAAGCCCTCGCTCAGGTGGGCGGCACCGTGGTGGTGCTGATGGGCGTGGCCCAACGAGCCGACATCGCCGCAGCGCTGATGGAGGGCGGCCTGGCCGCCGACACACCCGTGGCCGCCGTGCACCGGGCAACCACCGGGGCGCAGGCCGTGACGCGCTGCCTGCTACGCGAACTGGCCACCACACCGATCCAGTCACCAGCGGTGATCGTGATCGGCACAGTGGCCAGTCTGGACATTCACGCGCTCGCCGAGGCGATGCGCTCCTGAAGTATCAGCCCTTGAGGAAGATCTCCGAGAGGATCAACATCACGACCCACAGACCGAACGCTGCGATGATGGGGTTGCGCACACCCTTGCCGTCGTAGAGCACGTTGAGGCCCTTGTTGGCCTGCGTCTTCCACGGCATGAGGCCCAGAGCGTTGATCTCGAGGATGGCGACGATCACGATGGTGATGCCCCAGAAGGCACCCGTGTTGCCCGAGCTGAGCGGGGCAGTGGCGTAGTGGTTGTGGCCCTTGAAGACCATGAAGAACAGCATGCTCACGGAGAAGATGGCGTTCTGACGGCTGGCCATCACGGCCTTGCGACCGGCGGCAGGAGCGTCGGGGTTGGCTTCGCCGCCACCGAGCACGTTGGCAGCGTTGGCCAGCACGACCTTCTGGTTGCGCCAGATGACGCCCCACACGTTCAGCATCATGATGATGCCGAGCAGCATGCCCAAGCTGATGGCGATGCCACCAGCGCTCTTGCCGAAGCCTTCCGAGAAGTAGTTCGGCGTGATGATGGTGATGAGGATGCCGGTCACGAACGTGCTGACTGCCGCCCAACGGAACCACCACAGCGCCTTGCGGGCCACCTTGTCGATGGCGATGTTGCGGGCTCGTGCTTCGTCACCGAATGCGGCGAACGCCGGCACCTGGACGAAGTTGAAGTAGTACAGCAGGCCGATCCACATGATGCCGGCGAGAATGTGCAACCAGCGGAAGCCCCAATCCCCGAGACTCTGCCGTGCGAAAAAACTTTCTGCGAGCACTTTCCGTACCCCCTTCTTGTGAAAAACGTTCGGAGCTGAACATAACACTCTCGCGCCGCGAGATGGGGGAATGTGCGAGCCGGTCCGGCCGGTTAGCCTGCCTGCCGTCATGGCGCACGAATTCATCTACACCTGCTACAAGCTGGCTCGCTTCTACCCACCGGATCGCACGGTGCTGGAGAACATCTCGCTGTCCTTCTACCCGGGGGCCAAGATCGGCGTGCTCGGCAGCAACGGTGCCGGCAAGAGCTCTCTGCTGAAGATCATGGCCGGTCTCGACGACGGCTACAGCGGCGAGGCACGCCTCACGCCCGGTTTCACCGTGGGCTATCTCGCCCAGGAACCGCAGCTGGATCCCACCAAGACGGTGAAGGGCAACGTGATGGACGGCGTCGCCGCCGTGCAGGGCCTCATCGATCGGTACAACGAAGTGATGGGCATGTGGGCCGACCCAGATGCCGACTACGAGAAGGTCGGCGCCCTGCAGGCCGACCTCGAAGACAAGATCGCCGCCGCCGACGCCTGGAGCCTCGAGCGGAATGTCGAGATCGCCATGGACGCTCTGCGCTGCCCGCCCGACGACGCCGACGTCACGAAGCTGTCGGGTGGTGAGCGCCGCCGTGTGGCGCTGTGTCGCCTGCTGCTCAGCCATCCCGATCTGCTGCTGCTCGACGAGCCCACCAACCACCTCGACGCCGAGAGCGTCGATTGGCTCGAGCGCTTCCTGCAGGAGTACACGGGCACCGTGGTGGCCATCACCCACGACCGCTACTTCCTCGACAACGTGGCCAAGTGGATCCTCGAACTCGACCGCGGTCGCGGCATTCCGTTCGAGGGCAACTACTCCAGCTGGCTCGAGCAAAAGCAGGAGCGCCTCGCTCGCGAAGAGAAGAGCAACGAGGCTCGCCAGCGCACCCTGCAGCGCGAGCTCGAATGGGTGCGCATGTCGCCCAAGGCTCGCCAAGCCAAGGGCAAGGCCCGTCTGTCGGCGTACGACAAGCTGCAGCAGGAGGCCGAAGCCGCCGAGCGCGGCCCCGACAAGTTGGAGATCACCATTCCTGTGGGCAAGCGCCTCGGCGACACGGTGATCGAGGTGCAGCACCTCAACAAGGGCTTCGGCGACCGCCTGCTCGTCGACGACCTGTCGTTCACCCTCCCCCGCGCCGGCATCGTCGGCATCATCGGCCCGAACGGTGCCGGTAAGACCACGCTGTTCAAGATGCTCACCGGCCAGGAGCAGCCCGATGGCGGCAGCATCACCGTGGGCGACACGGTGCAGTTCGCCTATGTCGACCAGAGCCGCGACACCCTGAACCCCGACGCCTCGGTGTTCGAGGAGATCACCGGCGGCGTGGAGCACATGAAGGTGGGCGGCCGCGAGATTCATGGCCGCGCCTACTGCGCCAGCTTCAACTTCAAGGGCAGCGACCAGCAGAAGCGGGTCGGCGACCTTTCGGGCGGCGAGCGCAACCGCGTGCACCTGGCGAAACTGCTCAAGGAGGGCGGCAACGTGCTGCTGCTCGACGAGCCCACCAACGACCTCGACGTCGACACGCTGCGTGCCCTCGAGATGGCGCTCGACAACTTCCCCGGCTGCGCTGTGGTCATCAGCCACGACCGTTGGTTCCTCGACCGCATCGCCACCCACGTGCTGGCGTTCGAAGGCGACAGTCAGGTGCGCTGGTTCGAAGGCAACTTCAGCGAGTACGAGGCGTGGCGCCACAAGGAACTCGGCTCGTCGGCCGATCAGCCGCACCGCATCAAGTACAAGCCGTTGGCCCGCTGACACATGGCGCGCCGCTGGATCCCGAGGGTGTGCGGCGGCATCTTCGTCGCGGGCATCGCCGGGCTCATCATCAGCTCCGTCGCCGGCAACAACGCCGGTTTCGTGCTGAGCATCGGGCTGGCCATCGTGTTCGCCGCCATTGCCTTGCTCACCTACGCCGCAGTCACGGCGAAGGATCGCATCGAACCCTTCGATGACGCACGCGCCGAAGGGCTCGAGCAGCAGGTGCAGTCGCTGGTGCAGTCGGGCGCCCCAGAAGAGCAGGTGCGTGCCCTGGTGCGCGACGCCATGCGCGTCGGGCGCCGATGAGCACCGAGACCGACAGCGAACTCGCCACACGTCTCGCCGTCGAGGCCGGCCGACTGCTGGTGGAACTCCGCGACGAGATGGTGGGCAAGGGTGCACCCTCGTGGCAGGTGATGGACCACGGCGATCTGCAGAGCCACCGCTTCCTGATGTCCGAACTGCGCGCCGCTCGTCCCGACGACGCCGTGCTGTCGGAGGAGGGCGTGGAGGATCCGCGTCGGTTCGGCACCGACCGCGTCTGGATCGTTGATCCACTCGACGGCACCAACGAGTACGGCGAGCGCGGTCGACACGACTGGGCCGTGCACGTTGCCCTCTGGGACCACGGCCGCTTCGGTGCTGCCGCTGTCAGCCTGCCTGCGCTCGACATGGTGTTCTCCACCGACCCTGCGCCCACGCTGCCGGCACAACAGCGCGACATCCCGCGCGTCATCACCAGTCGCAGCCGCAACCCACCGGCAGCCGTCATCGTGGCGAACGCCCTCGGCGCCGACGCAGTGCGCCTGGGCTCGGCCGGGGCCAAGGCAATGGCCGTGGTGGTGGGCGAGGCCGACATCTACGTGCACGACGGTGGCATGTACCAGTGGGACAGCGCCGCTCCCGCTGCGGTGGCCGAAGCTGCCGGGCTGCACATCAGCCGCATCGACGGCACGCCCCTGGTCTACAACGGTCGCGACCCATGGCTGCCCGACTTCGTGGTGTGCCGCAAGGAGTACGCACCCGACGTGTTCGAGGCCCTGTGGGGACATCCCGAGGGTCGCCAGCACTGACATGCACCTCGATGCCGTGCGCTACGAGCTGGATGGCCACGTGGCCACGGTGTGGTTGCACCGGCCGCATCGCCACAACGCCTGGACCGGCCGAATGCACACGCAGTACCGGCACGTGCTCGCTCTGCTCGATGCCGACCCTGCCGTGCGAGCGGTGGTGGTCACCGGCACTCCCCCGGCGTTCTGCGTGGGCGGCGACAGCGAGGCGCTGGCGGGCCATGCCGAACGTGGAGGTTACGACCCTGGGCTCGGCACCGACCTCGCGCTACCCGGTTACGGCGTACGGCCCGAGTTCGATGCCGATTTCGCGTTTCAGTTCGCGTTGCGGTTCCCCATCATCGCCGCCGTGAACGGGGCGGCCGCCGGGGTGGGCCTGGCACTCGCACTGTTCTGCGACCTGCGCTTCGGCGCTGCCAACGCGAAACTCACCACCGCAGCCCCGAGGCTGGGCCTGCCGGCCGAATACGGCATGAGTTGGCAACTCCCCCGGCTCGTGGGCGTCACCCGCGCAGCCGACCTGCTGCTGTCGGGACGCGTGGTCACTCCCGCCGAGACCGAAGCGTGGGGTCTGTGGAACGGCGTGGAGGCCGACGGCGAGGCCACCCTTGCCACGGCGCAGACCTACGCTCAGCATCTCGCCACGGGCGTGGGGCCGCAGGCCCTCGCGACCACCAAGACCCAGTTGTACAACGATCTGCTCAGCCAATCGCCCGCGGGAGCAATCGACGAAGCCCAACGCCTCCTGGCCCAGGCAATGACCACCGACGAATACCGCGAGGGCGTCGCTGCCCTGCGCGAGAAGCGGCCACCGAACTTCGGGTGATTCGTCGGAAAAGTGACTCCCGACACGCCCGGCTGCCAGGCATGCCGTACAATCTCGCCATGGAGTCGACTCCCCTTCCCGTGGTCCCCACGCCGTCCAATCCGCCCAGCACGGAGCGCTATCCGGGCCTCACCGTCGCCGCACTTGCGTCGTTGGGTGCGGGTGCTGTCCACGCAGCGGCCACCGGCATTCACGCCGAGCACCCTGAACTCGCTCGGTTGTTCGTGGTCATCACCGTGCTCCAACTCGGTGTGGGCCTGTGGGCGCTGGTGCGCCCCAACCGTGCCGCTGCGCTCGGTGTTGCTGCGGTGAACACCGCCGCCGTCGGCGGATGGCTCGCCACTCGCATCATGGGCATCTCCTGGATCGACGGTCTCGGGACGCGTGAGGCGGCCCAGTTCGCCGACACCATCTGCGCCGCGCTCGGTGCCGCAGCCGCCGGAGCTGCTATCGCGGCACTGCTGGTGGGCAAGCGCCCCGCGGCCCCCACTCGTCTGGCACTGCCGGCGCTCGTGGTTGCGGCCCTCGCCATTCCCGCCATGTGGACCGGTGGCACGCACGCCCACACCCACGCGCACTCCGACGCCGGCAGCCTCGCCGCTGGCGCCGAAAGCGCCGATGACCATGACCACGCAGTCGACCCCGCCACGGGCGACACCGTGCACACGCACGACCCCGCCACCGCCACCGGCGACACCGTGCACACGCACGACACCACCCCGGGCGCGGCGAACGCCAACTGGCCGCGCCCGTACGACCCGGCGCAGCCGATGGATCTCTCCGGGGTCCCTGGCGTCACCGCCGAGCAGCAGGCCCGGGCCGAGAAGGTCATCGCCGATGCCCAGCGCATTCTGCCCAAGTGGAGCACCACCGCTGCCGCCGAGGCCGATGGCTATGTGAGCATCGGCGACGCCGGTACCGGCAGCGAGCACTTCATCAAGCAGTCGCTCATCCCCGACAACGTGATCCTCGACCCCAACGCTCCCGAGTCGCTGGTGTACACCGTGAAGGGCGATCAGAAGACCCTCGCCGGCGCGATGTTCATCGCCAGCGCGCGTCCCACCGACGACCCTGCGCTCACCAACTGGGCTGGTCCATTGATGACCTGGCACAACCACGGCAACCTCTGCTGGGACCGCGTGAATGGTAAGGCCACCGTGGTGGGCCTCACCGACGCCAATGGCAAGTGCGCACGCGGCGTGAACACCGGCGGCGAGAACCCGATGGTGCACGTCTGGATCACCTCGAATGTTTGCGGACCGTTCTCCGCGCTCGAGGGCGTCGGCGCAGGCCAGGCCGCAGTGCCGGAAGATCAGCGCACCGACCAGTGCGGCCACGGCCACGAAGGCCACGGTGCTGCCGCACCTGCCGCCACCCCGCAGCCGTACGACCCCACCAAGCCCATCGACCTGTCCGGCATCTCGGGCGTCACCCCCGAGCAGCAGGCCGCAGCAGAGAACCTGGTGGCCGTCACGCTGGTGCGGTTGCCGATGTGGAGCGACTACCGTACCGCCGAGGCCGCTGGCTTCCACAGCATCGGTGATGCCGCAACCGGCCACGAGCACTTCATCAACTGGGACTGGATCAACGACGACACCACGCTCGACCCGGATCACCCGGAGAGCCTGGTGTACCAGCCGCAGCCCGACGGCTCGAAGAAGCTGGTCAGCGCGATGTACATGCTGCCCGACACCATGAAGCTCGACGAGGTGCCGAACATCGGCGGTGCGCTCATGCAGTGGCACATCCACGACAACCTGTGCTTCACCGACGATCCGGTGGCGCCGCGTGTTGCGGGTGTCATCGCTTCGGGCGGCAAGTGCAACCCGCCGCTGGTGGCGTTCCGCCCTGCACCGATGATCCACGTCTGGATCACACCCCATCAGTGCGGCCCGTTCGCCGCACTCGAGGGTGTGGGCGCCGGGCAGATCAACGCCGGCGAAGCCCGCCTGTGCGACCACGCACACGGCTCGGGGTTCTGACCGCGCTCAACATTCGCTGCCGTCAGGCTGCGCGGGAACGAGCGACCATCGTGGCCTTGGCATCTTCGTCGCGGATGAAGAGTGCGAAGAACGAGGCCAGGACAGCGAAGCCGACGGCAATGCCGAATGCCACGTGCACACCCGTGAGGGCGTGGTCGATGCCTTCTGGCGACAGGTCGGGCGACAGGGCTCCGTAGGACACCAGCACCGACGCCAACACCGCCACGCCGAACGACACGCCTACCTGGCGCTGAGTGCTGTATAGCGATGATGCTCGACCGTTCTGCGCCGGCGGGATGGTGGCGTAGCTGGCGGCCTGCATGGGAACGAACGCGAAGCCCATGCACAGGCCGCGCAGCATCATCAGCCCGCGGATGAGCCACAGGTTCGTGTCGACCTCCAGCGCCGTATACAGCGCGATGGCCATTGCTGCGGCGAAGAAGCCGCCCGACATCAGCTTGCGTGGGCCCACCGTGGCGTACACCCTGCCCGCAATGATCGACGAGGCCATCACGCCGAAGGCCTGCGGGAACGTGGTGAGGCCACTGGCCAGCGCCGACATACCGCGAAGGTTCTGCAGGTAGATCGGCATCACGAACGTGACCCCGAGGAAGCTGGCAATGGAGAAGAAGCTCACGGTGTTGCACTGCCGGAACATGCGGTTGCCCAGCAGACGCAACTCCAGCATCGGGTTGTCCACCCGCAACTCCACGATCACGGTGATCACAGCGGCGAGCACGCCCGCGGCACCGGTGCCCAGCACCAGCAACGAGGTCCAACCGGCGCGCGGGCCTTCGCTGAGCGAGTACACGATGAGGGCGAGCGCTGCCCCCGAGAACACGAAACCGAGCGGGTCGAAGTGTCGGGCAGACGGTTCCTTGTGCTCGCGCAGGTAGCGCAGACCGAACCACAGCGCCACTAGGGCGATCGGCACGTTCACCCAGAAGATCCAGCGCCAGTGAAAGTGCGTGGTGATGAGGCCGCCGAGCACGGGGCCCATCGCCGGTGCCACCAGCGTGGGCACCATGATGATGGTGGACGCCTTGGCCCGCTCGGCCGGCGGGAACGCACGGAAGAGCATGGCGATGCCCACCGGGGTGAGCATGCCGCCACCCACACCCTGGAGCACGCGGAACGTGATGAGTTGGCCGATGCTCTGCGAGAAGCCACAGGCCAGCGATGCGAAGGTGAACGCCGCCAGGGCGAACATGAACACCTTCTTCGTGCCGAACCGATCACCGAGCCACCCGCTGGTGGGAATGAACACAGCGAGGCTGAGGGTGTAACCCAGCACTACCCATTCCACGGCGTCGGTCTGAAACTCGCGGCCCATCGAGATGAGTGCCACATTCACGATGGTGGTGTCGAGGATGTCGAGGAACAGCGCCGACACGTAGACGATGGCGACGACCCACTTGTAGGCCATCTTCATTCCCATTACGTCGATGATGTCCTCGGCGCTCTGGGTAGGTGTGGCGGTGGCAGTCATTGCTGCGACCGTAACCGCGGGTCAGGGAAGTTCGAGAACCGTGACCATGCCGGTGCTGCCGTCCACACGGATGCGAGCGCCATTGGGAATGCGGCGGGTGGCACCGGTGGCGCTGATGACGCAGGGGATGCCCAGTTCGCGGCTCACGATGATGGCGTGGCTGAGCGGTGCACCCACGTCCACCACCACACCGGCGGCGGGCACGAAGAGCGGTGTCCACGACGGGTCGGTGATCGGCGCGATGAGAATGTCGCCCGGCTCGAGTGCGAACGGATCGTTCGAGTCGAGCACCACGCGGGCGATGCCCTCGGCCTGGCCGGGGCAGCCGGGCATGCCAGCGAGCACATCATCTGCGCCCAGCACATTCGCTGCCGCCGCATCGCGGCGCGGCCACGTGTCGGGCCCGTCGGTGCGACCCACGAACACGAACGGCGGTTCGAGCTGCACGAGGCGGTCGTACTCGGCGCGACGCTCGCGCACCATCTCGGTGAGCGAGGTCGGGTTCGCGAACAGGGACGGCATCTCCGCCACCCGAACGAAACCGAAGTCTTCGATCTCGTCGAATGCACCGGCCTCCACCATGCGGCGACCGATCTCGCGCATGGCCATGCGCATCTCGTGAATCAGGCGGATGTTGTTGGTCTTGGTGCGCTCGCGGCCGGGCAGCCACGCCTTGGAGCAGGCGATGGCGGCGGCGAGTTGACCGTGGGTGGCAGGGTCGGCCTCCACCATGGCCAGCAGTTCGGCCGAGGCGGCCTCACGCTCGGCAGCACGCTCGGCGTGGTGGCCGGCGGGGTTGGCGGAGTCGGGGGCCTGGCGCATGCGGTCGATGGCCGATAGCGCCAGTGCCGGGCGGGTCTCCCACGACGGCGAACGGCTCTCCCATTCGTTGGGGCCACGGCTGCCGTACTCGTAGAGGAACGCCGCGAAACCGTCCTCGAACTCCTTCGAGTCCAGCGGCAGGCGCGACAACGCCCACATCGCGTGGCTGGGCTCGGCGGAGTCGACCTCGCCGATGCCGGCGATGATCGGCATGATGAGGTCGGGGCGGCCCACGGCGGTGGCCACGCCACTGATCACGCCCACCGGCACCGTGGCCATGTAGGTGGTGAACAGGTGGTGCGAGAAGAGCACACGGTGCTGCGGAACCAGCGACAGGTAGCGCTCCCACACGGCCTCGATGGTCCAGGTGGTGTAGTCGGGCCGGTTGTCGCGGAGTTCCTTGGTCATCCGCCGGTCGTCGGTGAGTTCGGTGAGGTCCGACAGGCTCTGTTGACCGAACACCCACCCGAACGTGGCACCGATCTTCTCCGACAGATCGGGCCGCACATCACCAGCCATCTCCTCGTAGGGCGGGATGCCGGGTTGCGCACCGAAGAACTGCTCGTCCATCGCCTGCCAGCTGAGGCCTGGCGCCCGCTCGCCGAACAGGCGGATCAGCGACGCGTTGAGATAGCAGTAGCCGCCTTGCACCCCCAGCTGGCAGAACGTGTCGTCGGGAAACTCGTCGGCCTCGAACGCGCCCATTCGAATCCATGCGTCGCGCCAGCCGAGCTCGGCGTCGAATAGGGCCGTGTCGGCCGTGAGCGGGGTGACCGGATCCGGAAACACCTCGCCCACATTGGCTCGGGTATAGATCGGAAAGCGCTCCGAAAGATCGGAGTCGGTGACGTAGTAGCGGTCGCCCATGATGTCCCCCCAGACAATCGTTGGTGACGGGATGTTAGCCATGACACACCCGTCCGCGTGGAAGGTGGGCGGTTCCGCTGCGATCATGGGGGCACCATGACGAACACGCCGCTCGACGACTGCTCCTGGGCCGCTTTCACCGAGGAAGGCCCCTGGACGCTGCAACGCGAGGAGATCCGCTGGATGTCGCTCGCCGGGAAGCTCCGGGCGGCTGCACAAGCCGAGGTGCCCAGCCTCACCAGGGCACGCAAGGCACCCCCCGGGCGTCGCGTGGTGCGCGTGGTCAGCACCCTGGTGTCTGCCATCGGCCCATGGTTGCTGCACAAGCGCCGCGGCCGCTACACCACGCCCGAGGCCAGCCGAGCCGATATCTCCCTGCGGTTGCGCAGGTCGGCCGAGAAGTTGGGCCCCACCTACATCAAGTTGGGTCAGATCATCTCCAGCGGCGAGGGCCTGTTCCCGGCCGAACTGGTCGACGAGTTCAAGAAGTGCCGCGACCAGGTGCCTGCCGAACCGTTCTCCGTGGTGCGCACCGTCGTGGAAGCCGATCTCGGCTGCCGCCTGGAAGACATGTTCTCCTCCTTCGAGCCCAAGCCCCTTGCGGCCGCCTCGATCGCCCAGGTGCACGCCGCCACGCTGCGCACCGGCGAGCAGGTGGTGGTGAAGGTGCAGCGCCCCACGGTGGCGAAGTTCGTGCGCAACGACCTTCGGGTGATGGCCTGGTTGGCCCCGTTCCTGGTGGGTCGCATCCCTATCTCCTCGCTGGCCAACCCACCCGCTCTGGTGGAGCTGTTCGCCGAGACCATCGTGGAGGAACTCGACTTCCGCATGGAAGCGGCCAACATGGTCGACGTGGCGGCGATGCTCCACGATCTCGGTAACCAGGGCTACGTGGTGCCCCGGCCCCACCCCACGCTGGTGACGCGTCGAGTGCTGGTGATGCAGCGACTCAGCGGCTTCAACTTCGACGACGTGGTGGGCATGAAAGAAGCCGGCATCGACACGCACGAAGTGGTGCGTACGGCGATGGTGGCCCTCATGGAAGGCGCCATGGTCTACGGCGTCTTCCACGGCGACCTGCACGGCGGCAACCTCTTTGTGCTGCCCGACGGCCGCACCGCCCTGCTCGACTTCGGCATCGTCGGCCGCCTCACCGGCGAACGTCGCCTTGCCTTCCTGCGGCTCATGCTCGGCGCCACCACGAACGACATCCCCACGCAGATGGCTGCGATGCGCGACCTTGGCGCGTTGCCCGCCGACACCGACCTGGATGCCGTCATCCGCGACCTTCGCCTCGACGAGGCCCGAGTGGACCCCACCACGCTGTCCGGTGAGGAACTCGTGCAGGAGGTGCAGCGCGTGGTGAAGGCGCTGCTCGGTTACGGCGCCCGGTTGCCCAAGGAGCTCATGCTCTATGTGAAGAACATGGTGTTCCTCGATGGTGCCATCGCCCGCCTCGCCCCCGACCTGGATCTGCTCAGCGAGATCGCCCGCATCAGCATGATGTTTGCCGAACGCCACGGCGAACGCCTGGGTCGCGAGCTCGGCATCGATCACACGTCGGTGGAACTGAGTATGGATGGCGTGAAGGCGGGCTTTGGTATCGACAACGACATCGACAGCCTCACCTACCGCGAGCTGCAAGCGCGACGCGATCTCATTCAGAAGCGGATGAGGGACCACGTCGGCCGCTGACCCGGTTCGCTAGATTCGTCACTCGTGCGTCTTGTCGTTGCCCGCTGCACCGTCGACTACCGAGGTCGACTGGATGCCCACTTGCCCGAAGCGGTTCGCCTCATCATGGTGAAGGCCGACGGTTGCGTCGCCATCCACGCCGACGGCGGCGCGTACAAGCCGCTCAACTGGATGAACGCACCGAACACGCTGGTCGACCACGGCGATCACTGGACGGTCACGAACCCCAAGGGTGAAGAACTCACCATCCGGCTCCTGGAGGTGTTCACGGAGACCGCGCACGAATTCGGCGAGGATCCGGGCCTGCAGAAGGACGGCGTGGAGGCTCACCTCCAGGAACTGTTGGCAGCGTCGCCGCACGCCATCGAAGACGGCCTCACCCTGGTGCGCCGCGAGTACCCCACCGCGATCGGCCCGATCGACCTCGTGTGCCGCGACACCGGTGGCCAGGTGGTGGCCATCGAAGTGAAGCGTCGCGGCGACATCGATGGCGTGGAGCAACTGGCCCGGTACATCGAACGACTGCATCTCGACTCGTCGCTCGGTAGCGTGCGCGGTGTGTTCGTGGCGCAAGTCGTGAAACCACAGGCCCGGGTACTCGCCGAAGCGCGAGGGTTCCGTGTGGTGGAGGTCGATTACGACGAACTGCGCGGCATGAAGCCCGACGAGCTGAGGCTGTTCTGACATGCAGCCGTTGACGGGTGTGGTGCAGCACTATGCCTGGGGCGACAGCGTTGCCATTCCCACGATGCTCGGCTGCGAACCCGATGGGCAGCCATGGGCAGAGTGGTGGCTCGGCACGCACCCGGGTGGGCCATCCACCTTGGCCGATGGCCGGCCCTTGGCCGACATCGCTGGCGACCTGCCCTATCTGGTGAAGCTGCTCGCCGCCGACGAACCGCTTTCGTTGCAGACGCACCCGGACGCGGCGCAGGCGGCCGACGGCTTCCGCCGCGAGGATGCGGCCGGCATCGGGCTCGACGACCCGACACGCATCTATCGCGACCCGAACGCCAAGCCCGAAGTGCTGTGCGCGCTCACACCGTTCGACGCCCTGTGCGGCTTCCGGCCGGTGGCCGACACGGTGGCGCTGCTGCACGCCATCGGCGCCCACGACGTGGCCGAGCAGCTGCTCCACGAGGGCCTCGAAGCCGTGGTGAGCGGCATCTATCGCGGCACGGTGGACAGCGAAGCCCTGGTGCGTCACTGCGACGGGCATCCGTCGCCGCAGGCAGAGCTCGTCAGCCGCCTCGACGGCATGTACGAGCACGAGCCCAGCGTGGCCGTCACCCTGTTCCTCAACCGGGTGCGGTTGCTGCCCGGCGAGGCCATCTACCTCACGCCCGGCAATCTGCACGCCTACCTGCAGGGCGTGGGTGTGGAGGTGATGGGCGCCAGCGACAACGTGTTGCGCGGCGGCCTCACGCCGAAGCACATCGACGTCGACCAACTGCTCCAGGTGTTGCGGTTCGAGCCCCTGGTGGACCCGATCGTGCACGCTCGCGAGACCTCGCCCGGTTGCTGGAGCTACCCCACGCCTGGGGCTCCGTTCGCGTTGCGTCGCATCGATGTCGGCGCGGCACACGTGCACACCGCGAAGGGCCGCGAGGTGCTGCTGTGCACCGACGGCGTCGAACCACCGCTCCCCCACGGCGCCGCCGCCTACCTCGCCCCCGGCGAGACGGTGGAGCTGCACGGCCCGTCCACCGTCTGGGTGACCGGCGCCCCCTGACCCCCACCACCGCAGTCATCGCCGATGGCCCCGACGGCCATCTGCACTGACAGCGATGCCCGCGACGAGCGCTCAGAGGCAAGGGACGGCGTCGAGCGCAACACACGTTGCCGCTTCTGTGGCAGTGAATGAGCCGGAAGAGGTCGTAGACGTGCCTCGAGCCTCGACAGAGAGCGAAGCAGACTCCTCCCGCGAACCGCCGAACTGCGTCGGACTGGCCTCGGCGGGCGTGAACGGTCCAGCGTCGACGCGCGCTGCGGCGGGGGCGTCGTAGGCGAATGCGGGCGCAGCTACGACTTCAGGACCTGAAAGCATCGAGCCGATCGCGAACGCCAAGAGCCACCATGCAACCCATCGCGCCATTCGACGCACGTCAGCGATCGCCTTCCGCGAACAGCCTGAACGCATCGAATGCCCGACCGAGATCCTTTGGCCCGCAGCGGGCCTCGAAGAAGCGCCCCGTCGCACGCCACTGAAGCCATTCCTGCTCAGATTGCTCGTCGACCTTCCAGTCGATTTCGATGCCCTGGAGTTCGGTGTCCTCGATTCGGATGTCAACGCGCCACCCCGGGTTGTCCAGCGTCGCGACACGAATACCGACGTCGTGTTCCCATTCGCCGTCGCAGTGCGCAGCGAACCATCCGACGATGAAGTCAAAGCTGTTCATCTCCATGGGATCTCCCAAGGTTGTGCGGGTCGTACTCCGCCGGGTATGCCTGGTCCCTGGACGTGGGGTGTCGGAACGTCGATCTGATCGATCTTGTTGAAGTGCGCGCCGCCCACGCCGTCGTAACGGAGGACCGGGTCATAGCCCAGAGGGTTCTGCGGGTTCGGCTCCCAGGTGGTGTAGTGGGTCACTTCGCCGGTAACTGGATCCGTTCGGAAAGTCGAATGAGGGCTCCCGCCTGCCGCCGGATCTGGGCTAAGCCTCTGGCCCCCACGGCCGAACCCTGAACCGGCCGGGGTTTTGCATCAGGTCCTCCATGACTTTGGAAGGATTAGGAGATGCCAGTAAGGAAGGACTGAACCGGCCGGGGTTTTGCATCAGGTCCTCCATGACTTTGGAAGGATTAGGAGATGCCAGTAAGGAAGGAATACACGCCTGAGTTCAAGGACCAGGCGGTCAGGTTCGTGCTCGAGGAGATCGGGCCGGACGAGTCGCG